>JBGCFW010000023.1:0-32568 GCA_045107155.1 Ilumatobacter sp. | reverse complement strand
CGCGCTGCGGATCTGCGTTCTCCTTGTCGATCTTGTTGACAGCGACCACGATCGGCACCTCGGCGGCGCGAGCGTGGTTGATCGCCTCGATCGTCTGGGGCATCAGTCCGTCGTCAGCGGCGACCATCAACACGACAATGTCGGTCGCGTCGGCACCGCGAGCACGCATCTGCGTGAACGCAGCGTGGCCCGGGGTGTCGAGGAACGTCACCGAGCCGGCGTCGTTGTGGACCTGGTAGGCACCGATGTGCTGCGTGATGCCACCGGCTTCGCCATCGACCACGTTCGCACCGCGGATGCGGTCGAGGAGCGTGGTCTTGCCGTGGTCGACGTGGCCCATGACGGTGATGACCGGCGCACGCGGCTGCAGGTTCTCGTCGTCATCGGAGTCGTCGAACAGCTTCTGCAGTTCGACTTCTTCCTGCTGGCCCGGCTCGACCATCAGGATCTCGGCGCCCACTTCGAGGGCGAAGAGCTCCATCTGTTCGTCCGCGAGCGACATGGTCGCGGTGACCATCTCGCCGTTGGTCAGCAGGAAGCGCAAGACGTCAGCGGACGTACGATTCAGCTTGGGACCGAACTCCTGTGCCGACACGCCGCGCTCGATGATGATCTCGCCGTCGGGAACGGGAACATCGGACGACGTGTACTGCGTTGCCTGGGGCTGCAGATCGTCTTGGTCGCGACGACGCCGACGGCGACCGGTGCGACGCGGGGGCCTGCGGCCGCCGCCGGGGCGACCAGCGCCTCCTGGGCGCGGCCCACCGGGGCCACCACCGGGGCGAGCGCCGCCCCCGGGTCCACCGCGATAGCCACCACCGCCGCCACCGGGGCGGTTCTGGGTCGCAGGGCGCGACGAGCCGGGAGGTGGCGGAATCGGCTTGCCCGACGGGGACAACGGCTTGGCACCACCCGGGGGCGGCGGAACCGGTTTACCGGACGGGCTGACCGGACCGCGTGCAGCAGGTGACGCGGGCGCGGGGTCGGTCGGCACCGGCACGGTCGCTTCCTTGGGCGGCGTACCGTCAGCGCTCGGACGCGCGCTCGAGATCACATTGCGACGGGGCTCGGGCGGAGGAGGAGGCGGTGCTGGGGCCGGCGCGGGCTGCTCGGTGCGAGCTACTTGCTTCGGAATCGGCTTTCCTTCAGCCGCGAGGACCACGAGGTCGGCCGCGGACGGACCGGTGTCTTCCGGCGGGACCGTCGGGGCAGTACCGATCGGTGCCTTGCCCGGAGGAGGCGGTGGCGCAGGCGCAGCCGGAGCGGCGGCCGGCGCCGGCTCGGGAGCTGGTGCTGGGGCGGGCGCAGGGGGCGCCTCGGCGGCAGGCGGCTCAGGGGCGGCCTCGGCCGGCGCGGCGGGCTGCTCGACCGCGTCGACGTCGACATGGACATCGGTGTCGGTGTCGGTGTCGGTGCCAGTGTCGGTTTCTGTGCCAGTGTCTGCAGACGACACGACCTTCTTCGTTGCCGTCGTCTCGGCGGCAACCTTCTTCGCAGGCGCCTTCTTCGCGGCAGCCTTCTTCTTGGTCGCGGCCTTCTTCTTCGCGGCAGCCTTCTTGACCGGCTTCGGTTCCTCGGGCTGCTCGTCGCGGGTGAGCCCCTCGCGCTCGGCGCGACGACGGAGCATGTCGGCGTAGGCCTCTTGCAGCGAGGATGACGGCGCCTTCGCGGCGACACCTGCGGCGCCAGCGAGGTCCAGCACTTCCTTGTTGGTCATTCCGAGCTCTTTGGCGAGCTCGTGAACACGGATCTTCTTCGCAGCCACGTGTCGATTCAACCTTTCCCTGTCGTCATTCCCTCACCGCTGATCCGATCAGTCGGTGCGTTGTTCTGGTCGTCGAAGCGAGTCACGGAGAGCTTCGACCTCGTGACGCTCGACGGCGCCACGCCATGCCCGTGCGAACTGGCCCCGGGAGATCGCTCGGTCGAGGCACTCGGCCACGACCGTCCGAGCGTCATCCACGTCACGGCAGAGCCATGCGCCGCGACCACAGCTCGCGCCATCGACCGCGATGCCGTCCGCCGACCGCGTGACCCGAACGAGTTCGGGCTGCGGTCGTCGCGTACGGCAGCCGATGCAGCTGCGGACGGGCACGTGTTGATCAATCGCCCGATCCCGCCTTCGTGTAGCCCGCCGCCTCGGCGGATTCGACCGTGTCGAACCAGACCTCGGCGACGGCGAGCGAGTACCACTGCGTGTCGGGCTCGTGGAACTTCATCGAGTCGGTGTTTCCCTTGATCGGGAACCCCTCGGGCGCTGCGGCGACGTCGTCGAGCGGCGCATGGGAGCCGACCGGCAGACCCGCCGCGGCAGCCGCGTCGGCAGCATCCTCGGCGTCTCGTGCTGCCTGACGTGCGGCGGCGGCCTCTGCGGCCTGCTGGTCTTGCCACGCAGACTCCGAGATGACGGTGCCGTCGCTGGCATGCCACTCCATCTCGCCGGTCTCGGTGTTCGCGACCCACTGGCCATCGGCGTAGTCGACGTCTTCCTCGTCGCGCCCGCCCGAAGGGATGCCCTCCGCGTACTGCGTCTCGGAACGGATGTCGACGCGCACGCCGGTGAGGCGCGCCGCGAGACGCGCGTTCTGGCCCTCGCGGCCGATCGCCAGGCTCAGCTGGTGGTCGGGCACGATCACGTCGGCCTGGGTGCCGTCGTCGGAGATGATCACCTGGGTGACCTTCGCCGGCGACAGCGCCTTGGCCACGAAGTCGGGCAGATCCTCGGAGAAGGGGACGATGTCGATCTTCTCGCCGCGCATCTCGTTCACGACCATGCGGACACGGCCGCCGCGGGCGCCCACGCAGGCCCCGACGGGATCGACGTTGTGGTCGTTCGACCAGACGGCGATCTTGGTGCGATGACCAGGTTCGCGGGCGCAGGCCTTGATCTCGACGATGCCGTCGGCGATCTCGGGCACTTCGAGCTCGAACAGCCGCTTGATGAGACCCGGGTGCGTGCGTGAAACGACGATCTGGGGGCCCTTCGGCGTCCGGCGCACCTCGACGATGTACGCCTTTTGTCGCTCACCCTGGGCCGGGCGCTCGAACGGCACCTGCTCGGCCTGCGGCAGCAGCGCCTCGGCTCGACCGAGATCGAGCAGTGTGTACCGGGCGTCGGTGCGTTGGATGATGCCGGTGACGATGTCACCCTCGCGGTTCGCGTATTCCTCGAACTTGCGATCGGACTCGACCTGGCGGATGCCCTGGGTCATCACCTGACGGAACGTCGTCGCTGCGATGCGCCCCATCTCTTCCTTGCGCGGCGTGTCGTCGCGCTCGTTGACCCAGTTGCCGTCCTCGTCGATGTCGTAGGCGGTGTAGAAGAACTCCATCGTGTCGGGATCGACCGACACGACGACTTCGTCGGCCGCGTCATCACGACGCTTGTACGCCGACTTGAGGGCCTCGACGAGGACCTGGAGGAGTTGCTGCTCGGTGAGTCCCTTGGACTCGGCGAGCATCGAGATGGCTTCGCGCATGTCGAGATCGGTCACGACTGGTGCTGCTCCTTCTTGGCGGATTTCGGCTGCTGGGATTTCGGTGTGTTGCTCTGCGTCGGCTTCTTCTTCGACGCGTTCTTGGTCTTCGTGTTGCCCGGACCCTTGCCGGGCTTCGGCTTCGGTCCCCACTCGAACACGGTGCGGGCCTTGTCGACATCGGCGACCTGGAAGGTGCGCTCGCCGCCATCGTCGACGAGCACGGTCGCGGACGTGTCGTCAGCCGACACGAGACGACCATCGAGACGTCGTTGCTCACCATCGACGACCGCATGACCGGCGAGCCGGACGGTGATGTCCTTGCCGATTTCGCGCTGGAAGTGCTTCGGCGTGCGGAGCTGACGCTCCAGACCAGGGCTCGTGACCTCGAGCGTGTAGGCGCTCGCGATCGGATCTTCGTGATCGAGTTCGCGGCTGATCAGACGCGTCGCGAGCGACAGGTCATCGAGGCTGATGCCACCCTCTGAGCCCGGCTTGGTATCGATCGTGATGCGCAGTGTCTTGCCGCGCCGTTCGACGTCGTAGAGGTCGAGACCCAGGTCAGACGTGATGGGTTCGACGAGGTCGGAGACTCGCTCGAGTTCTGTCGCCATGTTCCACCACCTCCCCGTGGTCTCTTCGTGTTCGTTCGTTGCCGGTTCAAAGAACAAGGCGTGAGGCTCACGCCCCACGCCTTGGATCAATCGAACCAATTTGTGGCCTTCGACCATATCAGTTCCAACGACGGTTGAGGGAGGGGCGATCCGTCGCGACGCTCGTGCGCGATCCTCGGTCTCACGCTGCGCCGCCCGCCAAACGCTCGCCGACTCGCTCAGGCGGCGACGGCACCACGACGGGGCTTCCACGACGTCGTGCCACCCGCAGGCGGCTCGCGTCCCGGCCGAATGTGCGAGCCTGGGCCGATGGACTTCGAAGCGGTCGCCGACGTCGTCGACGGACACCCCCACATGCGTCGACGAGCGGGTCGGAAGGTGTACGACCACATCGTCAGCACCAAGGCGCACCGCGTCCTCGAGCTCGGAGCGTTCCACGGAGTGTCGACGTGCTACCTCGCCGCCGCCGTCGACGAACTCGGATCCGGCCACGTGACCACGATGGACCGGGTCGAGTCAGAACAGCTCGATCCCAACGTGTTCCAACTGCTCGAACGCACCGACCTTCGCGATCACGTCGACGTGGTGTTGGCTCAGCGGAGCTTCACCTGGGAACTCAAACGCCTCCTGGAACGAGAGGAACGTCCGCAGTACGACTTCGTCTTCCTCGATGGCGGCCACGTCTGGGACGTCACCGGGTTCGCGTTCTTCCTCGTCGACCAGCTCCTCGCACCTGGCGGATGGCTGCTGTTCGATGACCTCAAGTGGAGCTACGCAACAAGCCCTTCGTTGAAAGACCTGGACGACACGATGGCGATCCCGGAGGAGGAACGCACCGCCCAACAGGTCCGCGCAGTCTTCGACGTTCTCGTCGCGCGCCACGGTGACTACACGACCGAGCTCGACGGCAACTGGGGGTGGGCACAGAAACTCCGTCCGACGCCACCGGCAAACGACCACGGCAGGGCACGCTCCATCGCGGCGGCCGCGCTCGATCGCCTGTCGGGTTCGGCGGCGAGTGCCGCATCACGCATTCGGGCGACGTCCGGGTGAACAAGCGTCGACGGCGCGTCTGACCGGGGCTCGACGCCTCGAAAGCACGGGGAGCGCAGCGTCGAGGACCGGATAGGTTCCCAGCCGTGCTGCGCATGTCGAACCTGTTCCTGAAGACGTTGCGTGAGGCGCCGAGCGACGCCGAGATCGCGAGCCATCGCCTCCTCGTGCGAGCCGGCTACATCCGCCGTGCCGCGCCGGGCGGGTTCTCCTGGTTGCCCCTGGGCTGGGAGGTCTACCGCAACGTCGAGCGCATCGTCCGCGACGAGATGAACGCCGCCGGCTTCCAGGAGGTGCACTTTCCCGCGCTCCTCCCTCGCGAGCCCTACGAGGCGACCGGGCGGTGGACAGAGTACGGCGACAACCTGTTCCGGCTCCAGGATCGCAAGGGAGCCGACTTTCTCCTCGCGCCGACACACGAGGAGATGTTCACCCTGATGGTGAAGGACATCGCCGGGTCGTACAAGGACCTCCCGGTCACCATCTACCAGATTCAGACCAAGTACCGAGACGAGGCGCGGCCGCGAGCGGGCCTGCTGCGCACCCGCGAGTTCGTCATGAAGGACTCGTACTCGTTCGACCTGACCGATGACGGACTCGACGACTCGTACGCGGCACACCGAGCGTCGTACATCTCGCTGTTCGACCGGCTCGGACTCCCGTACGTGATCGTGTCGGCGATGTCAGGCGCCATGGGCGGCTCCAAGTCAGAGGAGTTCCTGTCCCCCATGGACGTCGGCGAGGACACCTACATCCGATGCACGTCGTGTGACTACGCCGCCAACGTCGAGGCGGTCACGACACCGGTTCCCCCGTCGATCGACCTGGACGGGTTGGCCGACGCGATCGTCCATGACACGCCGAAGACACCCACGATCGAGACCCTCGTCGACCACATCAACGCTGATGACGCCACCAAGCGTTCGGATGGACGCGACTGGACCGCTGCTGACACGTTGAAGAACCTCGTCGTCAACCTCAAACACCCTGACGGCACGGTCGAGCCGCTCGCGATCGGCATTCCTGGCGACCGCGACGTGGACATGAAGCGTCTCGACGCTGTTGTCGCACCAGCGGAGGCCGAACCGTTCTCCGAGGACGACTTCAAGAAGTACCCGTCGCTCAAGAAGGGCTACATCGGCCCCGGCGCACTCGGATCCGAGAACTCCTCGGGCATCCGCTACCTGGTCGATCCGCGCATCGTCACCGGCACGGCATGGGTGACCGGCGCCGACGAGTACGACCGCCACGTCATCCACCTCACCGCCGGTCGCGACTTCCGCCCCGACGGAGTCATCGAAGCAGCCGAGGTGCTCGACGGCGACGCGTGTCCTGCGTGTGGCTCCGACGTCGAGATCGCTCGCGGGATCGAGATCGGCCACATCTTCCAGCTCGGACGCAAGTATGCAGAAGCCCTCGACCTCTGGGTACAGGGCGAGGACGGCAAGCCGACCACTCCCACGATGGGCTCCTACGGTGTGGGTGTCACTCGCTGTCTCGCGGCAGTGGCCGAGGCGAACTGCGATGACATCGGTCTCGTGTGGCCGCGCGAGATCTCGCCGGCCGACGTGCACCTGATCATGGCCGGCAAAGACGACAGCCCCCAACGCCGCGCCGCCGAACAGCTGGCTGGCGAGCTCGAGGCCCAGGGCCTGCGCGTCCTCTTCGACGACCGCGCCAAGGTCTCCCCTGGCGTTCGCTTCAAGGACGCGGAGCTGATCGGCGTGCCGACCATCGCGGTGTGCGGGCGCGGCATCGAGGCCGACGAACCGACCGTCGAAGTGAAAGACCGACGCTCGGGTGATCGCGAGGACGTCGCGCTCGACGCCGTCGTCGAGCACCTCGTTGCCGCGTGCGCGAGCTGACTCGTGCCTCGGCCGACCAGCAGACGGGCCGTTCTTCGGGGGCTGGCGGGCACGGCCGCCGTCGCGATCTGCTGTGGCGATCACCCGTTCACATCCGCGCCTGCTGCGGCGCAGCCAGCGCCCACCCCGCCGCTTGCGAGCGAACCGATCGAGGTCGCATCGGGTCTCGTGATACATCCCCGAGCCGATTGGGGCGCTGACCTGGCGCCCAAGGGCCCACTGTCGGGCGAGGACGTGCGCTTCCTGCTCGTCCACCACTCGGCCTCACCGAACTCGATCAGTGACCCGCGCGACGTGATCCGTCAGATCTATGCGTTTCACACCGGCAGTTCGAAGCGCTGGGCCGACGTCGCCTACAACTTCTTCGTCGGACCCGACGGATCCGTTTGGGAAGGCCGTGCCGGTTCACTCGAGGGTCCCGTACGAGCCGACGCAACGGGCGGGAACCAGGGCTTCTCACAACTCGTCTGCCTCCTCGGCGACTTCCAATCGGCCCCGCCGACCCGTGCAGCACAGTCGTCGCTGGTCGCCACCCTCGCCTGGCTGACCCAGCGTCACCGGCTCGGGTCCCATGAGGGTGCATCGACCACGTTCACCTCACGCGGCTCGGACAAGTTCCGAGCCGGAACCACGATCACGACGCCGATCGTCTCGCCACACCGCAGTGTGACCTTCACGCTCTGCCCGGGCGATGCAGCGATCGCACTGCTCCCGCAGTGGCGACGCGGTGTCTACGACATCGTGTCCGAGGGCTGGGAGCGCGACGGTCTCCAGCGTGCGACTCGCACCTCGCTCCGACCGCCGACCGGCTGACGACGCGCCGACCTGCCCGTCATCGGTGACGGAGCAGGCCCTGATCGATCACGACGCGTTCGGTCTCGCCGCTGCCGGCAGACGTGGTGAACAAGGTCTCACCGTCACCGACCCAGGTTCGGACCGTGAGTGTCTCGCCCGGGAACACCGGTGATGCGAAGCGCCCCTCGATGTGCCGGAACGCCGCCGGGTCGCCATCACACACGGAGTGCAGCAACGCTCGCCCCGTGAAGCCGTAGGTACACAACCCGTGCAGGATCGGCGTGTCGAATCCGCCACGAGCAGCGAACGCGGGATCGGTGTGCAATGGATTGCGATCACCACACAGGCGATACAGAAAGGCCTGGTCTCGAGTGGTGCGATACGTGACGACGCCGTCGGGTTCGCGCTCCGGCGGCACGTTCTTCGGACCGCTGGGGCCACGATCGCCACCCCATCCGCCGGCTCCACGGATGAAGGCACTCGACACGAGGTCGTAGAGCGGCTCTCCATCGAGCGTCGCTCGGGTGGTCGTCTCCACCACCGCCGCTTTGCCCTTGTCGTGCATCGCTGTCAGTTCCGCCACCAACGAGACGGTGCCGGCGACCGGAATCGATCGATGCAGGGTGATCGCCTGCTGGCCGTGGACGAGAAGTGCCGGGTCGAATTCGCCGATGTCACGCATCGCCGACACGCGGCCATAACCGACGACGACCGGGAAGGTCGGAAACACGTGTTGCTCGACGCCGGCCGAGTTCTCGGTGGTGAACGCGAGTTCCTCGTGGCCGGCACCGATCGCCACGGCGTAGAGCAGGGTGTCGGTGGAGGTCCAGGTGACCTCGAGTGGGTCGGATGTGGCGCCGATCGCGTTCGGGTTGAGCGTCATGGGAGAACGCTACGCATCGGACGTGGGCCGGCTCGGGTCGAAGACGGCGCGCCGGTTGCTCGGTTTGCTGCGCCGACCTGACAGAGTCGTCGACGTGACCGACCAGAGCGACATCGACACCCCCCGACTCGACGCCACCTACGCCGTCGCCCGGCAGCGCTTCTTGGATGCCGCGGAGCGATCGGGAGCAACCGTCCGGACCACCGTGCACCCACTCACCGGCCGGGAGGGCGAAGAGTTGGCGATCGACGTGGCCGTGCTCGGACCCAGCGATGCCGACACGACCGTCCTCGTGGTCTCGGGCACACACGGTGTCGAGGGATACGCCGGCTCCGCTCTGCAACACTGGTGGCTCGAAGAACGCGCTGCACAACGCCCGGCCGACGTCCGCGTCGTACTGATCCACTCGATGAACCCGGTCGGATTCTCGTGGGTTCGCCGCGTGAACGAGGACAACGTCGACTTGAACCGGAACTTCGTCGACTGGACGCAGCCGCCACCTGCGAACGATGCGTATGGCGATATCGCCGACGTCCTCGTCCCCGAGCGATGGGATGATGACACCCAGACCTCCACGACCGCACAGCTTCTCGAGGTCGCCGCCGATGTCGGGCTCGAGCGCTTCCAGGAAATCGTGAGCTCCGGTCAGTACGACCATCCGACCGGGATCTTCCACGGCGGTCGAGGGCCGACATGGTCGCACCGTTGGGTCGTCGACAACCTCGCAGCACTCGCAGGCTCAGCGGATCGCGTCGCCATCATCGACCTGCACACGGGGCTCGGCCCCTGGAGCCATGGCGAGCTGATCTCGCACGAAGCGTCGGACGCACCCGGGTACCGGCGCGGGACCCAATGGTGGGGCGAGGTTCGATCGATGCAGGACGGCGAGAGCGTCTCGGCGAACCTGACCGGTGACTGGCTCGCAGCCGCGGACAGCCTGCTTCCCGACGCCGAAGTCACCGCAGTCGCACTTGAGTTCGGCACCGTCGACGTGATCACGGTGCTGCAGTCCCTTCGCGCCGACGCGTGGATGCATGCACACGGCGATCCCACCGCAACCGCTGCCGCCGAGATCCGGGCGCAGGTGCGCGCTGCCTTCGCCGACGACGATCCGGCCTGGCTCGCCGCGCTCATCGAGCGCTTCGACGATGTGTCGTCCGGCGCACTCGGCGCGCTCAGCAACGCCGGCATGCCGCAGCGCTCGTAGCCTGCGACGCCGTGAACGCACAGGAGCAAACCGTCGAGGTCTCGACCGTCGATGTGGTGGTCGTGGGAGGCGGGCCGGCTGGCAGCGCAGCGGCGATCGAGCTCGCCCGGTCCGGTCGCTCGGTCATCGTGCTCGACAAGGCGACCTTCCCCCGAGACAAGTGCTGCGGCGACGGGCTCACCACGCTTGCACTCCGTGAACTGGAGGCCATGGGGCTCGAACCCGACTCGGTGACGAACTGGTTCGACGTCGATGGCGCTTCGCTGCGCTCTCCTTCGGGTCGCGAGGTCAAGGTGCCGCTTCGAGGCGAAGGGCGGTACGCCGCAGTGGCTCCTCGACTCGATCTTGACAACGCGCTCCTCACGCTCGCCCGTGAGGCCGGCGCGGACGTCCGCGACGGCGTCTCCTTCCGGTCGCTCGCGACCACCGATGACGCCGTGACGGTCGAAGCCGACGGGCTCACGATCGCGGCGCGGTACGTGATCGCAGCCGACGGCATGTGGAGCCCGGTCCGCAAGTCCTGCGGCACCAACGACCCCGGCTACCTCGGCGAGTGGCACGGCTTCCGGCAATACGCCCGCAACGTGACCGGGACGGCCGCCTCCGAACTTCACGTGTGGTTCGAGCCCGACCTCCTGCCCGGTTACGCCTGGTCGTTCCCGCTGCCGGGCAATCGTGCCAACATCGGCTTCGGCGTGCTCCGCGACGGCACCCGCACGGGCAAGGAGATCAAGGCGATCTGGCCCGACCTGCTCGCCCGCCCCCACATCACCGCTGCGCTCGGCGACGGCTTCGAGATGGAAGAACGGCACACCGCGTGGCCGATCCCGGCTCGCGTCGACACCCTTCCGCTCACGGCGCCTCGTGTGCTGTTCGTCGGCGACGCGGCCGCCGCCACCGACGTGATGACCGGTGAGGGGATCGGGCAGGCGCTGCTCACCGGTCGTCTCGCCGCCGAAGCGATCATCGCAGCAGGGGCACTCCAGCCGAGCAAGGTGGCGTCGCTCTACGAGCGCGAGGTCCGCCACCACCTGGTTGCCGATCACAAGATGTCCTTGTCGCTCGGCAAGGTGCTCGCGAGCGAGCGGGGCGCCCGCGGAGCACTCCGCATCGTGGCCGCGAGCGGTGACTGGGGTCGACGCAACTTCGCCCGGTGGATGTTCGAAGACGAACCGCGTGCGGTCGTGCTGACGCCCTCTCGATGGCACCGGGGCTTCCTCAAGCGGCCTGGCGCCTACCGCTGAACTCGACCTGATCGAGGGTCAGTCGGCGTCGGGGAGTTCCGTGTGCACTTCGACATCACCGACCCTGACCGTGATGCCATCGGTGTCGATGTCTTCGGGCTCGTCCGGGCTCTCCGAGATGGCAACGGGCTCGTCGTTCTTCGGACCTTCGTAGATCTCCTGGAGCGCGAGCATCGCTCCCGCCATCGCCGCACCGGCCACGCCACCCTTGCGTCGACCGGCCTCGATCGACGAAAGCCGCCGCGCCGCCACAGACTCCTCGTCCTCGATCCGCTGCCACGTCTCTTCGTCGACACCCGCGTCGGCCAACACCACCGACACATCGCGTTCTGGCACGTCGCGTTCTGGCACGTCCCGGTCGAGATCTGAGCGATCGTCGACATCGTCGCCGGGTTCGTCGGTCATGACCCGAGGATACGAGGAGCGTCCGACGACGCGACGGCGTTGCCGACGGGGCTTCGTGCCCGCCCACCACTAGCGTCGTCGTCGATGACGGACGGACCATCCTCACCGCCGAACTCCGCGGCTGCACCTTCATCGAACTCGTCGATGAACGATCGCCAGACCGCCGAGACCTTCGAGCAAATCTTCTTCGAGCTCCGCAAGGTCATCGTGGGGCAGAACCGACTCCTCGAGCGCCTGCTCGTCGGCGTGCTGTGTCGCGGTCACTGTCTGCTCGAGTCGGTGCCCGGACTCGCCAAGACGCTCGCGGCAGAGACGCTGGCCGCTGTCGTCGGAGGCTCGTTCGCTCGCATTCAGTTCACGCCGGACCTCCTGCCCTCCGACATCGTCGGGACGCGGATCTACCGAGGAAGCACCGAACAATTCGACGTCGAGCTGGGGCCTGTGTTCGTCAATTTCTTGCTGACCGATGAGATCAACCGAGCCCCGGCCAAGGTGCAGTCGGCGCTGCTCGAAGTCATGGCCGAGCAGCAGGTCACGATCGGCGGCGTCACGCACGATGTCCCAGCGCCGTTCTTCGTGGTCGCAACTCAGAACCCGATCGAGTCCGAGGGCGTCTACAACCTGCCCGACGCCCAGCGTGACCGCTTCATGATGAAGATCGTGCTCGATCACCCGACCGCTGATGAGGAGATGGCGATCCTCGAGCGGATGGGCATCACCTCGGCGGCGCCCACACCCGACCAGGTGATCTCGCTCGACGAACTGATCGCGCTCCAGGCGCATGCCGACGACGTGTTCGTCGACCGATCGGTCGCACAGTACGCGGTCGATCTCGTCCAGGCGACCCGCGAGCCGGAGCGCTTCGGACTGCACGACCTGCCCGGTCTGATCGGGCTCGGAGCCAGCCCGCGGGCCACGATCAATCTCGTGCGCGGCGCTCGGGCGATGGCGATGCTCCGGGGCCGGACCTACGCGACCCCGCAGGACGTGTTCGACCTCGCCCCCGAGATCATGCGGCATCGGCTCCTCCTCACCTACGACGCACTCGCTCAGGACGTGTCGGCGGACGACGTGGTGAATCGGATCCTCGCGGCCGTGCCGGCGCACTGGGTGTCGCCGAAGCCGAACGACGTGTTCTCGCGGAGCTGAACGTGGCGCTCTCCTCGCCGACTCACGGCTGGGCCGTCGGTCCCACTCCCGACACGGTCGCCGAGCACCTCCGGTCGCTCGAACTCCTCATCACCAGACGCCTCGATGGCGTCCTCCACGGCAACTACGAAGGCCTCACCCCCGGTCACGGTTCCGAACCCGGCGAGTCCCGGCTGTATCACCCGGGCGACGACGTGCGTCGCATCGACTGGAACGTGAGCGCTCGGACCAATGAGACCTATGTGCGCGAGCAGATCGCCGACCGCGACCTGCTGGCGTGGTTGGTGGTCGACGTCTCGGCCACGATGAACTTCGGGACCCAGCGCAACGACAAGGCCCAGACCGCGATGGCTGCGGCCGCGACCGTCGGGTTCCTCACCGCTCGAGCCCAGAACCGGCTCGGCGCCGTGCTGGTGGCCGGCCCCGAACTGCACGTCGTGCCGCCGCGCTCCGGCGTGAATCAGGTTCGAGCGATCCTCACCGCGCTCGCGACCCCGCCGTCGTCGGAAGGGGCAGGCCGAGCCGACCTCCCGGGAGCGCTCGCCCGCATCGGTGCGATCGCCGACCGGCGCGGGTTCGTCGCCGTCGTGTCGGACTTCGCCGGAAGCGAATGGGTACAGCCACTCGGCCGAACCGCCGTCCGCAACGACGTGCTCGCCGTCGTCATCGACGATCCCCGCGAACGCGACGTCCCACCGATCGGGCTCGTCGAGCTGATCGACCCGGCGACGGGTCGGCGCCGGGAGGTACGCGTCACGCCGAAGGTGCAGCAGCGTTTCGCCGAGGCTGCGGCTGGCCGCCGAGCAGAACGTCTCTCGGGCCTGCGACGCGCTCACGCCGAGGTGCTCGAGCTGTCGACCGCCGATGACTGGCTGGCTGCGATCGTCGGTCACGTCCAGCAGCGTCGAACGCAGGCCGTACGTGGCGGGGTGATGCCGAAGTGACGAGCGACTTCCTCGCAGCGGGCCGCCTGTGGCTGCTTCTCGTGGTGGCGCTCATGGCGGGCGCCTACGTGGCGACGCTGGTGTGGCGACGGCGCGCGCAGGTGCGCTTCACACAGGTCGATCTGCTCGACGAGGTCGCGCCACAGCGGCCCCGCTGGCAGCGCCATGTGATCGCAGCACTGCAACTGCTCGGCCTCGCTGCGGCGGTCGTCGCCATCGCGAGACCGGTTGAACGTACGTCGGAGCGCACGAACAGCGAGGGCCGGATCCTGGTGCTGTTCGACGTATCGCTGTCGATGGAGGCGACCGACGTCGCTCCGAACCGGCTCGAAGCGGCGAAGATCGCTGCGCGCGAGTTCATCGACGACGTCGACGACGACGTCGAGGTCGGGCTCGTGTCGTTCGCCGGCAACGTGCGGGTCGAAGTGGAGCCGACGCTCGACCGCGATCGGGTCAATCGTCGCGTGCAAGGCCTCGACCTCGACGTGTCGACAGCGATCGGCGATGCGTTGAGCGTCGCCACCGACCTGCTCACCGACGAGGCAGTCGATGCCGCCGACGAAGCCGAGCGCGAAGAACCGCTTGCGCCCGGCGTGATCGTGTTGCTCACCGACGGCAAGACCACGGTGGGCGCCGAGACCATCGACGGCGCGGCCGAAGCGGCCGAGGCAGGGATCCCGGTGTTCACGATCGCGTTCGGCACGCGCGGCGGTGTGATCGTCGACCCGGTGTCGGGCGAACTGGTGTCCGTGGCCGTCGAGCCCGAGGAACTCGAAGGTGTCGCCGAGATCACCGGGGGCCAGGCGTTCGAAGCGCAGAACAGCGACGAACTCGAGCAGGCGTACGGTGCCGTGCGCGACAACCTCGGCGAGACCCTCGGCGAAGAGATCGAGATCACCAAAGAACTCACGTGGCAGTGGGCAGCCTGGGCATTCGGGCTGCTCGTCGCGGCCTGGGGCGCGTCGCTGTACTTCCTCCGCGGCATGGTCTGACGCGCCGCTGCGGGTCACGGCGTCGGGGCCGCGCTCACGGCAGCGACCGGCGACGGATTCTGGATCGGAACCGCCGCCGCATTCGGCGCCGTCACCGCACTCGCCACGACAGCGGCGTGTCGTCGCCGCTCTCAGTGAGCCGACCTTCCTGCCGTCGCCGATCAGTCGTCGCCGAAGGATGTCGACCGCAGTTCGCCCGGCCGCTCGGGACGCACGAGTGTCGGGTCAGGGCAGCAGCGTCTTGAGTTCCTCGATCGTGGCGACGGGGTCCTTCCCGACGGCGTTCACACTGAGATGGGTGACCCCCGCCTCGCTGTAGGCGGCGAGACGCTCCTTGACGTGCCCCGCGGGCCCGACGAGGTTCGTGTCCCGCAGCATCTGAGCAGGCACGAGCGACGCCGCCTTTTCCTTCTCACCGGCCAGGTAGTTGTCCTGAATGGCGATGGCTTCGTCGACGTAGCCGTACTCCTGCAAGATCGTGTTGTAGAAGTTCTTGTCGCGCGCCCCCATGCCACCTGTGTAGAGCGCGACGCTCGGACGGGAGAAGTCGAGGATCGCGTCGGCCTTGTCACCCACGAGGTCGTCGCCAATGGCGACCATGCCACCTGCCGAGATCTGCAGCTGGCCGAGCTCGGCATCGCGATTCGCGGTGCCCGCCTTGATGTCATCGCCCCACACGTTGTGGTACTTCTCGGGATCGAAGAAGATCGGGATCCAGCCGTCGGCGTGCTCGGCGGTGTTCTTGACCGACAGACCCATCAGGCTGGCCCAGAAGATCGGGACGCGACTGCGCACCGGATGGTTGATCAGCTTGAGCGGCTTGCCCATCCCGGTGCCCTCACCCTCCGGGAGCGGCACCTTCACCGTCGGCCCGTCGTACACGACCTTTTCGCGTTCGAGCGTCATCCGGCAGACGTTGATGTAGTCGCGAATTCGCGGCATCGGCTTCTCGTAGGGCACACCGTGGAACCCCTCGATGACCTGCGGACCTGATGCTCCGAGGCCCAGCGTGAACCGACCGTCAGAGATGAAGTCGAGGCCCGCAGCGGTCTGGGCCATGCACGTGGCCGTGCGGGAGAAGACATTGAGGATGGCAGAACCGATCTCGATCGTGCTCGTCTTCGCGGCGAGGTACCCCATCTGCGAGACAGCGTCGAAGCTGTACGCCTCGGGGACCCAGACCATGTCGAGGCCGGCCTTCTCGAGCGCAACGACGCGCTCGACGTCGGCCTTGAAGTCGCCGGAGTAGTTGATCATCATCGAGAGCTTCATGACGAACGACGTTAGGTGAGTGCCGAATGCGTCTCCGCATCGAACGCTGGTCCGAGGGGCCCGCGCGCGCGAGACTTCCCACCACATGACCGTGCCTACCTGGTGGAACGAGCGCCGCTTCGGCATCTTCGTTCACACGACCGTTGCCTCCGTACCTGCGTGGGCTCCTCTCGGAGAGTACGCCGAGTGGTACCGCTCCCACCTCGGCGAGGACGTGGCCGACGGCGTCCTCCACCCGCATACGATGGTCGAGGTCCTCGCTCATCACCGTGACCGCTGGGGCCATGTCGAGCGCTACGACGACTTCGTCGAGCTGCTCACGTTCGACCGTTTCGACGCCGAGGAGTGGGCGCGGCTCGCCAGCGACGCCGGCGCCGGCTATGCCGTGCTCGTCACGAAGCATCACGACGGCTGGTCGTGGTGGGATGCACCGGGCTCCGAACACCGGCTCACCGAGCACGGGCCGCGGCGCGACGTCGTCGGGGACTTCGCCGCCGCGTGCGAGCGCAACGATCTCGTGTTCGGGACCTACTACTCGCTGCTCGATTGGGGCGACTCGCGGTACCCGTCCGCCGACTACGTCGGCGTGATGCACGAACAGGTCGTCGATCTGGTCGAGCGATACGGGTCCGCCTTCCTCTGGGGTGATGGCCACTGGGGCCACGACGCCGACACGTGGCAGTCGAGCGCGTTGTTCGACAAGATTCGTGAGCTGGCGCCCGACGTCATGCTCAACGACCGGTGGCAACTCGAGTCCTCCGATCTCCCCGACAACGCACCGCCCGTCGTGCGCACGTTCGAGTACGACGCACCCGACGACATCACCGACGGGGCGTGGGAGCTCAGCCGCGGCATCGGCCAGAGCTTCGGGCACAACCGCGCCGAGTTGGCCGACGATCACCTCGACGCGCTCGACATCGTCGGACTTTTCACCGAAGTGGTCGCCAAGGGCGGCAACCTTCTCCTGAACATCGGCCCGGCCGCCGATGGCACGGTTCCGGAGCTTCAAGCCACGCCACTCCGCACGGCTGGGGCCTGGATCTCACGACACCACGATCGCCTCGCCGACTGCTCACCCTGGGACACCTGGGGTGACCGCGACGTGCGGTACTTCGCAGTCGCGCCCGATGCGAGGTTGAACCGAGAGGGGCACGACGAAATCCTCGCGGTCGACGTGTCCGGGACCGGCCGCTTCGCTGCACTCGGCGCATCGGCGTTCCGAGTGCACCTCGTGGAACGTCTCGGCGATGCAGCGGGTCACACGGTCGCCTTCGATCAGACCGGCGACGACCTTCGCGTCCGCTCAGACGTGGAACGCGACGACATCGACCTCGTGGACGGCGTCGACGTCAGGGTCTTCCGCATCCAACTCGAAGCGCCCGCCGCCACCGCGGAGCTGTTTGCCACCCCGGCTCCCGTGTCGACGCCGCTCGAGCCACTGCTCGAGGGAGCCCGAGCCGGCAGCATCGTCCAGCTCGGCGAAGGCGAGTACATCGGCCCGGCGATCGTGCCCGCTGGCGTGACGCTCCGCGGTCTCGGCCCCGACCGCACTCATCTACGCACGAGCGGCCGTTCCCCCGTTCTCACGCTTCACGACGACGCGCACGTGGAACACCTCGCAGTGATCGGTAATGCCACCCGTTCCGATTGGTCGGCACCCACTGCCGTATCGGTGCCGGGCGACGCTGCCGGCCTCCTCGGCTGTCAGGTCCGCGGCTCGATCGCGATCACCGGAGACGACGTGCTCGTGCGAGCCGTCCGTGCGCAATCCGCGCGTGCGACGAACACCGATCGCCTCCGCGTGTCGCGGTGCGAGTTCACGGGCAATCGCTGGGACATCGGTCTCCGCATCCGGGGTGGCATCGGACACCACGTCGAATCGAGTCACTTCGACGACCACCTCTGCGCCATCCGCATCACCGACGCGACCGGAACCAAGGTCCGCGGAAACACGATCGCCGGAAGGTGGTGGGGGGTTCATGCAGAACGCACGGACGACGCCCACGTCCACGGCAACCGCGTCGTCGCCACGATGCGCGCGGTCGACCTCGACGGCGGCTCGCACGCCGTTGTCGACGGCAACGCTGTGTTCGGAGGCGACTCGGGATGTGTTGTCGAAGGCGGTGCGGCGGATTGCGAGGTCTACGGCAATCACTGGGATCGGTGCCGTGTCGGTCTACTCGCGTGGGGTGCGGTCAACCTGCACCACCAGGACAACGTCGTGAGCGACCTGCGCCGCGACGGAAGTCCGCTCATCACCGGGCCCTGACGTCGACTCGATCAAGTCCGCCGCGGTCCGCGCCGATACCACTCCGCGATGGAGGCAGACCGCGACACGATCACGAGGGCTGAGAAGCAGCTGCTCACGAGCGACACGATCCGTCGCGTCGCGCCCCTCTTCGAGGCTCGATCGGAACGAACCGCTTGGGCCAGCTTCTGTGAGATCGCCACCGACCTCACCGGTGCCGACCTCGCGATCGTCGGCGAGTTCACCTCCGACGAACGTGCCGTCGTGACCGCCGGATTCGGGTTCCCAGGGCTCGAGCCCGGACTGGTGCTTCCGGTCGCTCCCGGTTCCCACGCTGCCTACACCCGCGACTTCCCGATGGTGATGACATCCAACGACCTCCCCGCGGAGACGCGATTCGAGCCGAGCCCCCTCCTCGTCGGAGCAGGCATTCGGAGCTCGATGACGATGGGACCGATGCTGCCGAGCGGGATGCCGTCGCTGCTCGGCGTTCACGCGTTCGAACGCCATCGATTCGATCCAGAAGACGCGGCGGCGTTCGAAGCACTGGGCGCAGTCTTCGGCGAGACGATCGGGAGGCTTCGCACGAGGACCGAACTCGAACGGAGCGCCCGGGTCGATGAACTGACGGGCCTGATGAACCGGGCCTCGGTCCTGGAGCACCTCGACGCACTTCTGGCCGACGGTCGCCGCCCGAACGCGATGCCCATCGACATCGACGGCTTCAAGGCCGTGAACGACACGCTCGGCCACCAGTCGGGCGACGTGGCGCTTCGAGCGATCGCTCGACGGCTCGAACGCGCCACACGCCCGGGCGACCGAATCGGGCGCCTCGGCGGCGACGAGTTCCTCCTCGTGTCGGAACATCCACATCTCCAACTCCTCGGAGAACGGATGATCGGACACGTCGAAGAGGTGATCCTCGTCGACGGCCGAACCCTCCAGCTCTCGGCGTCGATCGGGATCGCACGCCATCGGCGACGCGACGATGCGAGCCAGCTGCTCGAGCGGTCCGATCGCATGATGTACGAGGCCAAGGCTGCGGGTCGAGGCGAGGTGAGGGTCGACGCCGACGCCACCTCGGCACCCTCCACCGCGAATGGAGCCGGACCGAATCCGGGCGAAGTCGACGCTGCGCTGACGATCGACGGAGCGACGGTCGCCGAGGCGATCGCCGGGTTGCGGATGGTCGTCCAGCCGATCATCGACCCGATCGACGACACGCTTCACGGCGTCGAAGCGCTTGCACGCGGCCCGGAGGGCCATGCGCTCGAGTTTCCCGACAAGCTGTTCTCCGCAGCGACGACTCACTCACAGCTCGGTGACCTCGAACTCGCTGCGAAACGCCTCTCCTTCGAGCTCGCGGCCGATCTCGACGAGGGAACGATGCTCTACATCAACCTCGAGCCGGCCCTCGCCTCGAGCGAGTTCTGGATCGAGAGTCTGGTCAGAGCATGGACGGCGAGCGGACGCCATCCCTCCGTCACCGTCGAGCTCACCGAACGCGCCGTGCTCAGATCCCCCGGACGGCTGCTGCATGCTGTCGACGTGTGTCGAGGTCTCGGTTGGCACATCGCGCTCGACGATGTCGGGAGCCGATCCGAGAGCCTCGCCGCGATCCGCTGGGTCGATCCGGACGTGGTGAAGCTCGACATGCGCCTGATCGCCGAGAGCAACAGCGCTCACGCCGCCCACGTTGCAGCCGCTGTTGCCGCGTACCGCGAGTCCCAGAGCGAGCGATCGGTCCGAGTCATCGCAGAAGGGGTCGAGACCCCCGACGACGCTCGCGCCGCCGACGTCCTCGGCGCCGACCTGTTACAGGGATACCTGTTCGGTCGTCCGGCACCGCTCGCCGATCTCGACCTGGTCGGTCTCGGCGTTCGACGGTCCGAGCTCGGACCCGTTCTGCGCAGGGATGGCGATCGAGTCGCCACGAAACGACGGCTCATCGCCATGACCCGCCAGGTCGAGGCGTCGGCGCTCTCCGCCGACGCAGTCGTCGTCGCCTCGCTCCAGA
Source organism: Ilumatobacter sp. (assembly GCA_045107155.1). Taxonomy (GTDB): domain Bacteria; phylum Actinomycetota; class Acidimicrobiia; order Acidimicrobiales; family Ilumatobacteraceae; genus Ilumatobacter_A. The sequence goes on along the minus strand of JBGCFW010000023.1, from coordinate 12,404 downwards.
CCTCCGAGCACCTCACCGAGCGAACCCGCCGCCAATACGAGGGGCTGGCGAAGCGCTGCGGTTTCGCAGGGCTGCTCGGAGTCGGGATGCTCAGCGTGGACGATCGCGGGCTGCGTCGCGTGCGCCTCGCCGATCTCGAGCCTGACGACCCGTTGACCAACTCGTGGCGCGTGGTCGCGATGTCGCCGACGTCGTCGATCGGGTTGCTCGCGACCCAGCTCGAGGCGCCTCCGGGGACAGCGGACATGGACCGTCTGTTCAGCTACCGGATCATCACCGACTCCGACGACGTCGAAGTCGCAGCACGACAACTCCTCCGATACTTCTGACGCCGATCAGTCGTCGGCGTGTGCAGCCTTCTTGGCGGCGCGAGCCCGGATCGTCGCGTCGAGCTCCACCTTGCGGATACGGATGTTCGACGGGGTGACCTCGACACACTCGTCGATCCCGATGAACTCGAGCGCTCCCTCGAGCGACAGGAGCTTCGGCGGCGTCACGTTCACGGTCTGGTCGGCCGAGGACGCTCGGACGTTGGTCTGCTTCTTCTCCTTGCAGATGTTGACGTCCATGTCGCCCGCTCGGCTGTTCTCGCCGACGATCATCCCGCAGTAGACCTCTTGCCCGGCGGCGACCATCAGCGTCGAACGCTCCTGGAGGTTCACCATCGAGTAGTTCGTGACCGGGCCCGTCCGGTCGGCCACGAGCACACCCTGCGCACGCGCCTGGATCGTGCCGGCCCACGGCTCGTATCCCTCCGACGTATGCGACAGCACCCCGGTGCCGCGGGTCTCGGTCATGAATTCGGTACGGAAGCCGATGAGACCGCGAGCCGGAACCAGGTAGTCGAGACGCACCCAACCCGAGCCGCCCATGTTCTGCATCCGACCCTTGCGAGTGGCCAAGAGCTGGGTGACCGCACCCATGTACTCGTCGGGTACGTCGATCGTGACCCGCTCGACGGGCTCGTGCAGCACGCCGTCGATCTCCTTGGTGAGCACGATCGGCTTGCCGACGGTCAGCTCGAAGCCTTCGCGTCGCATCTGCTCGACGAGGATCGCCAACTGAAGCTCACCGCGACCCTGGACCTCCCAGGCATCAGGGCGTTCGGTGGGCAGGACGCGCATCGACACGTTGCCGACGAGTTCCTGGTCGAGACGCGCCTTGACCAGGCGGGCTGTCAACTTCTTGCCCTCGCGCCCGGCGAGCGGCGAGGTGTTGATGCCGATGGTCATCGACAATGCCGGCTCGTCGACTTCGATCACCGGGAGCGCGACCGGGTTCTCGGGGTCGGCCAAGGTCTCGCCGATGTAGATGTCTTCGATGCCCGCAACCGCGACCAGATCGCCCTGGCGTGCGGACTCGACCGGCACGCGGGTGAGATGCTCGGTGAGGAACAGCTCGGCGATTCGAGCCCGGGTCACCGTGCCATCCCGCTTGCACCACGCAACCGACTCGCCCTTCTTGATCTCGCCTTCCATCACCCGCAGCAACGCGAGCCGACCCAGGTACGGCGACGCGTCGAGGTTCGTGACCCATGCCTGCAAGGGCGCACCTTCGGTGTACGTGGGCGCCGGGATCGAGTCGAGCAAGACCTCACCGAGCGTCGTGAGATCGGTGTCCGTCACGTCGCCGTTCACGATCGCCATTGCCTCGTCGAGGTCGGTCGTGGACCAACCGTCACGACCGGAGCAGTACACGATCGGGAACTCGACCTGGTCGTCGCGAGCATCGAGGTCGAAGAACAGCTCGTACACCTCGTCGACCACTTCCTCGACGCGTGCATCGGGCCGGTCGATCTTGTTGATCGTGAGGATGACCGGAAGATCTCGTGCAAGTGCCTTCCGGAGCACGAACCGGGTCTGAGGCAGCGGCCCTTCGGCAGCGTCGACGAGCAGCACGATGCCGTCGACCATCGTGAGCGCACGTTCGACCTCACCGCCGAAGTCGGCGTGGCCGGGCGTGTCGACGATGTTCAGCGTCACGTCCGTGCTGGTGCGCTTGTCGCGCCAGACCAGCGACGTGTTCTTCGCGAGGATCGTGATCCCCTTTTCTTTCTCGAGATCACCCGAATCCATGACGCGCTCGGCGACATCCTCGTTGGCCCGGAACGCTCCGGACTGATGGAGCATCGAGTCGACGAGGGTGGTCTTGCCGTGATCGACGTGCGCGACGATGGCGAGATTGCGCAGGTCGGCCCGCGACGCGAGGGGTGTTTCGGTGACAGACACGGCTGACCACGCTACCGGTGGGTCACAATCGAACGATCGATGCGCCCCAGGTCACATGGTGTTCACCCCACGCGGCGGTCCATTCCCTCCCAGTAGGGCTCACGGAGGTCCTTCTTGAGCACCTTGCCCGTTGGGTTTCGCGGGAGCGCGTCGACCCAGTCGACGCTCGTGGGGCACTTGAACGTCGCGAGCTGCGTCTTCGCGAACGCCATGATGTCGTTCGCCGTGTCGTCGTTCGCCTCGTGACCGGCGGCCACGACCACGACCGCCTTCGCGGTCTCGCCCCACTTGTCGTGCGGCACACCGATCACGGCCACGTCGGCGATCGCCTCGTGCTTCATGAGCGAGTTCTCGACCTCGGCCGGGTACACGTTCTCACCGCCCGACACGATCATGTCCTTCACTCGGTCGTGGATGAACAGGTAGCCGTCGTCGTCGAGGTAACCGGCGTCACCGGACTTGAACCAACCGTCGTCGGTGATCGACTTGGCGGTCTCGTCGTCGCGCTTCCAGTACCCCTTCATGATCTGCGCGCCACGCACCCAGATCTCACCGACCTCGCCGGCGGGCACCTCGGTGATGCCGTCCTCGCCGACGATCCTCAGTTCGACGCCGGGCCCGGCGACACCGCACGAACGAAGACGGTGCTTGTTGGGACCATTCGGATCGTGATCCTCCGGCGGGAGGTTGACCACGGCGCCGGTGGTTTCGGTGAGTCCATACGCCTGCCAGAACTTGCACGGTTTGAACTTCTCGACGCAGGCCGCGAGCGTCTCCTCGCTGATCGGTGACGCGCCGTACACGAGCACCTGCAGGCTCGAGAAGTCGGCGTTCTCCATCTGCGGCATGAGCAGCATGAACTGGAGTACGGCGGGCACCACGAACCCGTGCGTGATCTTCTCCTCGGAGAACAGCTCGATCAGCCGACCCGGATCCAACTCGCGGAGGATGACGCTCGTGCAGCCGTAGTACATGCCTGCCGTGGCCCAGCCGCCGCCACCGATGTGGAACAACGGCATTGCCGCGAGGTTGATCGAGTTCTCGTCGAGCTCCCAGATCTCCTTCGCCAGTGGCAGCAGGCTGAAGAAGTTCGAATTCGACAGCATCACGCCTTTCGGGCGGCCCGTGGTCCCCGACGAGTAGAGCTGGAACGACGTGTCGTCGGGCTGCCCGTCGGCACCTGGATCGATTGCGTCGTACGACGACACCCATTCGTCGTAGTCCTGGTGCTTGGCGTGCTTCGTACCGTCGGCGGCCGCGATGACCACGATCTTGTTGGTCGTCGGGAGCTGATCGGCGATCTCGTCGAGAATCGGCACGAAGTCCGGTCCGACGACGAGAACCTTCGCATCGGCGTCGTCGACGATGAACTGCACTTCGGGCGCGGCGAGGCGCCAGTTGACGTCGACTGCGACGGCGTTGAGCATCGCGGCTCCGAAAAACACCTCGAAGTGCTCGATGCCGTTCTTGTCGAGGAACGCCACGCGATCATCTGCACCCACCCCGGCATCGGCCAGGGCCTGCGCCATCCGCTTGGAGCGCTCGAGTAGTTCCGCCCACGACATCCGCGTGTCGTCCAGCACGAGGGCCGTGTGATCGGGACGCTCCGCACCGTGCACGCGCACGATGCCAGCGACGTTGGTGATGTCGGCGTACGGCATGGACGTGCCCGTAGTCACTCGCGCCCAAACGGCCCGAACCCGCTCACGCCGGGTCGACGTCGTGGGAGCCCGGAGAGTTCGTAGGATCACGGCGTGCCTGACAGACCCAAGCTGCCACCGCCCCCGCCCGGGAGCATTCCGAAGAGCGAACAGGATCCCGTCCGGTGGAGCCAGGTCGCCCCGGTGCTCGCAGTCGTGGCGATCGTTTCGACCGCCGTGATGGCGGTGCTCTGGCTCAGCGCTCGCGACGACGCCGACGAGGCCCGCGCTGATGCAGAGCGCAGCGCCGGCCTCCTTGCCGAGGCGGAGCGAAGCGAGGCGGATGCTCTCGCCGAGCTCGAGCAGGCCCGCACCGACCTCGAAGCCGCCCGAGCCGAAGGTGGCGACGGCGCTGACGCTGCGGAGGTGAGCTCGCTCGGGGACGAGGTCGATCGCCTCGCCGATGAGAACGAGGCGCTCCGGGGCGAAGTGGCTGCGCTGCAGACCCAGCTCGACGAGGCCGCAGAGAACGCCCAGCAGTCGACCGACGAAGCCGAGGTCGCAGCAACCACGACGACGACCACCACCACGACCACCGAGCCCGAGCCAGAACCCGAACCCGAACCCGAACCCGAACCATCCAGTGTCGACCTCGGCTTCGACCTCAGCGACCCACAGCAGGTCGGTCAGTTCCTGGGCAACCTCTACCGCGACAGCGTGCTCGGCAGCGGCCAGGAGACATGTATCGGCGAGAGCGTCACCGGTGAACTGGGCGACGATCTCGGGAGCATCCTGTCGAGCGAGGACCCCGGCGCTGACGATCGCCTCGTGACCGCGCTCACCAACGCCGGCGGCGCGTGTCAGATCGACCCGACGGCGATCTTCGGCTGACGCTCAGAACATGCTCACGTCGGTGGGCAGTCCGACGAGGATGCGCCCGAACGTGCTGAGCAGCTTCGGCGCGGTCTGGATGTGCTGCGTGACCACGTGCGCATCACGGAGGCACCGGCCGAGCGGGCTCGTGTCGTAGACGGCTGTTCCACCCGCGAGCGTGAAGGCTGTCTGGGCGACGTCGACACCGGCCTGTGCAGCATCGACCGCGGCCATCCGGATGCCCAGTCGATCGTCGATCGTCATCGCCTGCCCTACCTCGACTTTCGCCCACGCCGCCTCCGTCTCGGCCAACAGGAAGGCGCGCGCACCTCGCAGACGCATCTCCGCCCGTGCCAGCTCGATCTGCGTGTGGGGGTGCTCACCCAGCGACTTCGAGGAGTACTGCGGACGCTTCGCTGCGGCGACATCGGTCACCTCGTCGAGCGCATGCCGAGCGATGCCCAGCCCGACCGCTCCGACACAGGCAGCCAGCAGGGTGAAGTTCGAGAAGCGGGTGATCGGGCTCGCCACCACCGGAGCCGACACTCCCGGCTCGATCGTGCGCTCGAGCGGTACGAACACCTCGTCGACAGAGAAGTCGAGTGAACCCGACCCACGCATGCCGCCCGTGTGCCAGGTGTCGTGGAAGTCGAGCTCGCCGCGTTCGAACCAGGCGAGGCGGAAGCGGTCGTCGTCGCAGGCCACACCACCCATCACCCAATCGCAGTGCTGGCTCCCGCTCCCCCATGCCCATCGGCCGGTGACCGACACACCCGCCACGCCGTCACGTTCGGTCACGGCGCCTCGACCATTCGGCGCGAACACCCCACCCGTCACGACCTCGGAATCGCCGTACATGCGGCGGGCAGCCGGCGGAGGGAGGTAGGCCGCCATCGACGAGGTGGTGGATGCAATCATCGCGCACCACCCGGCGGCGCCATCGGAGCGCGCGAGCTCGGCGATCGTCCGAAGCATCGTCGGCGGATCGACCTCGGGGCCGCCGTACTCGGCCGGTACGCACATCCGCATCAGGTCCGCTCGGGCGAGCGCTTCAGCGGTCGGGGCAGCGAGCCGACGACCCGCCGCCGAGGCGTCAGCGTTGGCAGCGATGATGTCGTGGAGCGCTTCGGCGGCGTGGAGCACGTCGGGCATGGGGCGCAAGCTAGGTCACCCGCACTGCTTCGTTCCCGTCGTACTCGCCCGATCGCGTCACGGAGCACCCCTCCAGTCCGGCCGAACTCGTGCCGACAACACCTCCGGACGGGTTATCGGCAGCGACAGGACGGGTAGTGGGCACGACGGAGAGACACGGTGAGGGCGCTCGGCGTGCCACGGCGGTCGGCGTCGTCGCGACGGCTGCGTTGCTGCTCTCGGTCGGTCTGCCCTCGGCCTCCGGCGCTTCGGACCCCGCACCGATCAGAATGGTCGGCGCCGAGTCGACCCACGCTGATGCCGCCGCCATCGCGCTCGCGCATCTCTCCGTCGAGTCGACCGGCACCGAAGCCGGCGATGCGCTCATGGTCGCTCCCGAGCTCCGCGTGCTGTCGACCGCCGAGAGCGCGCGGGGCGCGATCACCAACGTGTACGTGCAGCAGACCGCCGCCGGTCTCGACGTCATCGGCGCCGACGCGAACGTCGCGGTGTCGGCCGATGTCGTGGTGACAGCCGTCGAACGCCTCGCCCCGATCGAGGCGCTCCCAACGGCCGACGCGGCGGTTCCCTCCCTCGACGCAGTAGCCGCGACTGCGGCGGCGAGCGAGGCACTCGACGTGCGGCCGACGCTCCCGTTCGAGATCGTTGCGCAGGAAGCAGACGCCGAGCGCGCCACGATCGTCAGTACGGGCGGCGTGACCCGGGAACCCATTCGAGCTCGCTTGATCTGGGCGCCCGACGGCAAGCGCCACCGTCTCGCGTGGGAGATCTCGATCGATGTCGCCGCGACGGGCGACTGGTGGGAACTGCACGTCGACGCCCACACGGGTGAGGAGTTGTCGCGTCTGAACTACCGGATCGAACACTCGCATCTGGCCCGGGGAACGCTGGCGAGCTCGGGACTCGATGCGCCCATGCGCGGCCTGCGCGTCGCTGGCGCGGCAGCGCCAGCCGACGGGCTCGTCGCCGATGGATCGTCGTACCGGGTGTTCCCACCGGGGGTCGAGTCGCCCAGCCACGGTGTTCGGACGCTGCTCACCAACCCCGCCGATCCAGTCGCCTCCCCGTTCGGCTGGCACGATCGCAATGGTGCACCCGGCGCCGACACGACGCTCACGACCGGCAACAACGTCGACGCGTTCACCGACTCGAACGGTGACAACGCTCCTGATCCAGGAAGCCGCCCGGACGGTGGCCCCGGTCTCGATTTCGATCACTCCCTCGACCTCTCGAGCGACCCGGCGGGCCAGGTCGACGCCGCCGTCACCCAGCTGTTCGTCTCGACCAACTACGCCCACGACTTCCTGTACGCCTACGGATTCGATGAAGCCGCCGGGAACTTCCAGCACCACAACCTGGGCCGAGGTGGCAGTGGAGGCGACGCCGTCCTGGCCGAGGCTCACGGTGGCGATGGCGTGTCCAACGCGAGCTTCGCGACGCCACCCGATGGCATCGCGCCGCGGATGTCGAACTTCTTCTGGCCGGGCTCACCGCGCCGCGACGGAGTGTTCGATCAGGGTGTGGTGCTTCACGAGTACGCCAATGGGCTGTCGAATCGACTCACCGGCGGTCGCACCACGGTTCGCTGCCTGTCGAACGAAGAGCAAGCTGGTGAGGGCTGGTCGGACTACGTGGGCCTCGTGGGCACGATGCAGCCAGGCGACGTGGGAGCGGATCGACGCGGCATCGGGACGTACCTCATTGGTCAGTCCCCGGACGGGCGCGGGATCCGCGCGTATCCCTACAGCACCGACATGACCGTCGACCCTCGCACGTACGGCGACGTCTCCGGGTCCAGCGTGCCACACGGGGTGGGATCGATCTGGGCAGCAACACTGTGGCAGATGACGTGGGCACTGATCGACCGCCACGGCTTCGACCCGGACCTCGTGAACGGCGACGGCGGAAACAATCTGGCCATGCAGCTCGTCGTCGACGGGCTCAAGCTGCAGCCCTGCAACCCTGGTTTCGTCGATGCCCGCGACGCGATCCTGCTCGCCGATCGGAACCTCACGGGCGGGCGGAACCAGTGCGTGCTGTGGTCGGCGTTCGCAGCACGAGGGCTCGGCGCCAGTGCCGATCAGGGTTCGGCCGACGACGTCGGCGACGAGACCGAAGCATTCGACCTGCCTGCGGGCTGTCCCTTCGACGTGGACATCGGCGCGTCGGCGGCCGCCACTCCCGGAGCTCTCGAGGTCGACGTCGACATCCGTAACGCCGGGGAGACCCAACGGTCGGTGGTCGTCACGGTGCCGCTCCCCCTCGGTGCCCGATACGTCAGCGGTTCGGCGAATTGCAATGCCGACGCCTCCAGTGCCTCGGTCCGGTTCGTGCTCGGCACCGTCGGGGCGGGCCAACGCCGCTCGTGCAGCTTTCAGATGAACGCGACGACGGCGCCGGCCTCCACGGCCCTGTCCGACGACTTCTCGACCGGCACGGACTGGACGACAGCGCGCCGGACAGGCGGCGGTGCCAACCCGTTCGTCGACGGTCGGTGGGTCATCCGCGACGGAGCCGGCCGCAACGGCTCGAGCGCAGCGTTCGCAACCGGTGACCACGCAGCACCAGCCGACGCTCAACGCAGCGATCTGATCCTTGCCCCGAGCGCAGCGTTCACGGTGCCGTCCGGTGCCACCCTGCGCTTCTGGCATCGATACGGCTACGAAGCCGGCTTCGACGGCGGCGTCGTCGAGATCTCGACCGACGGCGGCAACACGTGGACCGACACCGGCGACCTCATGACGGCGAATGGCTACGACGAGCGAGTCAGCGGCGGCGACCTCAGCGCGATCGCCGGGCGCGATGCCTTCACCGGCGACGGCGGCTCCTTTCGGGAGACCGTGGTCGACCTGTGCTCGTACAGCGGTCGGTCGATCACGTTCCGGTTCAGGTCCACAACGGATCCGTCGGTGGCGAGCGACGGATGGTGGATCGACAGTGTGCGCGTCGTGGCCGAGCCGAGCCTTGCGCTGACCGCCACGGTCGCGACGGCCGAGGGGTCCTCGACCTCGACCACCACGTGCCTTGAGCTACTCACCGGTGTCGGCGCCTCGAGTGGCGGACCGGCCGAGCTCGACGCGACGGCCGACGCCGGCCGCCCGGCCCGGCGAGTCCGAGGCTGACCCGACGACCGCCGTGGCCTCGACTCGCTCAGGGCGTGTTGGCTACGCTCGGCACCGATGAGCGCCTCCCAGAGCCCCGGCTGGAACTTCGCAGACCTGTGGGAGGCGATCGCCGGTCAGATCCCTGATGCGCTCTGCCAGCGGCAGGGCGAGCGCGAGGTCACGTGGGCCGAGTTCGACCGCCGGGCGAACGGGGTCGCGGCGTCGCTGGTTGCCGCGCCCGGTGCGGCCGAGCAGGACAAGGTCGCCCAATACCTCTACAACTGCCCCGAGTACCTCGAGTCCGTGTTCGCTGCCTTCAAGGCAGGAATGGCTGTGGTCAACACGAACTATCGCTATGCGGCCAACGAACTCGTGTACCTCTGGGAGAACGGCGACGTCACGGCGGTGGTCTTCCACGGCGCGTTCACCGATCGCATCGAGGCGGTCCGTGCCCGCGTCCCACGGATCACGACCTGGCTGTGGGTCGACGACGGCGACGGGGACTGCCCAGCGTGGGCCACGCCGTACGAGGTCGCAGCATCGGCAGGTACATCGGAGCCGACCGTCGCACCGTGGGGGCGATCACCCGACCACCTGCTGCTGCTCTACACCGGCGGCACCACGGGGATGCCGAAGGGGGTCATGTGGCGCCAAGACGACCTGTTCGGCATTCTCGACATGAACAACCGCAAGCGCATGCCGCCGGAGCAGGATCTCGACGCAGTCGCGACGCGCATCACCACGGCCGGCCCGCGAAACATGCCGTCGGCGCCGCTAATGCACGGCACCGGACTCTTCAACGCGATCAGCAACCTGATGATCGGCGGCTCGATCACGTCGATGGAAAGCCGTTCGTTCTCCCCCGAAGAGTTCCTCGACACGGTGCAGCGATACGAGATCAACTCGACGGCGATCGTCGGTGACGCATTCGCGAAACCGATCCTCGCCGCACTCGACGCTGCGCCTGATCGTTGGGACATCTCGTCGCTCCGCGTGATGGTGTCGTCAGGAGTCATCTGGTCGAAGCAGACCAAGGACGGGCTCCTGCGATACAACGACCGCCTGATCATGGTCGACGCGCTCGGCTCGTCCGAGGCGGTCGGCATGGCGACGAACACCACCACGTCGGACTCGGGTGGCGAGACGGCGCGTTTCGAACTCGGACCCAATACCCGTGTGGTCACCGACCCGACGCCGAACGAGCCGAGCCGCGACGTCGTGCCCGGTTCTGGTGAGCTCGGTCGCGTGGCGATTCGCGGACGCACCCCCATCGGCTACTACAAGGATGAGGCCAAGTCGGCCGAGACCTTCGTCGTGATCGACGGCGATCGCTACTCGATTCCTGGCGACTACGCGACGGTCGAAGAGGACGGGACCGTCAATCTCAAGGGTCGAGGCAGCCAGTGCATCAACACCGGTGGCGAGAAGGTCTATCCCGAGGAAGTCGAGGAATGCCTGAAGCTGCACGAGTCGGTGCTCGACGCCGCCGTCGTCGGCCTGCCCGACGACAAGTGGGGCGAGGCGATCAACGCGCTCGTCGAACTCCACCCGGGCGCAGCTCTGGACGAGCAGGCGCTGCGCGATCACGTCAAGGAGAACCTCGCGGCGTACAAGGCACCCAAGCGCGTGATCGAGATCAGCACCATCGGCCGCGCTGCCAACGGCAAGCTCGACTACAAGGCGCTCAAGGCGATGGCCGCGAGCTGACGATCGAGCGGCGCCTCCTGGGAGGTCCTGCGCCTCATCAGGTCACCACGATCAGGGGTCGATCGCTCCGATCACGCTGGAACCGCTGATCGGTGGTCGCCTGCGACGCAGGTTGGAGGCGCACCCAGTGGTCGACCTTCACCTCGGGCGTATCGACCGTCTGCTCCGTCGTCGGCGGCACCGCGATCACCGCCCCGACAGAGCTCGATGCCACCTCGGACAGCGGACCGAGCGACCATTCGACGGTCGTCTTGCGGGAGTTCCCGACGCGGCGATAGAGCTCGGTCCGCGTGGCCAACGACGCCACGAGCGGCGCACTCGGCGGCGTCGCGAGGCGAACGGTCACCGACTCACCGGACCGCACGAGCGACCGCTCGACGTCGAACGGATGCTTGTCGACCCGGCCGTAGAGCAGCCAGTTCGCCACGAAGATCGCAGCGACCACTGCCATCGTCGTGCCGACCACCGCAGGCAGCTCGGCGTCGCCGTCTGCCACCGAGAACCCGATCGGGAACCCGACGGCCATCCCGAGGAACAGGATGATCACGAACCCGACCGAACTCACCCCGGTCTTCGTGCGCCGCCGACGGTGGAGCAGATCGGCGGCCACTTCAGCGTCGACGAGTTCGCTCGCCGGCGTCTCGGCGGGAGCCGGGTTCACGAAGATCTCCCGGGCGTCGCCCGCCCGCTCGTTCCCGTCGACCACGTAGGTCTCGAGCGAGTACTTCACTTCGGTGCGCTCCGCCGGGCGATCGCTCGGTGTCGACGGTGGCCAGCCGGTCGGGCCGTGAATGACGCACCTGACGGGCTGCGTCGGCGTGATCCGGCCCGCGATCGGCACAGTGCCCTCGCCCGCCTTGCGACGGACGACCCCACCGTGCCGGTTGACGAGGATCACCCACCAGGTGAACTCGAGTGCATCGAGGTTCCGGCCTGTCGCGGAGACTCCGTTCCTGGCAGCGAGTGCCAACTCGACCGGCGCGCCAATCACTGCCCCGCTCGCAGCGTCCACGTCGAACTCCACAGCCGACAGGCTAGGCCGTGTCGCCTCCGGGCTCGATGGTCGGCACGTCCGCCCGCGGGACATCGGGACCCGGAACCGTCTGGCTCGGCGGTGGGGTGATTCCGAGACGCCGGAGCTCGCGCAGTGTGACCACTCCTGCGACAATCGATGCAACCGCCCCCAGCCAGATCCCGCTGGCGGCACCGAAACTCTCCGAGGCCCACCCGACGATCGGTCCCCCGATCGGTGTGCTCCCGATGAAGACCACGGCGGTGAGCGCGAGGACTCGCCCGCGCATCTCCGGTTCGGCCCGCAGCTGGATCACGGCGTTCGCACCGGAGATCATCACGATCGTCGCCACGCCGACCGGGATCACCGCGAGCACTGCGAGGGCAACGTTGGGCGACAGCGCCAACATGGCCATCGAGACACCGAGCCACACGGCTGCCCACGCGAGGTGATGTGTCGAGACGTCGCGTCGGCGAGCGATCAGAAGCGCCCCGACCACCGAACCGAGGCTCATCGTCGAGTACAGCCACGTGAAGGTGGTGTCGTTCCCGCCGAGCGACCTCTCGGCGAACAGCGGCAGCGTGACCTGAAACTCGAACGCGAACGTGCCGATCACCGCGAGAAGCAGGATCGGAAGGCGCAGTCTGGGTTCGCCCCACACGTACCGCAATCCCTGGCGGAGTTGACC
>JBGCFW010000229.1:0-4294 GCA_045107155.1 Ilumatobacter sp. | reverse complement strand
GGATCGACGGCCAGCTGCGCGGCGAGCAACCGTTCGCCAGCGGTGGGGTCCGGATACTCCCGAAGTGCGTCGAGGTTGCGGGCGACGACCGAGGCCACATCGGGAGCGAACGGATTCAGGCTCTTCGACAGATCGATGATCTCCCGCACATCGATGCCGAGCCCGGCAGCGACCTGTGCAACGTCTCCGCCGTGAGGTCCGGCGATCGGCACCGCCACCTTCACGCCTCCGGCGGGACCGGGAACCCACGCCGCGGCACCACGATCACCGCACCGTCCTCGGGGTCGACGTCGACGGTCACGCACACGTTGTACACCGACCCGAGGCGCTCGGCCGTGAGCACCTCCGCGGCGCGCCCGGACGCCTCGACGGCGCCGTGATGCAGCATCACGAGCCGGTCGGTGTACGTGCCGGCGAGGGTCAGATCGTGGAGTGCCGAGATCACGGTCAGCGATTCGTGTCGGCGCAACTCGGTGACCAGTTCGAGCGCCTGTTGTTGATGGCCGATGTCGAGCGCTGAGGTGGGCTCGTCGAGAAGCAAGACGGGCGCCTGCTGCGCAAGCGCCCGCGCAAGCACGACGCGTTGGCGCTCGCCGCCACTGAGTGCACCGAGCAACCGGGGCGCGAAGCCGCTCAGCCGAAGTCGCTCGAGCACATCGGCGACGATCTGACGGTCACGCTTGGTCTCGCTCGACCAGTATCCGATGTACGGGTTCCGGCCCAGCATCACGTAGTCGGTGACCGACATGTCGTCGGGAATCAGCGGCTCTTGGGGCACGTATGCGACGCGCTGAGCTCGATCTCGATCGGACAGCGTCGACAGCGCCGCGCCCTCGACGGTGATCGTTCCCTCGTGGTCCACGAGCCCGGCGATCGCACGCATCAGCGACGACTTGCCGGCACCGTTGGGTCCGATCAGTCCGACCCACTCACCGGGCTGCAGCGTGTCAGAGAAGGGAGCGACCGCGATCCGGTCGCCGTAGCTCACCGACACGCCCGAGAGCACCAGCTCGCTCATTGCCCCACCTTGCGCGTGCGGAGCAGGTACACGAAGAAGGGCGCACCGAGAAACGCCGTGACCACGCCGATCGGCGTCTCCGCAGGCCGCGTCAGCATGCGGCCCGGGATGTCGGCGAGGATCATGAAGGCGCCGCCACCCATCAGCGACAGCGGAAGGAGCCGGCGGTGGCCGGCTCCGGCGAGGAGACGCACCATGTGCGGGACGACGAGGCCGACGAAGCCGATCAGCCCGCTCACCGAAACCACCGCAGCGGTGCCGAGCGTGGCGGCGAGCACGATGATCAACCGCGTCCGCGTGACGTTCATGCCGAGCGTGGCCGCTTCGTCCCCACCGACCCGGAACACGTCGAGATGCCGCCGATGCGTGATGAGAACCACGGTGCTCACCACCACATACGGAGCGACGAGGCGCACGTCGGCCCAGGTGGCGCTTGCCAGACTTCCGGTGATCCAGCGGAAGACCTCACGGAACACCTCCTGGTTCCGCTGCAACAGAAAGGTCTGCGCAGCAGAGGTGAACGACACCACCGCGACGCCGGCAAGCACAAGCGTGACGCCGGTGCGGTCGCCGCTGTAGGAAGCACCGACGACGTAGGTGACGAGCACAGCCCCCACCGCAAAGATGAACGCCATGGTCGGCGCCGGATCGATCGGCCAGTTCGCCGACGACTCACGACCGACGGTCAGCGCGATCGTGGCGCCCAGCCCGGCACCCGCGGCGGCGCCGAGCAGGTAGGGGTCGACGAGCGGATTGCGGAAGACGCCCTGGTACGAGGCGCCAGCGATCGAGAGCATGCCGCCGACGACAGCGCCGAGGATGACCCTCGGCATGCGCACCTTCCACACGATCGCCCACTGCGCGTCGCTCACGCCCGAGTCGAACGACACCCACGGGAGCCGCTCGACGAATGCGAGCGGCACCCGCCACCAGTCCGGGCCGGCCGGCCCGATCGAGGCACCCACCACGATGGCGGCCACGAGCAAGACCGCGCCTCCGGCGAACCACCACCGATCAGACCGGACAGTTCCGGCCTCGGACTGGACGAGCACGATGCGGGAGTCTCGCGCCTGATCAGCTTTCGGCGGTGACGCCGACGTCCAGGCTCTCGACGGCGGTGGCGACCTCGTCGAGGATCAGCACGATGCGCGGGCCCCACCGACCGCCGATCTCGTCGTTCGTCTCGATGACGTTGCCATCCTGCACCGCCGCGATCGAATCCCAACCCGGGCGGCCAGCAACGTCATCGGCCGTGGTGAATGCGAACGTGCCAGTCGGCACGAAGATCACATCAGGGTTCTGCTCGATGATGAACTCGGCGTTGAGCTGCGGGAACCCGAAGCTCTCGCTCTCGTCGGCGTCGGCGATGTTGACCATGTCCAGCAACGAGTAGAGCTCGCCGATGAAAGTGGTGGAATCGGCGCTGAAGAACGTGTCGCTGATCTCGTGGTAAAAGCTCACGCCCTCGGCTGCACCACCGACACGTTCGACGATGGCGTCGATGTCCCCCTGCATCTGACCGACCAGTTCGGCGGCCTCGCCGACGTTGCCGGTGGCGGCGCCGAGCTGCTCGATCTGCGCGTACGCGTCGTCGATGGTGCCCGCGGGCGGGAGGTCGAGAAACTCGATCTCGAGCTCGGTGAGCTGGTCTCCGAGGCCGGTGAAGTCGCCGCCGATGAGCACGAGATCAGGCTCGAAGGCTGCGATCGCCTCGACGTTCGGCTCGAAGCCCGACAGCTCGTTCGGGAGATCGAGCGCCGCGTCGGGGAAGTTCGAGTTCTGGTCGACCGCGACGAGCAGGTCGCCCGCACCGATCGCGAACATGGTCTCGGTCGCCGTGGGGCTCAGCGAGACGATGCGCATCTCGCCAGTGCCTGCTTCCGGCTCCACCTCCGTAGTGACCGGGGCGTCTTCGCCGTCACCTCCGTCGTCCTGTTCGGCGTCGAAGCCTTCATCCATCGGGTCGCCGATGTCGGACTCCGAGTCGTCCTCCAGGTCGTCCTCCATATCCATGTCGGGGTCCGTGTGGACCTCGTCGTTCATGTCCATCTCGGCGGTGGCAGGCTCGGCGTCGTTGCCATCGCTGCCACAGGCCGCGGCGACGAGTGAGATGCCGGCGAGCGCGCCGACGAGTGTGCGGGTGTTGCGCCGTTCACGTGCACGCATGATTCCTCCAAGAGTTGGAGGACAAGCTGGGTCCAGCGACCGGCGATGCTCGCACATCGCCGCTCGGAGCGAACCGTCCCTTGCCTCGAGGGATTGTTGTCGCGTTCCCCGACGAGGCGACCGGACTCGACGATCGGCCGGAGCCGTTCATCATCACCGTTGCGGGACAGTGCCGGGATCACACCGGACTTCGCTCTTCGGGGAACAGTTCGTCACGCTACTCCGCCGGCCGTAGTGTTCGCGATCGATGACCGACTCCAATGCATCAGATGCCACCATCGACCCGGAGACCGGCGAACTCGCTCCGCGCGACGACCCGCGCCCCGATGGCCTTCGGCGCGCCGACTCGCTCGTCGTCGTCAACACCGGCAACGGCAAGGGGAAGTCGTCATCGGCGTTCGGGATGATGCTGCGAGCCCTCGCCCGAGACTGGAACGTCGCGGTCGTGCAGTTCATCAAGTCCGGCAACTGGAACACCGGTGAGGAGAAGATGGGTGCGAAGCTCGGGGTCACATGGATCGCATGTGGCGAGGGCTTCACCTGGGACTCCGAGGACCTGAGCAACGACAAGCGTGTCGCCGCCGAGGGCTGGGATCAGGCCAAGGCGATCCTGGCAGCCGGTGAGCACCAGCTCGTGATCTTCGACGAACTCACGTATCTCGCGACCTACGGCTGGCTCGACATCGAGGACATCGTCGGGCCGATCCGGGATCGACCACGCCACGTGAACGTCGTCGTCACCGGGCGCGACGCCGCACCGGAGCTGATCGAACTCGCCGACACCGTCACCGAGATGACCGAGATCAAGCACGCCTACAAGACCGGAATCCGCGCGATGCGCGGCATCGACTTCTGATCGATCCTCTCTGGCCATGGCACTCACCCTGCTGATCGGCGGTGCCCGCAGCGGCAAGAGCTCGCTCGCCGTCGATATCGGACACCGGCACGAAGCGGCGGGCGATGCTGTCAGCTTCGTCGCCACCGCCCCGGCCCTCGACGACGACATGTCCGGACGGATCGAGCGCCATCGCGACGAACGGCCGTCCTCGTGGTCCACCGTCGAGGAGGAGGTCGATCTGGCCGGAGCGATCTCTTCCGTCGACGAGGGTC
>JBGCFW010000228.1:0-11055 GCA_045107155.1 Ilumatobacter sp. | reverse complement strand
CGATGATCGCGATGGCCTCGCAGGCAGCGGTGCCGATCAACGCCGCGCGCAAGTTCGTGGTCACCTCAGTGCTCGCTCTCGCGATCGCGCTCGTCGCTTTCACCGTCTTCATCGATTCCGAAGCGTCGAAGTTCCGCGCCTCGTTGTTTCCCGCCCTGCTGTTTGCCGCGATCACGTTGTTCGCGTGGGGATTCTGCGTGTCACGATTCGTCGAGCGGCGAGCCGTCGAGCGCACGTCGGACAAGTTGGGCACGCGGATGCTCGCCGGCGGACTCCTGCTCATCGCGGTCGGACTCGCGTTCCGGATGCTGTTCATCACCGAGGCCGAACTCATCGCCGAGGTGCCGCCGGCAAAGACCTCGATCCGCTTGTTCTGGTTCGTCGTGTTCACCATCGCGATGATGTGGGTTCTGGCTCGCACTCGTTTCGGCAGCTGGACCTTCGCGGTCGGCGGCAACAAGCAGGCCGCACGCCAGGTCGGCGTGCCGGCCGCTCGCACGAAGACACAGCTGTTCATGCTGGTCGCCGCAGCGGCGTGGTTCGTCGGTCTGCTCGTCGCATTCCGAATCCAGTCGATTCAGTCGAACGCCGGCGACGGCCAGGAGTTCTTCTTCATCATCGCTGCGGTCGTGGGCGGCACGCTGCTCACAGGCGGGTACGGCACGGCGTTCGGTGGCGCGATCGGAGCGTGCATCATGTCGATGCCGCTCGCGGGTATCTCGGCTGCCCGATGGAACACCGACTGGCGCTTTCTCGTGATCGGCCTCATCTTGCTGCTCGCCGTCGTGTCCAACAAGTACCTGCGCAACAAGGCGGAGGCGATCCGACGATGAGCGCCTCGTGCAAGACGCCGACCCCGATCGTGTCCACCCCGTCCCTGGAGGTTTCCGATGTCTGAGACACCACTCTTGAAGCTCGAGAACCTGTCGAAGTTCTACGGCAGCATCACGGCGCTCTCGGGCGTGAGTACCGAGGTCAACGCCGGTGAGGTCACGTGCGTGCTCGGCGACAACGGCGCCGGCAAGTCCACCTTCATCAAGACGCTGGCCGGCGTGCATCAACAATCGGAGGGCGAGATCCTCCTCAACGGGGAGTCGGTCCGCTTCGACTCGCCGCGCGATGCGCTCGACGCCGGCATCGCCACCGTGTACCAGGACCTCGCGATGGTGCCGCTCATGTCGGTGTGGCGGAACTTCTTCCTCGGCTCCGAGCCGACGAAGGGCATCGGTCCGCTCAAGTGGATCGACGTGCCCAAAGCGAAGCAGATCGCACGAGACGAAATGGCCAAGATGGGCATCGACATCCGCGACACAGAGCAGGCGGTCGGAACGCTGTCGGGCGGCGAGCTCCAGTCGGTCGCCATCGCCCGCGCCGGCTACTTCGGCGCCAAGGTGCTGATTCTCGACGAGCCCACCTCCGCGCTCGGCGTGAAGCAGTCGGGTGTGGTGCTCAAGCGCATCGTCGAAGCCCGGAACCAGGGGCTCGCGGTGATCTTCATCACCCACAACCCGCGTCACGCCTACCCGGTCGGCAACCGTTTCCTCATCCTCAACCGTGGGCGTTCGATGGGCTCGTTCCGCAAGGACGAGATCTCGGTCGATGACCTCACCCAACTGATGTCGGGTGGTGCCGAACTGGCCCAACTCGAACACGAACTTCAGGACGCCGGAGTTCCCACCGACGGCCCGAACGCCGACGGCTGACCTGCGACCCGTCTCGTTCCGATGGCTGCACCGTTCGATCTCCGAGACCTCGAGGTCCTCACACTCGGCCGGTCGTCCGTCGACCTGTACCCCGAGCAGCATGACGTGCCGCTCGCCGATGTCTCGACATTCCGCAAGTCGATCGGGGGCAGTCCGACCAACGTGGCCGTGGCCGCCGCCCGGTTGGGTCGCCGCGCCGCGCTGATCAACCGCGTCGGCGACGATGCGTTCGGCGCCTACGTCCGACAGGGGCTACGCGACTTCGGCGTCCACGACGAGTTCATCGCGACCGATCCAGATCTGCTCACGCCGGTCGTGTTCTGCGAGCTGATGCCGCCCGAGGAGCCGTCGATCTACTTCTACCGCGAGCCGCGTGGGCCGGACATGAACATCTCGGTCGCCGACCTTCCCGTCGAAGCGATTCGTTCGGTCCCGCTGTTCTGGACCGCCGGCTCCCGCTTCGCCGAGGAGCCGTCGCGCAGCGCGGCGATGGAGGCACTCCGATTGCGCGAGCGCCGTGCACACACGGTGATCGATCTGGACTACCGGCCGATGTTCTGGGAATCTCCCGAACATGCCGCCGAGCACATCTCGCCGGTGATCGACCTGTGCACCGTCGCGGTGGGCAATCGTGACGAATGCGAGATCGCCGTCGGAACGCGCGAGCCGAACGAGGCCGCCGACCGGATGCTCGAGCGCGGTGTGTCGATCGCGATCGTCAAACAGGGCGGTGACGGGGTCCTCGTCGCGACCGCAGCGTCGCGCACGGTCATCGACCCGATCCGTGTGCCGGTCGTGTGCGGGCTCGGTGCCGGAGATGCGTTCGGCGGGTCGTTGTGCCATGGGTTGCTGGCCGACTGGGATCCGGCGGAGATCGTCACGCGCGCCAATGCTGCGGGCGCCATCGTCGCCGGCCGGCTCATGTGCTCCGACGAGATGCCCACGTCCGCCGAGATCGACCACCTCCTCGCCACCGGGCTGGTTCCCGAACGGGTTGAGTCGTGACCATCATCACCGACGAACGATGGGCTGACCTGCTCGAGACCAGGGCGACCGATCCCGGTGCGATCGGTCGCGCCTTGGAAGCTCGCTCCTCACGCCCGCTGCTCGCCGATGACGGCGCAACGTTCATCATCGCCATCGACCATCCTGCCCGCGGCATGGTCGGAGTTTCCGGGCAGGCATTCGTCATGGCCGACCGGCGCGACGTGCTCGAACGCACCATGACAGCGCTCGCCGATCCGGGCGTCGACGGTGTGATGGCTACGCCCGACGTCCTCGATGAACTCGCATTGCTCGGCGCGCTCGACGGCAAGGTGGCGATCGGTTCGATCAACCGGGGCGGGCTCCAGGGCTCGTCCTGGGAGCTCGACGACCAGCTCACCGGCCATACGCCAGCGGCGATCGTCGACCAGGGCCTCGATGGAGGCAAGATGCTGCTTCGCATCGACCTCGCCGATCGAGACTCCAAGGACACCATCGAGGCCTGTGCCCGGTGGATCACCGAGTTGGCGGCCGCCGGCAAGATGGCGATGCTCGAGCCGCTGCCGTACACGCGCTCGGAGACGGGCACCAAGCAACTCGACACCGACGACGACGCGCTCGTGCGATGCGTGGGTGTCGCCAATGCACTCGGTGCCACGTCGGCACACACGTGGCTCAAGTTGCCCGCCACCGATCAGGTCGAACGGGTGATGGCGGCGACGTCGTTGCCCGGCCTGATCCTCGGCGGCACGCCCGGTCCCGACCCAGCTACCGCCTTCGACGAATGGCGTCGCGCCATGGCGGTACCGAACGTTCGCGGCCTCGTGGTCGGCCGCTCGTTGCTGTACCCGCCCGACGGTGATGTCGCTGCAGCGGTCGCAACCGCTGCCGACATCGTTCACCCCTCCTGACAACTTCGCACGCCACGCGTCGCTCGCGACCCGGCATCGTTCGCACTCCTCCTCGAAACGAGATCTGATATGACCCGCACGAAGATCGGCATCGCCGTGATCGGATTCGGCTGGATGGGCCAGGCGCACACCCGGTCGTGCTTGCGCATCCCGACACTGTTCGAGGACCGTGACTACAACCCCGAGTTGATCGTCATCAGCGACAACGTGCAGGCCCGAGTCGATGAAGCCGTGGCGTCGTTCGGGTTCCGCGAGGGAACCACCGACTGGCGTCGTGCGATCGAGCATCCCGATGTCGACGTCGTGTACGTGTGTGCTCCGAACATGCTGCACGAACCGCTGGCGATCGCCGCCGCCCAGGCCGGCAAGCACGTGTTCTGCGAGAAGCCCGTGGGAGGCACGCCCGAGCAGACCGTTCGCATCGAAGCCGCCACTCGAGCGGCCGGGGTCATCACCGGCGTCGGGTACAACTACCGGTGGGCGCCGCTCGTGCAGTACACCAAGCAGCTGATCGACTCCGGCGAGCTCGGCGAGATCACGAACTACCGCGGTCAGTTCTTCTCGATGTACGGCGCCGATCCGATGGGACTGTTGTCGTGGCGATTCCAACTCGATGGTGCCGGACACGGAGTCAGCTCCGACATCTTGAGCCACTCGGTCGACCTCGCTCACATGCTCGTCGGCCCGATCGAGAAGGTTGTCGGTACCGGCCACACCTTCATCACCGATCGTCCGTTGCCCAAGGAAGGCGGAACGCACTACGACGCCGGCTCGCCCGATGACCCGACGGGACCGGTCGAGAACGAGGACTACTTCGGAGCGATGGTCCGCTTCCAGAACGGTGCGCAGGGGGTGTTCGAATCGAGCCGAGCGATCATGGGACCCGAGTCACAGTGCGCGTTCCAGGTGTACGGCACGAAGGGCTCGGCGATGTGGAACCTCGAGACGATGAACCAACTCGAGTTGTTCCGCGCCGACGGAACCGCCCGTGGCTACACGACGGTGAACGCGGGTGACCGGTACCCGTACCACGGCAATTTCGTCCCTGGTGACGCCAACTCGATCGGCTACGAAGACCTCAAGGTCATCGAGAACTACGAATTCCTCACGTCGGTCGCGGCAGGCCGTCAACACACGCCGGGCTTCGCCGAAGCCATCGACTATGTCAGCGTCCAGTCTGCGCTCTTGAAGAGCTGGGAGTCGGAACGCTGGGAGACCGTCACGAACATCGCATCGGACACCAGCGGGGCCTGACCCCGATCGTGTCCCGAGAGGAGCATCACATGGGAACGCAACGACTCACCGTCGCTCAAGCCATCGTCAGCCACCTGATCGCGCAGACCTCCGAACAGGGCGACGGCAGCACCGCACGGCTCTTCCCGGGCGTGTACGGCATCTTCGGTCATGGCAACGTCACCTGCCTCGGCCACGCCCTCGAGGAGCGCCGCGAGCAGCTCCCGACTTGGCGCGGCCAGAACGAACAGGGCATGGCGCTCGCCGCCACCGCGTACAACAAGGCGGTCCGGCGTCGTCAGGTGATGACCGCGACATCGTCGATCGGGCCCGGCGCCACGAACATGGTCACCGCCGCCGGAGTCGCCCACTCGAACCGCATTCCGCTGCTCCTGCTCGCCGGCGACTCCTTCGCCAGCCGCACACCCGACCCGGTCCTCCAGCAGGTCGAGCACTTCGGGGTGCCGTCGACCACGGTGAACGACTCGTTCCGCGCCGTCGCCCGCTATTGGGACCGTGTCACCGTGCCCGACCAGATCCTCACGTCGCTTCCACAAGCGATCGACACGATGCTCGATCCGGCCGACTGCGGACCCGCGTTCTTCGGACTGCCCCAAGACGTCCAGGCGATGGCCTTCGATGTGCCCGATGAATTCCTCGCACCGAAACATCACGCGATCGTTCGGGCGCGCCCCGACACGGGGCAGTTGGCAGCAGCAGCCGATGCGCTTCGCAACGCGTCGAAACCGCTGATCCTCGCTGGCGGCGGCGTCCACTACTCCTTCGCGGAAGCCGAGTTGCTCGCCTTCGCCGAACGGCACCAGGTCCCGGTCGTCGAGACCGTGGCCGGTAAGGCGAGTCTGGTCTCGTCGCACGGCCTGAACGCGGGACCGATCGGTGTCACGGGCTGCGAGTCGGCGAACAACCTCGCCGCCGACGCCGATGTGGTGCTCGCGGTCGGCAGTCGCCTGGAGGACTTCACCACGGGTTCGTGGACACTGTTCCAACACCCGGACGTGACGATCATCGGCCTCAACGCGGCGCGGTTCGACGCCCACAAGCGGCGCTCGCTCCCGCTGGTCGCCGATGCGCGCGCCGGACTCGAGGAACTCGGCGCCGCACTGGGCGAATGGCGAGCGAGCGACGACTGGGCGGAGCGCGCCGGCGTCGAACGCTCGGGCTACCACGCCTACATCGACAAGATCGCCGCCCCGACCGATGACGCCGTCGCCGCGGGTGAGCCGGTGACCTACGCCCAGGTGGTCGGCGCCGTCGACCGCAACAAGGCACCGGGTGATTACGCGCTCGCCGCCGCAGGCGGATTCCCCGGTGAGGTCAACAACGGCTGGCGTGCCGAAGAGATCAACAGCTTCGACTGTGAGTACGGCTTCAGCTGCATGGGCTACGAGATCGCCGGAGGCTGGGGCGCAAAGATGGCGATGCCGGATCGTGAGGTCATCGTGTTCGTCGGCGACGGTTCGACGATGATGATGAACTCCGACCTGTACAGCTCGGTCATCAGCGGTCACAAGATGATCGTGATCATCTGTGACAACGGCGGTTACGCCGTGATCAATCGCCTCCAGATCAATCAAGGCGGGGTGCCGTTCAACAACTTGCTCGACGATTGCAATGGTCCCAACACCGAGGTGCGCGTCGACTTCGAGCTGCTCGCCAAGGCACAGGGATGCAACGCCGAGACGGTCGGTACCGTCGCCGAGCTCGAGGACGCGATGACGAGGGCCCGAGCGTCGGACCGTACGTACGTGATCGCGCTACAGACCCACCGCTACGAGTGGACCGAGGGCGGCACCTACTGGGAGGTCGGGGTGCCTGAGGTGTCGAACCGAGACGAGGTCACCGCGGCGCATCATGACGTCGTCGCCGGAAAGGCCTCCCAACGCCGAGCCTGAAGGGCGACGGCGCGAGGACTCCACCATGACCACGACCAGTGAGCTCCTCCTTGGTCCCGCCCCGGCTCGCGACTACACCGTCGCAGGGCCGGCTGCTGCCCAAGCGCGCGCCGCAGGGCTCGTCGACGGCGAATGGTTCGTTCCGCCGATCGACCCGAACCGGCTCCACGAGCTGTCGGCGCGCGAGTTCGGACATCCGCTCCTCGATCTCGGGGTCTACGTCGTGGCGCTCGTCTCCATGGGTGCGCTCGCAGCATGGCTGTTCGTGAACCAGGGTGTGTGGTGGTCGCTCCTGGCGTTCGTGCCGTACTGGGGGCTCTATGGCGGAACGTCCGACGCTCGGTGGCACGAGTTCGGACACGGAACGGCGACACCGTCGGAGCGGGTGAACGAGGCGGTCTACGCGGTTGCTTCGTTCCAGACGCTGCGAACGCCCGGCCATTGGCAGTGGTCCCACTTCCGTCATCACAGCGACACGATCGTCGTCGGCCGGGACCCCGAGATCCAGCTCGGTCGGCCGGGCACGGTTCGGCGCTGGCTGATCAACTTCACCGGCCTGCTCCAGATTCCGACCTACCTGCGTGCGATCGCCGGGTTCTCGTTCGGCCGCTTCGACGACTCCGCGCGCGACTACGTCCCCGAGACCGAACGGCCGTCGCTCGTGCGCCAGGCGCGTTGGTGGGCTGTGCTGGTCCTCGTCCCCTTCGTGCTCGCCGTCGCGGCCGGGTCGTGGCTTCCCGTTCTCCTGGTCGGTGTCATCCCGTCGACGCTCGGGGTGTGGGGAATGGTGTTCTTCGGCGTCACGCAGCACCTCGGACTCGCCGAGGACGTTCTCGACCATCGCGCCAACACGCGGACCGTGCTGATGAATCCGGTGTTCCGGTTCCTGTACCTCAACATGAACTACCACGTCGAACACCACATCTTCCCGACGGTTCCGTACTACCGGCTCCCGGCGCTACACGCCGAGATCGCGGATGCGTTGCCGCCGCCCACCCCGAACATGTTGTCGGCGTACGCGGAGATCTTCGGCTCGCTGCGACGTCAACGCCGGGACCCGCTCGACGTGGTGCCCGACCGGCCGGTGCCCGACGTCGAGTCGATGGCCGGATCGGTGGCCGCTCTCGGCTGGGCTCGTCCGAACGGAACCGACGACCTCGGACCGCTGGAGCGGTTCGCAGTCGGGTCGGTGGTTCGCGTCGACGTCGCTGACCGCACGTACGCCGTCGCTCGCGTGTCCGAGACGGAACTGTGTGCGCTCGACGGAGTCTGCACTCATGGCAACGCCCACCTCGGAGCCGGTGACCTGGTCGACGAGGGCGATGGCCCGCAGGTTCGTTGCCCGAAGCACCTTGGTCGTTTCGACGCGCGCACCGGTGCTGTGTGCTCGAAGCCGCTCAAGGAACCGATCGTGTCCCACGCGGCGGAGATCGTGTCGGGTCACCTGCACGTCACGCGCCGCGCTCGTCCCTCGAACCACTCCCCGAAAACACCTGAGGTCTCTCGATGACGCCACCCATTCGTTTCGCTGTGCTCGGCTGCGGCCGTATCGGATCGATGCACGCCGACATGCTCGCTCGACGCGTCGCCGGCACTGCCGTGTCGACCGTGTTCGACGTGAACGGCGACGCCGCCGACGCTGTCGCTGCCGGTCTGCAGGTCCGGGTGTCGTCGTCATTGGAACAGGCCGTGACCGCCGACAACGTCGACGCCGTCGCGATCTGCACGAGTACCGACACTCACGTCGACGCAATCGTTGCCGCGGCCGAGGCGGGGAAGGCCGTCTTCTGCGAGAAGCCGATCTCGTTGTCGATTGCCGAGGTCGATCGCGGGCTCGTCGCGGTCGCCGAGGCTGGCGTCGCGCTGCAGATCGGGTTCAACCGGCGCTACGACCCGAGTCACAAGGCCGTCGCCGACGCCGTCCGTCACGGCGCGATCGGCGCGGTCGAACTGGTCGACATCATCAGCCGAGACCCCGGCCCGCCGCCGATCGAGTACGTGCGGGTGTCGGGAGGCATGTTCAACGACATGACCATCCACGATTTCGACATGGCCCGGTACGTCACGGGGAGCGAGGTCGTCGAGGTGTATGCGGCTGGTGCTGTGCGGGTCGACCCGGCGATCGGTGAGGCCGGCGACATCGACACTGCCAAGCTGCTGCTCACGCACGCCGACGGCACGCTCACCACCATCGACAACAGCCGCCGCGCGGCGTACGGCTACGACCAGCGTGTCGAGGTCCACGGCAGCCTCGGCAAGGCCGCCTCCGACAACCATCACGATTTCACTGCCGTCCTCGCAACCGAGCAGGGCTTCCGAGAGCCGCCGCTTCAGAACTTCTTCCTCGAGCGCTACGCCCGGAGCTATCTCGACCAGTGGGATGCCTTCGTGCAATTCGTTCGAGCGCACGCCGACGATCCGACCGTGCCCAGCCCCGCGTCGGGTGCCGACGGCCGCGCACCGCTCGTGATCGGCACGGCGGCGTTGCGCTCGATGCAGGAACACCGACCCGTCACCATCCAGGAAATCGAATCGGAGACCCCGTCATGACCGAACAGCTCTCCCACAGCGGCCACCCGTTGCGCCACGCCCGCCCCGTCGGGCCGATGCGCGAAACCGACATGGCGCACCATCGCGTCCGAGACCCGGAGGGAACGGTTCGGATCGACGTCACACCGGAGAACGCCGGATGGGACTTCCTGTCGTTCTCGGTCGTCGAACTCGACGCCGGCGACACCCATGCGTCGACGCGCCCCGGCCAGGAGACCGCCATCGTCCCGTTGCGCGGGTCGGGGACCGTACGTGCCGGTGACCAGACGTTCGAGATCTCCCGGACCAGCGTGTTCGAGGAGATGCCACACATCGTCTACGTGACCCCCGGCGAGGCGATGGAAGTCGTCGCCGGTGACGCCGGTTTCGAGTTCTCGATCGGATCCGCCGAGGCCGAGGGCAAGTACCCGACCCGGGTGATCGTGCCGGGTGAGATGAAGCAGGAGCTGCGCGGGGGTGGCTCGGCGTACCGTCACGTGAACCACGTGCTCGCGCCGCCGATCGATGCCGAGCGGCTGATTCTCTACGAGGTCTACGTGCCACGCGGGACGTGGTCGGGCTGGGCGCCGCATCGCCACGACGGCCGCGACGGTTCGCCCTATCTCGAGGAGGTGTACTACTTCCGCGTGACTCCGGACAACGGCTTCGTGATGCAGCGGAACTGGACCGACGAGGAGCACTTCGACGAGCTGTTCTCGGCTCGCGACGGCGAGGCCGTGCTCGTCACGAAGGGCTACCACTCCTCGGTGGCGTGCCCGAGCTCGCACATGATGTTCCTCAACTATCTCGCCGGCGAACTCGTCGACGAAGAACGCACGACGCCACCGTGCTTCGATCAGGCGCACACGTGGATCCAGGACGACTGGGATCATGACGCCTGGGAACTCCCGGTCGTGAGGCAACCCGAGTGACGGGTGCCGACGCCGGACCGGCGATTCGGGCCGGGCGTCTCGCGGCGCTCGCCGACGACGACGGTCGCTTCTCGATCCTCGCGATCGACCATCGCGACTCGTTGCGCCAGTTCCTCGCACCTGACGACCCCGATTCGCTGGACGCGTCAGACATCACCGCGCTGAAGATCGAGCTCGTTGCCGATGTAGCCGACCTCGCCAGCGGCGTGATGCTCGAGCCGGAGTACTCGATCCCGCAGGTGCTCGACGCAGGCGCTCTGCCCGACGGGGTCGGATTTCTGGCTGCTCTCGAGTCGCAGGGGTACCTCGATGACCCGGAGGCGTCGCCGACGACCGTCCTCGCCGGCTGGTCGGTCGAACAGGCCGAGGCGTCCGGTGCAGCGTCGGCGAAACTGCTGCTCCCGTATCGGCCCGACGGCCGCCTGGCGGACGAACAGGAACGCGTCGCGGTCGAGTTGACCGAGGCGTGCCACGCAATCGACTTCCCGATCGCGTTGGAGCCGCTGTTCTACGGGCTCACCGACGCCGATGATCGCGGTGCGCTCGTCGTCGAGACAGCCCGACGCTTTGCGGCGATGGGGCCTGATCTGCTGAAGCTGCCGTCTCCGGGATCAGCCGAGGCGTGCGCCGAGGTGACGCAGATCTGCGTCGATCGCGGCGGGATTCCGTGGGCGATGCTCTCGGGCGGCGGGTCGTTCGACGACTTCGCCGATCAGTTCGCCATGGCGTCCCGCGCAGGCTGCAGCGGCTTCATGGTCGGTCGGGCGCTGTGGGGCGAGGCCGTCAAAGCGTCCCCGCAACAACGAACGGCGTTGGTGAACGACCAGGTTCGTCCACGCTTCGAACGGCT
>JBGCFW010000227.1:0-15705 GCA_045107155.1 Ilumatobacter sp. | reverse complement strand
GACCTTTCGACCCGCGTTCGATCGACGTAGCTGTTCCTGCGCAGCCAGCAGAGCGCCTGCCACATCGGTGGTCCCGTGGCCTCGGAGCGCGAGGACCGAGTCGACGACGCGCTCGTTCGAGGTGAGCATGTCTTGCGACGTGACGGCGACCACCTCCTTGCCGAACGAGAGCACGGAACAGTCGTCGGGCGAACGCCACACCACTGCGGACGCGGCAACGGCGTTCGTGGCGAGCGGTTCACCGCCCATCGAACCCGATCGGTCGACGAGCAGGCAGATCGCCGTACCAGGCGTCGACCACGCACGAACTCGAAGCCCGTCGGGATCGATTGCCGCACCCGAAGCGCGAGCGTCGACGACCGCTTCGAGACTCGCGTCGACATCGATGTCACCGCGGTCCGGCCGGTAGCGCTGCGTCGTCAAGCGGCCGATGCCCTTCGGTCGCGAAGGCCCCCGCCTGGCGAGGTCGAGGAACAGCCGGCCGGCCAGTCGGCGGGCGAGGTCGCGCAGCTTTTCGTCGGTTGCGCCCGTGAGTTCCGCCAGGAGGGCGAGCATCTCGTCGGGATCCTCACCCATCTGCTCCTCGAACGCTTCCTCGTCGAGCTCGCCCACCTCGGGCGACACCTGCTCGAAGCTCGCCGCCTTCTCGAGCGTTCGCCGAGGCGTGGTCTTACGCCGGGCGTTCGCGACCTCCTCCTCGGCGTCGTCGCCCTCCTTGGTCGGAGGTGGATTCAGCCCGGGGCCATCGCCCCCGTCGGGGCGGTCGCTTTTCCCGAGTCGTCACCGTTCTCGTCGGGCGGCTTCGGTGCGAACACGTGCCGCCAGAGTTCGGTGATGATGTCTTCAGGTGTGCGGTTGGCGCCCTCACGGACTCGGATACGACCCGACAGCGACACCAGCGCGGCGTCGAGTGACACCTCGGGGCCGGCCGCGTCGCTCGCTCGCAACTCGGCGAGCGAGTTGGCCACGAAGACCATGTCGATCGCGCCGCGAACCGACGAACCGACCCGCACGTCGCTGTGAGTTCTGGTGGCGCGGACGAGTTCGACGACGAGGTCCAGCCACTCGAACGACGTATCGGGCTCCGACGAGGGGTTGACGCTCCCGGGGGCGTCGTCGTGCTGCGACACGGCCCGACGCACGATCATCTTCTCGTCCTCGAGCGACTGGTAGTCGACAGCGATTCGACACATGCGGTCGTAGACGGCGCCAGAGATGCGTGCAGTGCCGACCGCGTCGAACGGGTTCATCGCGGCGACCAGCCGAAAGCCCGGCGACGCTTCGATCCGGCCAAGCCGCGGCACGGTGATCTCGCGCTCGCTCATCACAGTGATGAGCACGTTGAGCGTCTCTTCGGGGACGCGGTTCAGCTCCTCGATGTAGAGCAGCGAGCCGTCGCGCAGCGCCGAGGCGAGCGGTCCGGGTACGAACACGTCGGGGTCGTACCCGTCGCTGAGCACGCGAGCCGGGTCGAAGTGCCCGACGACTCGAGCCGGCGTGAGTTCGGCGTTGCCTTCGACGAACTCGAACCCGATGCCGAGCTCCCGAGCGACCGCTCGCAGCAACGTCGACTTGCCGGTACCCGGAGGCCCCTCGATCACGATGTGCCGATCGGATGCGATCGCCGCAACCGTCAACTCGAGCTCGCGACGACGTCCGACCACATCGGCTGACAATCGATCGACCAGTGCGTGCAAGTCGGAGGTGCCGGCGGTCATGGTCCGGCAACGTAGTTCCGACCGACGCTCCGGGTCGTGCCCGAGCGACTCGGCAGCGACGAACGTCGACCGGGCCCGGCAGGCCCGCTGTTCGAGAACCGCCGCTGGCTCGTGCTCGAACCGCGCGATCGGCGGTCGAAACCGGACGGCTCGGCGGCGTTCTGACGCTGCAAGTGACCGTTGAAACACGCTCGATGAGTTTTGGCAATCGACGGCCACGATGGCGTACGGTGAGCCCCATGCGTCGCGGGCTGGTGGTGATTGTGAGCGTGTGCTCGGTGCTGTGGGCGCTCGTGCAACCATCGATGCAGGCCGACGCTGAGCGGCCTCAACAGCCGAACGTCATCGTCATCCTCACCGATGATCAGACCGTCGCCGACATGCAGTTCATGCCGAAGACGTCGGCGCTGCTCGGCGCCAACGGCACGACCTACACCAACTCGTGGACCTCGCTCTCGTGGTGCTGCCCCTCGCGAGCCACGCTCCAATCCGGTCAGCACGCCCACAACCACGGCGTGTTCGGCAACGAGGCGCCCGCTGGCGGGTTCGGCCGCTTCGACCACGAGACAGCGCTTCCCGTCTGGCTGAGCGACGCCGGGTATCGCACGATTCACATCGGCAAGGCGATGAACGACACCGGCCGCACCCTCCCTGCCGGGTGGGATCGCTGGCAGTCCACGCTCGCAGGCGACCACAAGATGTACAACTGGCGCACCATCGACGAGCACGGGCGAGTGACCCGGTACGGCTCGGCGGACGACGACTACCAGGGCGATGTGTACGCCCAGATGGTGGTCGACGAGATCCGGGCATCGGAGGCTTCCGAGCAGCCGTTTTTCGTCCACTTCGCACTCTCGGCGCCACACGTCGGTGTGGGCAAGTTCGCCACCCCGCCACGCCGCCACCTCAAGACCATCGACGCCCCGCTTCCTCAGCCGCCGTCGTTCAACGAGCCCGCCAACTTCTCCCGAACCGAGATCAACAACCTCGCCAAGCAATACCAGCGGCGTGCCGAGTCGTTGCTGGGCGCCGACGACGGCATCGAGCAGATCGTCGACGCGCTGAGCGACACGGACCAACTCGACGACACGGTGATCATCTTCACGTCGGACAACGGATTCCTGCTCGGCGAACACGGCCAGTACGGCAAGTCCACCTACTGGCACGAGGCGATGGCCGTACCATTGCTCATCCGCGGACCGGGTTTTGGGGCAGGCGTCGTCGAGACGGCTCCGGTCCAGAACATCGACCTCGCACCGACGATCGCCGATCTCGCCGGCGCGACGCCGCTGGTCACGGTCGATGGCCAATCGCTGCTCGACCCGATCTCACCCGACCGCGGGTTGTTCTTCGAGTCGAAGCGTGACGACCCGAACGAGGCCCTTTGGGAGGGCGTGCGCTCCGACCGGTTCGTGCTCGTCGAGGCGGAGCGCCGCAGCCTCCTGTGGGACATGGACCTCGATCCGTGGCAACTGAACGACCTGATCGACGACCCCGACTACGACGCGGTGCAGGCTGCGCTCGAAGCCGAACTCGATGCCGTTCGCGACTGCAGCGGTGTCGACTGCTCGTTCGAGATCGACAACGAACTCCTCGAGGCACTGGTCTCGGCTCCACCGACGACCATCTCCACCACCACGATGCCGACGACGACCACGACCGCCCCAGCGACAACGATGCCAGCGACAACGATGCCAGCAACGACGATGCCGGGCGAGACGACCACCACGACCGTCCCACCGGAAACGACCACCACCACCACGACCACCACGGTCGCCCCCACCACCACGAACCCCCCGACCGGCGACGTGGTCGTCGTCGACGAACTTCCGCCGTGGCGGGCCGGCTTCACCGTGACGCGTGAGGGCGACGACGTCGACGTCACGATCGATCCGCTCAGCCTCCGAACCGCGACGCGTTTCCAAGTGCGCTGGAAAGTCGAGGGGGACCGGTGGACATTCGAGCCAGCGGGCCTCCACCCCACGGCGTCGTTCTCCCCCGGAGCCGGAACGCTCCTCGTCGAGGTCCGCGTCTACGGCAACGGAGCCTGGCGGTTCTGGCACCGAGTCGTGATCGACTGACCGAGCTCAGACGAGGGCGCCGAGCTTCGCCTTGGCCGCTTCGGTGACCGGCGGTCCACCGTGCCCGAACGCTGCGACCCGAACCTCGAGCTGTGCAAGCTTGGCGATCGACGAGCGAGCGGTGTCCATGTCGGGCGTGAAGTCGGGATTCGCGCCGGTGATGCCACCCGCTCTGTCGCCGTTGATCGCGTCACCGGCGACGAGGAGGCCCGTATCGGTGTCGAACACACTGATGCTTCCCGGCGTGTGGCCCGGCGTGGCGACGATCCCGAGTCCGAAGACCTCGTCGCCATCGGTGACCTGATCGAGCTGCAGCGAGGTGCGGATCGTGTCGACATCACCGGCTCCCGCGTACGCCCGCGCGTTCGGAGCCTCGGCCTCGAGCTCACCGAGGCTGCCGACATGGTCGCCGTGGTTGTGTGTGAGGACGATGTGTCCGATGTCGGCCGGTGTGAGCCCGACACCCACGATTGCCTCGAAGATCGCCTCGCCACTCCCCGAGACCCCGGTGTCGACGACGGCGACCTCGCTGCCACGAACGAGGACGTACGCCGAGACGAAGCCGAGCGACACGTGCTCGAGCCGGAGCACGTCATCGGCGGAAGCGGCCGGGTCGGTGGCGGTGGGGTCGGTCGACGAGGTCGACTCGTCGGCGGACGGCGAGGGGGTCACGCGCTGAGCGGGGTCCGCGGAACCGACCGGCGTGGTCGTCGACGCGTCCGAGCCACACGCCGACAGCACAGCGAGGCCGGCGGTGCCGAGTCCGAGGTTGACGAACACGTCGCGGCGCGACCACCTGGCCGGGCGCACGATGCGGGTGAGCGGGATCGACGAGATGGTGGGCGCGAACCGCTGCCCGGCAGCACGCTGATGGTCGGTGCACATGGTTCGACCGTACGCGCCGGCGTCGCTGGCGACCCGCCGTTCCCATCGGGTTTCGCCAACGTTGTGAGTGATCGGCACGGGCATCGATCAGGCTCGATGGAGCACGGCGAACCTCCGCCCAGTCCCGCTCCTACACTCACCTACATGGCGTCGCCGTCCGGACGACCGATTCGCACCGAGGTCCTCGAGCTCGCCGAGTCGACGATTCAGCGTGTCGGTGTCAATGGCTTCAGCTACGGCGACCTGGCTCGCGAACTCGGCATCAAGGCGCCCTCGATCCACCACCACTTCGCCACCAAGGACGAACTGGTGGCCGAAGTCGCCGAGCGCTACCGAGCGGCGTTCGCGGAACGCGTTGGCGACATCGCGACGACCGACCCGCACGCGGCGATCCGAGCGTTCGCCGACCTGTTCGTCCACACGGCCCAGGCCGAGCGCATGTGTCTCTGCGGTTCGATGTCCGCCGACTGGGCGAGCGTGGGCGAACGCTCCAGGCGAACGGTCGCGAGATTCTTCGATGATCAGCGAACGTGGCTCTGCGAACGACTCGACGGCGCGGTCGGCATCGGTGCTGGCGCCGAGATCGGTGCGCTCGACAGCGACGAAGCGGCAATGCTGCTGCTCGCGACGTTGGAAGGCGCGGTGTTGCTCAGCCGCGCCGGCGAGGATCCCGCGCTGGCACGTCGGCTGATCGACGCACAACTGCGGATCTGGTCGCCTCAGGCGACGACGGGGTAGCCATCGAGTACGACGAGCAGGTCTGATTCGGGCAGATCCGGGAGGGCGTGGCCGAATTGCCCTGTTCGCACTTCACCGATCCACTTGCTGTGCTGATATTCGTGATTGATCACGGCGACCATCAGCCCGACGGCGATGTGTGCGAGCTGCGCCGGCGCGCCGACGTCACCCCGTTCGATCGCTCCGATGCGGAACCGCGTGCGTTCGGCGACCGACGTGCGGTAGGCGAGGATTCGGTCGAGGCCCGGCAGGTCGCCGCGGGCGGGCTCGGGTGTGGCACTGTCCATCAACGCATCGAGTGCGGGGTCCGGTGACGGCTCGGCCGCCGTCAGATTGCGGACCATGAAGTGGGCGACGGCGGCCTGGTGACCGAGATGCCAGCCGATCGCGCTCGCCTGCTCGTCAGGGCGCCAGTGGACCTCGTCGACCGTCAGGTCACGCCAGAGATCATCGGTGTGGCGAAGGGCTCGGTCGTACTCCTGCAGCAGGTCGGCGATGGCGAATCGAGTGTCGGTCACGGAGGGTCTCCAAGCGGGTGGCGGTCAGGGGGCGACGGAAAGTGGGTCGGCG
Organism: Ilumatobacter sp.; assembly: GCA_045107155.1. Taxonomy (GTDB): domain Bacteria; phylum Actinomycetota; class Acidimicrobiia; order Acidimicrobiales; family Ilumatobacteraceae; genus Ilumatobacter_A. The sequence continues at coordinate 9,713 of JBGCFW010000227.1, read as the reverse complement.
GTGCCGGGTGGACGCTCGTCGAGCGACGCCGCGAGTGTGCGTACCGTACGCTCGGCCGCGGCGAGCGCACCTTCGATGTGGCCCGAGAAGCCCGGCGCCGTCTCGGTGCTGGTCCAGTGGAGGCGGCCGCCGAGCGCGGGTTCTCGATAGCGGGGATGCCCGAACAGCTCGTAGCGGGTGAGGCAGTCGACATCAGGTGGGGACGTGAACTCCTCGCGACGCCAGTCACGGATCTCGATCGACTCGGAACTCGACGCCTCCGGTCCGAAGAGTTCGACCAATTGAGCGACCACGGCGTCGTGTTCGACGGTGAGCTCTCCCGAGCGCACGGCAGGCACGAACCCGAAGATCGCGGCCGGAACACCATCAGGGCCGCTCATGTCGTGCAGCTCGCGCATCGGACCGACGTGACTGACTGCGGAACCCGACCACCCGTTGCGCCGCCAGAACGCATCGGCATAGCGTGCGACGACCTTCGTGACGCCGCCCATCCACACCGGGGTCGCCTCGGCGAGGCCGACGAGTTCGTCGTCGAGCTCCGGCTCGAACCGAATCGAATGAACAGCGAGTGCGGGCGGCAGTGCGAGCACGACGTGTCGAGCGGCGAGGGAGACCGCCGGGCCGGAGACCACGGCGAGCGAGCCGTCGAGTTCGACGCTGAACACGGCGGAGTTCAGACGGACGATGCCCTCGGGCAGCTCTCGCGCCACGGCACGTGCGAGTGCGTCGGCTCCGCGTGAGAATCGAAACGAGGGGACGTCGAGCGGGTTCCCGTCGATGTCCTGGGTGCCACCGGGCGCGTGATACCGGGCGTTCCCCGCCAGGTGCTGTTCGTGCACCTCGACACCGAGTTCCGAGACGAGCGACCGGACGCGGCGCTCGTTCGGCCAGAACCAGCTCGCGCCGAGGTCGAGGTGATCGACGGCGACGAGGCGTCCGCCGAGGCGGTCGCGGGCCTCGAGAACGACGGTCGAACGACCGTCGGCGACCAGCTCGCGGGCCGCGGCGAGGCCGCTGATCCCGCCGCCGATCACAGCGACGTCGACGACCTCTCGATGCTCCACGACGCCTGAGTCTACATACTCATAGACTCAGGCGTCGAGGCGGCGGGTGCCGACGACTCAGTCGTAGACCATGACGCCGCGGATGTTCTTGCCGGCACGCATGTCCTCGTAGCCGTCGTTCACCTCATCGAGCGTGTAGGTCTTCGTCACGAGACCGTCGAGGTCGAGCTGGCCCTCGCGGTAGAGGTTGATCAGCTTCGGGATGTCGGACCGGGCGTTGCCCGATCCGAACAGCGAACCCACGACCTGCTTCTCCATCAGCGTGAGATCGAGCAGGCTCACGTTCGCCGACATCTCGGCAGCAGGGTGAATGTTCGTGACCACCACGCGGCCGCGCTTGGCCGCGAGGCCGAGCGCTTCGATCAGCACGTCGCCCTGGCCGACGCCCATCGTCATGATGACCTTGTTCGCCATCGTGCCCCAGGACGCCTCGCCGAGCGGCTCCATCGCCTCGGCCATCGACGCAGCGGTGTGAGTGGCACCGAACTCCATCGCCTTCTCGCGCTTTGACTCGATGGGGTCGATCGCCCAGATCTGCTTCGCCCCAGCGAGCTTCGCACCCTGGATCGCGTTGGCACCGATACCTCCGACGCCGACCACGGCGACGACATCTCCCGGACTCACCTCGCCGGCGTACACCGATGAACCCCAGCCGGTCACCACGCCACACCCGAGCAGGCAGGCGCGGTCGAGCGGCACGTCCTTCTCGATCTTGATGCAGCTCGCTTCGTTCACGACGGTGTGGTGAGCGAAGGTGCCGAGCAGGCACATCAGCTTCAAGTCGGCGCCCTGCGCATGGTGGCGCGAGGTGCCGTCGGCGATCTGCAGACCACTGCCCAGCGCAGCGCCGAGGTCACACAGACTCTGATGCCCGGTCGAGCAGCTGTGGCAGCGCCCACATGACGGGATGAAGCCGAACACGACGTGGTCACCCTCCGCCAACCAGCTCACACCCTCACCGACCTTCTCGATGACACCAGCGCCTTCATGACCGCCGATGATGGGCAACTCGAACGGCAGATCGCCGGTGGTGAGGTGTTCGTCGGAGTGGCACATGCCCGATGCGGCGAGCTTCACCCGAACCTCACCAGGACCGGGCTCGTCGAGTTCGATGTCCTCCACGCTCCACGGCTTCTCGAGTTCCCACAGGATGGCTGCTTTCGTCTGCATGGCGGAGAACGTAGATGACCGGGGCCTCGCGTCTCGACGCGAGCTCGCCGATCGCACATGGAAGCGACCGAGCCGAGCTGCCACGATGTCCCGATGAGCATGAAGGATCGGGCCGAGGCCCTCGCCACCAGAGTCGTCCCCCGTCTGCCTGAGCGGCTGCTGCGCAAGATGGCCGGCGACCCCGTGGTGATCGACGGACGCACCCTCGACGTCGTGATCCAACTGGCCGCGGCACAATCAGCCACGGGCCCATCGATCGCGGGCCTGGACCCCGTCACCGCACGAACCGTGACCGCTGCGGCCTTCGCATCGTCGAATGCGAAGCGCGCCGCAGGCGTTTCGACGCAGGAGCTCACGATCGACGACGACGGGCCCGTCGTGCGCATCTACCGGCCCGCTTCTGCCAGCGGAGCCCGGCCCGCCATGCTCTTCATGCATCAAGGCGGGTTCGTGATCGGCGACCTCGACTCGTGCGATTCGTTCTGTTCTCGGGTAGCTGCCGACCTCGGGGCAGTCGTTGTGAGCCTCCAGTACCGGATGGGCCCCGAGCACCTCTTCCCGGCACCCGCCGAAGATGCCGATGCTGCGTGGGCCTGGATGACGAGCAACGCGGCCGGACTCGGGATCGACCCGACGAAGATCGTCGTGTGCGGCGACTCAGCGGGCGGACAGATGGGTGCGGCACTGTGCCAGCGGCTTCGCGAAACGGGCGGCACCGCGCCGACCGTCCAGGTGCTCGTGTACCCATGGGTCGACGCAACGGCGTCGGACGGTTCGATCGAGTCGTGCGCCGGCTCGTTCCCACTCACGACCCAGCTCATGGACTGGTTCGTCTCCCATGCGATCCCCGACGACTACGACCTGGCCGACCCGGCGCTGTCGCCGGCACTCGCCGAGCACGTCGGTGACGTGCCGCCTGCGATCGTGGTGACCGCCGGGTTCGATCCACTGCGCGATCAGGGCATCGCGTTCGCGGCGGCGCTGAAGGCCAGCGGAGTCGCCGTGACGGAACGCTGCGAGAACTCGTTGTCACACTCGTTCCTTTCGCTCGACGGTGCGGTGCCCGAGGCGTCGGCAGCCGTCGACCGGATCATCGCCGACATCGAACGCCACCTCTGACGCGTCCCGAGTCATCACCCCACATGGTGCCCGTCCCGGCGCCTTCCGTCTCGGAAATCGCGAGCGCCGACACGAGTCTCGGCGAAATCATGGCGCGTGCTCGTCGTCTCCACACTGTTGGTGCGTGCCGCCGTCTGCGCTCGTACGCAGCAGCGTCGCGCTGGTGAGTGCGACGGACCCTCTTCTGCGGTGCCTCAAGGGAGAACTCCATGTCGAACACCCCAGCTTCAACGCGACGGCGCGCCGTTGCGACACTGCGCAGCCTGAATACGAAGCTCCTCCTCGCGTTTCTGACGTTGTCACTCGTCCCGCTCGCTTGGATCGGCTGGTCGAGCGTGACGCAGGCATCGAACTCGCTCGGCGAGACAGCTGGCGGTCGGATGCGGACGGCCGCCGTTGAAGCGGGCGACAAGATCGACCGCAACCTGTTCGAGCGGTACGGCGACGTTCAGGCGTTCGCCTCCAACCCAGCAGCACGAGGCGACGAGATCGCCAGAACGGGCGCGATCGATTTCTTCACGACCACGTACGGCATCTACGACCTGATGGCCATCGTGGACCGCTCCGGCACGATCACGGCCGTCAACACGGTCGACGGGTCCGGACAGCCCGTTCGCTCCGGGCAGCTCGTCGGCCTCGACGTGTCGGGTGAGGAGTGGTTCGACGTGCACGCTCGCGGTGAGACACCGTCGGGCGGCACCTTCTACGCCGATGTCGAACGAGACGCTCTGGTGCGCGAACTCTATGGCGACGACCGCCTGACGCTGCCGTTCAGCGCACCGATCGCCGACGATGCGGGCGACTTCGCCGGCGTCTGGTTCAACGCAGCGTCGTTCGAACGAATCGTGACCGACATCATGGAGACGACACGAGAGGACCTCATCGCGTCGGGCGTGACCTCGACCGAGACCCAGGTCTTGCGATCGGACGGCGTGCTGATCGACGATGCGGATACCGACTCGATTCTCGAGTTCAACCTCGCGGGAGCGGGGATCGAGGCGGCCCAACTCTCGGTGTCCGACGGTGACGCGGTGAGCGGGTACACGACCGAGATCCACGCCCGACGCGGCGTCGAGCAGGTCAACGGTTGGGCGGCGACCGACGGTGCGCTCGGGTTCGCCGGCTACGACTGGGGCGTACTCGTTCGCGTCGATAAATCCGAGGCGCTGGTCGCGGCCACCGAGATTCGCAACGGAATCCTCGCGACGGCCGCCGTGTCGGCCGTCATCATCGCCGCCCTCGCATGGCTGCTCGCTCGTGGCGTGTCGCGACCGGTGGTCGAGGCGTCAGCGCGCGCTCGCCGGATCGCGCAGGGAGAGGTGGACGTCGAGCCGATGAACCTCGCACGCAAGGACGAGATCGGTGAGCTCGCCGACTCGTTCGACGACATGAGCGAGATGATCGGCACGGTCGGGCGCAAGGCTCGCGCGATCGCTGATCGCGAACTGTCTGCCGAGGTACTCGATGATGAAACGCCTGGGGCGCTCGGCGAGGCGTTCGAGACGATGGTCGCTTCGCTCCGGTCGGTCATCGACCAGATGAAGGACTCCTCCGACGAACTCGCCGGCGCTGCGGAGGTGCTCAGCTCGGTCTCGACATCGGTCGGAGCGAGCGCCGAGCACACGTCTGCAGAAGCAGCGTCCGCGTCCGAGAGCGGTGAGGAGGTCTCGTCGTCGGTTGCGACGGTCGCCGCCGCGATCGAAGAGATGAACGCGTCGATCCGCGACGTGGCCGGAAGCGCCGGTCAGGCCAGCGCCGCCGTCCGCCAGGCCGTGCGCGCGTCGCATGTCAGCTCCGACACGGTGGCGAAACTGGGCCAGAGCTCTGTCGAAATCGGACGAGCGGTGGAAGCGATCAGCGCGATCGCCGAGCAGACGAACCTGTTGGCTCTCAACGCCACCATCGAGGCCGCCAGGGCGGGCGAAGCCGGCAAGGGCTTCGCCGTGGTGGCCAACGAGGTGCAGGAACTGGCCAACCAGACCGTGACCGCGACCGCGGAGATCTCAGAGCGGGTCCAGGCGATCCAGGCGGACACCGAAGGCGCGGCGGAGGCGAACCGTCAGGTCACCGAGACCATCGAGCAGATCGACACGATCTCCACCCAGATCACGGCCGCGGTCGAGGAGCAGTCCGCTACCACCCAGGAGATCGCACGATCGATCGAAGAAGCCGCCAACGGTACGCAGAGCATCGCGCGATCGATCACCGACGTGGCGAACGCCGCCGAGGGAACCAGACAGTCCACGACGGAGTCACAGGTGTCCGCGGGCGAACTGGTGCGGGTCGCCGCGGGCCTCAACGATCTGGTCGGCAGCTATCGCTGAGCAGCCGACGAGTCCACGAGCCGCCGTATCATCAGGCCTGACACACCCCGCTGGCATGATGGTCGTCATGGACGGTGACGCACTCTTCTCCGACGCGCTCGGGGCGATGATCCGCGACATGAGCGACAGCGAGCTGCACGACCTGGCCGAACTCGTCCGCCAGGTGCAGGTCGAGCGAGCCATCGGCAGCGGCGACGACGATGCGATCATCGCCAACGCGTTCGAAACCGCCTTCGGCCGCGATGGTCTGGCTGTGTTGCCGTGGGTCGAGGGCAACGTCGTCGTGTGTCCCGGCGGCATGGTGTCGAAGTCGAAGGCCAGCCACAAGTGTCGCTTCGTGTCCGTCGACGACACCTGGATCTGGGAGTCACATCTGCTCCTGCGCGAGGACAAGCGCTCCTCACCCGGGACCGATGAAGGGTTTCGTGCCGTGGCGCTTCTCCCCCTCGTCGATGGCACGGGACTCGACGTGGTCACGGGCAAGGCCCGGCAAGGCCAGCATTCGGTCGATCACGTGGTGAGCTACGAGATCCGAGGTGGGGAACTCGTCGAGGTGTCCCAGCGACAGGTCAACGCTCGTCACTGAGCGGCACTCGGTCGCAGGTTCACACGTCCGGCAACACGCGGACTTCGATGTAGTCGGTGTCGCTGGTCCACTCGGCGAGCGCGGCGTCGAGTTCGTCCTCGGTGAACGTCTGGATGAAGAAGCCCTGGTTCAAGAAGTCGTCGAAGCCAGAACCGAATTCAGTGGCGGCCGGCTGCAGGGTGAGCGAGTCCAGGATCTCATCATTGATCTGCCCGTTGTTCACGAAGTTCGCCTGCTCGGCGACCGTCGCGAGCGCGTTGTCGTACTCGCGCTGGGTTGGGCCGGATTCGCGCAGATCGGCGAGTTCGGCGAGCACCGCGGCCGACACGTCGTCGACTTGATCCGGCGCGGTCGACACCGAGATGTACAGCTCGGCCGACGGCTGCGGACTGTCACTCACGTCGAGTCGAGCGAACGGCGAGTACGAGTCACCGAGCTGCTCGCGAATCACGTCGGTGAGCCGATTTCCGATCACGGTTCGCACGACTTCGGCCCGGACGTCGTCGAGACGGCTGCGACTCGCCTCCCCCTCGAAGAGGAACGACACATTCGCCGTGTCGCCGACACCAGCGCGAGCTTCGACGACGGTGGCACCCGTCGGGAACGGCGGGGTGGACAGATCGGGTTCGCTGGCGACGGCCGAACCGGTCGGCACCGTTCCGAGGTACCGCGACGCCAGGTCGATCGCTGCCTCGATGTCGAGGTCGCCACTGAACGAGAACACCCACTCCTCAGGCACCTGAAAGCGCTGCGACGCGACCCGCTCGATGCCCTCGACATCGACAGTGCCGAGCGAGTCCGGCGTCGGAGGCAGGAATCTCGGGTCGTCGTAGCGCGCGCCGGTGAGCGCAACGAATTCGGCCCGCCGGGCGTCGATCGACGGGTCCTCGGCGAACGGGAGCTCATCGTCGACGTAGCGGTCGACCGCTGCAGCGTCAGCCGTGGGGTCGGTCATGAGGAGATGGACGAACTGGAAGAGCACCTCGAGGTCATCGAGCGCGGCGCGTCCGAACATCGACGTCGACAGCTCATCGACACTCGGGAAGAACGCAACGGACTTGTCGTCGAGGAATTCGTCGATCGCGACACGATCGAAATCACCGACACCGCTGTCGGAGATCACGACCCCGAGCGCGTGCGCGTCGGGAACGTCGGCGTCCGAGACCTCGCCGAGTCCGCCGAGCCGGCGTGCCTCGAGGAACACCTCGTTCTCGACGATCTGATTGGCGTTGAAGGCAGCGGTCAGTCCGTTCGCGAACTCGACGACGACGGGATCGATGACCGTCCCGAACGGCCGGTCGATCATGGACGTCCGATCGACGGGCGGCACGGGCTCCAGGCGATCGATGAGCGAGTCGCCGATCGACGCGGTTGCACCCCGCGGCTCGACCGCACGCATCGGAGCATCGTCGAGGATCGCCACCAACTCGTCGGCGGAGGCCGCATCCGTCAACTCGCCATCCGGGACCGGCGCGAACACGTGAACACCCGCCGCGCGATATCGCTCGGCGAAGACTCCCGCCACATCGCGAGCGGTCACGCGGTCGAGCACGGCGCTGACGAAGTCGAACTCCTGGCGAGCCGTGACGTACCACTCGCCCTCGAGCAGATGGCGCGTGTATTCGTCGGCGAAAGACACGTCCTGGCGGGACTCGCTGCCGTCGAGCGTCCGCTGGGCCGCGGCGCGACGCGCCGCGACGACGCGTTCGACCTCCGCATCGGTGACACCGAATCTGGCCACTCGCTCGTACTCATCGACCACCGCGGAGACGGCATCTGCGAGGTCGGCACCGTCGAGGTCGACGCTGATCGCCGGAGCGTCGAGGTCGCGCACGAACGACGAACCCGACCGGCTCGCCCGCTCGAACGGCGCGTCACCGCCCAAGCCGTCGCTGTCGAGGCGGTTGGCGATGATGTCGAACGCGAGTCGCTCGACCGTGCGGCGTTGGCTGTCAGCCTCTGGTGTCGAAGGCTCGCGGGCGGACAGCGGCAACGCGATCGACGCTGACCCTTCGGCAAGGTCTTCGTCGCCGAACACGAGCGCTCGGTTCTCAGCGGCCGGCTCGACCTCGATGTACGGCCGCTCTGGCGTCGAGCCGCGAGTGGTCGCATCGGAGAATCGATCGGCGATCCCGGCCTCGATCGCCGCGGTGTCGATGTCGCCGACCACGATCACCGACGCGTTGTCGGGTCGGTACCAGTCGTCGTAGAAGCGACGGAGCGCCTCGGGGGTCAGCGACTCGATGGCGTCGCGGCCTCCGATGGGCAGGTGACCTTCGTATCGCGAACCGTCGAGGAAGAACTCCGTGCGCCGCTCGGTGACCCGACCACCGGAAGTCTGGTTGCGCGAGCGCCACTCGTCGAGGATCACACCACGTTCCGCCTCGACCTCGACAGGGTCGATCGTGGCCGCTGACAGCCAGTCCTCGAGCACGTCGAGCGCGGTGTCGACGGCGCCGCCGTCGGCGGGGACGTTGAGCGTGTAGACCGTCTCGTCGTAGCTGGTGTATGCGTTGACGTCGGCACCGAACGCCGCTCCGAAACTGCGGAGCACGTCGACCAACTCATTCTTCGGAAAGCGCTCGGTCCCGTTGAACAACATGTGTTCCAGGTAGTGCGCGCCGCCCACCTGGTCGTCGTCTTCGAGACCCGACCCCGCGTCGACCACGAGACGGAGCTCCACCTTCCCGCCCGGGTTGTCGTTGTCGCGGATGAGGTAGCGCAGACCGTTGTCGAGCGCCCCCGCGATCGTCGTCGGGTCGGGCGGCGAGAGCGGCGGAAGACCGGAGGGGTCGAGCCGCGACGACGGCACCGACGGAGGCAACGTCTCGGCGCCCGGAGCCGAGGAGTCGGCGGATGGCTCGGTGGCGGGTGAGTCGTGGTCAGGCTGCGGATCGCCCGAACCTGCCTCGTCCGACGCCGTGCCCATCGGCTGAACGTCGACGGAGTCCACGTTGTCGCCGGGCGTACAGGCCACGGCCACGAACACCGCAACGAGCAACATCGCGGTGACCCGTCGCCCGCCTGTTCGTGTCACCACACCTCGCACCCTACGAAACAGACCGTGTCGAACGACCGCGTAACGTCGCGCAGATGTGCCGCTCCATTCTGGAACTGCGAGGACTCGAGCCAGCCGCAACCGGTGACGAGATCCGCGCCGCCGCCCGCCAGTACGTCCGGAAGGTCTCCGGTATTCGACACCCGAACGCCGCGACCGAGGCCGGCTTCGAAGACGCGATCGACCGAATCGCACAGATCACCACCGACCTGTTGGCGGAACTCCCGGCTCGGAGGCAGCCACCGAAGCGGGTCCCGCCGAACCGGCTCGGCCACCCGACCTGAGCCGCCTCGCGCCCGTGGTCGCGTGGTCAGGGCACCGATCGGCAGGTGCCGGAGGAGGTCCACGGGCAGCTCCGATCGATCTCTCCGAACAGTTGCTCGAGACGCGGC
>JBGCFW010000226.1:0-30279 GCA_045107155.1 Ilumatobacter sp. | reverse complement strand
GCAGGATCAGGTCGAACGCTTCGGGCGCAACGGGCGCTGCGGTCTCGACGCTCGTGAGACGACCGCGGGACACGAAGAACACCTGGACCGGCTCAGTGGGCACGAGCGGAATGGTCGTCGTGACCAGCGTCGTCTCGGGTGATTCAGGTGGAACACTGGTCGCCGGAGGCGGCGGCACCGTGGTGGTGGTGGTCGTCGTGGTCGCCGCAGCCGTCAGAGCATCGGGGACGGCATCAGGGTCGACCACCTCGAAGCTGTCTGGTCCGGTCGGGACACCGCACGCTGCGACAGCGAGAGCACCCGCAACAACGAGTCCGGCGAAGGTTCCCACTCGACGCGTCACGAGGCACCCTTTCGGAGCGGGATCTCGAACACGAAGCGCGAACCGCCGCCCACGCGGTCTTCGAACCACACCGCACCGCCCATGGTCGCGCTGTGCTCAGAAGCCAGCGCGAGTCCGAGTCCGGTCCCGATCCGATGCCGCGCCGCGCTCCCGCGTGCGAACCGCTCGAAGATCCGCTCGCGCTCGCTGCGTGCGACGCCCGGCCCTCCATCCTCGACGGCGAAGCGCAGCATCTTGTTCTTCGACGGCGCCACCTCGATACGCAGCACGCCGCCGCCGTGGTTGTTCGCGTTCTCGACCAGGTTGCCGAGCACCCGTTCGAATCGAACCTTGTCCACCTCGATCTCCCGCGGTGTCCGCTTGTGCACGTCGACGTCGATGTCCGGGCTCCCGAAGCGTGCCGCAACGCGGTGCGTCAGCGTGATGATGTCGAGCGTCTCGAGGTTGAGGTCCGTGGCGCCGGCGTCGATGCGGGAGAGTTCGAGGAGGTCGATCACCATCGAATCGAACCTTCGCACCTGATCGACCACGATCTCGAGCGCCTGCTGTGTTCGCTCCGGAATGTCCTCTCGCTTCTTGTCCAACACCTCGACTGCCGCGCTGAGCGCGGTGATGGGGGAGCGGAGTTCGTGGCTCACGTCGGATGCGAACCGAGCCTCACGTTCGAGACGGGCTTGGACAGCGTCGGCCATGTCATTGAACGAACTCGCCAGCCGATCGAGGTCCGGGTCGGACTCTCCTTCGAGGCGCGTATCGAGCCCCCCGGACGCGATGTCCTCGGCGGCGTCGGCAACCCGACTCAGCGGGCGCAGGAGGCGTCGGCTCGTCGAGAAGCCGAACAGTGTGGCGAGCACCAAGGTGCCCACGCCACCGAGTGCGAGCGCGGTGAGGAGTGCGGTGAGTGTGGATCGCTCGTTGTCGGCGGGGAACGCCTCGAAGTAGCCGACCTCGTGGCGATTGATCGCCACCCCGACGCCGAGGAATGTCTCGCCGTCGAGTGTGAAGAACTCGGTCGCAGCGCCGCCACCTGCGACTCGCTCGACGAGGAGGTCGGGGAAGTCGCTCAATGGGCGCAAGCTGGTGGTCTGGAAGAACCGCGGCGCGTCGGGGTCGTTCGAGGCCAGCACCGCGAAACCGTCGGGCTCGGTCCGCAACACGTTCTCGAAGTAGTTGCCGATCGACACCTGATCGTCGACCAGCTCCCGATCGAGCTGAGCGGCGATGTCCTCGGCGTGCTCGAATGCCTGAGCTTGCGCGGTGTCGGTTCGCTCCGACAACAGATTGTTCCGGGCGAAGCCGTAGGTGACGCCGATGAGTACCAATCCTGCGAACAAGGCGATGAGTGCGAAGAACAGCGTGACTCGTGTCCGCAGACGGAGCGATCGTTCTCGGGCCACGGAGCGATTCTGTCAGACGGAGTGGAAGCGGTCGGCTCGACGAACGGTTCGGAGCCGGGTTTCACGCGCTGCCGGTGAGACACCAGGGGGAGGAAGGTGCCTCACCGGTGCAGCGTGAACAGGTACAAATATGCGACCACTCTGTGACAGCTCGACGTTCGAATTGTGCGCTTTGTGTAACGAAGGACGGATCGAGTCCGACAAGGCTCTCAGCAGGGAGTTCACCCGATGTGGTGAGGCACGACCCGGCGTGACGAGCGGGCGAGCCTAGATGGTGACTCGATGGTTCGTCGACTGATCGCAATATTCTGCCGCAGCGTCGAAGGGCCTAACATCCCCAGTTCATGGAGTCGCTGCTATTCATCGAGGACGACGACGCGATTCGGCTCGCGCTGTCGCTCGCACTCGAAGACGAGGGCTACTCGGTACGCGAGGCACCCAATGGCGCAGACGGTCTCGCTTCGTTCGAGCGCCAGCCGGCGGATCTCGTGCTGCTCGATCTGCGTCTCCCCGACATGAGCGGCTTCGAGGTGTGCAGAGCGCTCCGGGCGAAGAGCATCGTCCCGATCATCATCATCACCGCCCAGACCGACACCGTCGACATGGTCGCAGGGCTCGAAGCCGGCGCAGACGACTACGTCACCAAGCCGGTCGTCCCGAAGGAGTTGGCGGCCCGGATCCGATCGCTGCTCCGCCGTGTGCACTTGCAGGACACACCACAGGCGCCAGCGGCGACGATGTTCGGCGACGTGGAGCTGCGCCGCGAGCAGGGCATCGTGCTGAAGGCAGGCGAGGAGATCAACCTCACCAAGACCGAGTTCCGACTGCTGTGCGAGTTCGCTGATCACGCCGGTGCCGTGTTGTCGCGTGATCAACTGCTCGAGCGGGTCTGGGGATACGAGTACCTCGGCGACTCGCGTCTCGTTGACGCCCACGTTCGTCGCCTGCGCGTCAAAGTGGAGGACCACCCCGACGACCCCCAGTTGATCGTCACCGCACGCGGCGTTGGTTATCGACTCATCGCCTGACGCGCAGCCCGGCGAGCTGCTCGGTGTGCGCTGGGAGGTGGATCGTCGAGTGCACCTCGATCGCGATCGCACCCCACGGGCGCAGTCCGTCGAGTCGAAGTTCGCCGCCGTCGACCAGTCGACACGGCACCTCTTGCTCGAGTTGTTCGGGCGAGAGCATCGAGAGCGCACCGACCAGGTGTGAAGACACCCGGCGTCCAGCGGCGACCAGGCGTTGCATGTCGTGCTGCCGAGTGACCCAAGCGCCCAGGTGTTCACGGTTCTGCGCGATCGCATTGTCGAATCGCCCCTCGCGGCCCTCGGCGATCGCGTGGCACACCGCCAACATCGACGCGTCGTTCAACGTCACGTGCGCAACCACCTCCTCGGCGGTCCACTCTCCGTCGGCTGGTCGCCCGAAGTCGTCCGACTCCGCCTCTCGGAAGAAGCGATCGGCTGCCTCGACCAGTCCAGCGAGATCGCTGCGGTCCAGGCCGCACTCAGTTCCGACAGCCAGGTGGTCCAGCACATGACCCCATGCGCTCGGGCCGGTGTAGCCGTTCCGGCGAGCCGCTGCATCAGCGCCGAACGCCTCCCATCCACGGTGCTCGACGACGACGCGAGTCCCCTCGCCGTCGGCTTGGAACGAGACTTCGACTTCGGAAGCGACATCGTTCGACTGGCCGGGATGCCAACTGAACACGAGGCGGCTGCCCGGCTCCCAGACCGTCACGTTTCCCCACACCGCCTCGTCGCCGGTGATGGACATTTCGACGAGGCGACCGTCGACGAATGCGAGACCGCCGGAGCGGTCGCCGAACGTGCTGTGCGTCGGGAGCGGCCACCAGGCGCCGATCTCGTCGGTGAAGATCCGAAAAGCCGCACTCGGCGTTCGTTCGACGCGTGCGGCGCGAACCACCGGTGCGACGGTCACGCTTCCGTCTCCCGGTTGGCGTGGTCGACGAAGGCGCTCAGGGCGTCGTCCCAGAACGAGTCGACCCATGCCCGGACACTGCTCAGTCGGTCGAGTTCGACTCGGTAGAGCCGGCGCGCCCCCTGCGGGCGAACAGCGACGAGGCCGGCAGCACGCAACACCTTCAGATGCTGGGACACCGCGGACTGTGTGACGGTCGTGCGATCGGTGAGCTCGCGCACACTGCGTTCTCCATCGCGCAGCAGCTCGAGCACCTGCCGCCGCGTCGGATCGTGCAGCACGTCCAGTGGATGAAGTGCATTAGTCATGGCTAATGATTAGCTGATGCTGTTGGTTGAGGCAAGTCGTGGTCGTGGCCACGCGAAAACGGGCACCCGGGTCACCGGATGCCCGTCTCGGTTCTCGGCGCGGCGCCGTCAGAAGCGTGCCCGCAGCTCGCGCTTCAAGGCGTCACTTGGCGTAGAGCGCCTCGATCTCGGCATCGAACGACGAGAGGATGCCGCGTCGCTTGAGCTTCGACGTGGGAGTGAGCAGCTCGGAGTCAGGCATCCACTCCTCACCGAGCACCTTCACCTTCTTCACCGCCTCAGCGTTGTTGAAGTCCGCCATCGCCTCGGCGAGCCCGACTTCGATCTCGGAGATCACGTCAGGGTTCTCGGCCAACGCCTGCATCGTCGCGGCGTCACCCGCGAGCCCTCGCTCGGCAGCCCATGCGGCCGACGCATCGGGATCGAGCACCACCAGCGCAGCCACGAACGGACGCTTCTCCCCAACGGCGCAGGCCTGGCCCACGAGCGGAATCATCTTGAGTGCCGCTTCCAGGTTGGCAGGGCTGATGTTCTTGCCACCCGCCGTGATGATCAGTTCCTTCTTGCGGTCGACGATCTTGAGGTACCCGTCTTCGTCGATCTCACCGATGTCGCCGGTGTGGACCCATCCCTCGTCATCGATTGCTTCGGCGGTCTTGTCGGGCAACCCGAGGTAACCCTCGAACATGTTGCCGCCACGCGCCAGCACCTCGCCGTCCTCGGCGAGTTTCATCTCGACGCCGGTGGCCGCCTTGCCCACGTAGCCTGGCTTCGCAGCTGCGGCCCAGGAAAGCACCGCAGTGGTTTCCGACATCCCGTAGCCCTCGCTGAGCGGAACGCCGATCGCGCGGAACCATTCGAGGATCTCGGCCGGGATCGGCGCAGCGCCGGAGATCCCGATCTCGACCTCGTCAAGGCCGATGAGGCCTCGCACCATCTTGAATCCGACCTCGTCGAGGAAGTTCCAGGTGGCGATCTCTTCGTCGGTCGCAGTGCCGTTGGTCATCTTTTCCATGATCGGGATGGCGGCGGCGACACCGTCGTTGAACTGCTTCTCCTTCTCGGGATCGGCAGAGATCGCGGCGTTGACGCCGGCGTACATCTTCTCCCACACACGCGGGACCCCGATGAACACGTTCGGCTTGGTCTCGCGGACGGCAGCAGGCATCTGCGAGGTGTCCGGACAGCAGAAGACGCGCGACGCGAAGTCCATCATGTAGTAGTGACCGAGCAGTCGCTCCATCACATGGGCCATGGGCAGGTATGACACGTGACGCTTCCCGGCGAAGTCGGCGATGTCGGTCTGGTCGCGCATCGACTGGCCGACGGACTCGAGCGTCCATGCGACGTTGCGGTGGCTCAGCATCACGCCCTTCGGCGGGCCGGTCGTTCCCGAGGTGTAGATGATCGTTGCGGTGTCGGCCAATTCGGCGGTCTCCGCAGCCTCCGCGAGGTCGGCCGGCTCAGCGGCGATGAGGTCGTCGTAGCGGATGATGTCGTCACCGGCGCCGTCGGCTTCGATCAATGCGATGTGTGCGATCGTCGGCAGCTTGTCGCGCACTGCCTCGAACCGCTGCAGGAACGTGTCGTTCTCCAAGATCGCGAACGTGGCACCGCAGTCGTTGATCAGGTATTGGATCTGGTCGGGTGCAGAGGAGTTGTAGATCGAGACCGGCGTGGCGCCGCAAAACAGCACCGCGATGTCGATCGCGTGGAACTCGGGGCGGTTGGCCATCATCAGCACGACCTTGTCGCCCTTGCCGACTCCGAGATCCCTCAACGACGTCACCAGCCGGGCTGCATCGGTGGCGACCTCGGTGAGCGTCTTCGCCTGCCATTCGCCAGCGGAGTCCTTCCAGTTGACCACCTCGACGTCAGCGTTGCGTTCGACGTTCGCGAGGAACCGTTTCGGGAGGTTCTGGCCCACGATGCGGGCGTCGAGTTCTTCGCTGGTGATCGTGCTGGTCGTCATGTGCCCATTGTCTCACGTCGTGACCGAATTGAAACCCCGCCGGGGCCGAGTGACTGGCTGCCACCCCAGTGGGTACGTTGGCACGGTGATGGGTGTGCTCGCAGCTGCGCCCAGGTCAAGCGATCGACCGGTGTGGCGATGAACGCAGGTTTCGCGATCGACGTCGCCGTGCTCATCGGAGGATCGCTGTTGCTGATCGGGGTGATCGCGAGTGGCCTCGCCGAGCGGTTCCGGGTTCCGAGCCTGCTGTTGTTTCTCGGACTCGGCATGCTCGTTGCGGACGAGGGCCTTGCGCTGATCCGGTTCGACGACGCCGCCCTCGCCCAGAACATCGCCGCGATCGCGCTCGTCGTGATCCTGTTCGAGGGTGGGCTCGGTACCGAGCCGGCCTCATTCCGGCGTGCTGGCGCCCCCGCGGCGCTCCTCGCGACAGTAGGGGTGGTCGTCACGGCAAGCGTGGTGGCCGGAGCCGCGTGGTGGCTGATCGGCGTGGAACCAGTCACCGCGTTGTTGCTCGGCGCAGTCATCGCGTCCACGGACGCAGCCGCCGTCTTCTCGGCGCTGCGGACCGAACGGCTACCAATGCGCACTCGCGACATCCTCCAACTCGAGTCGGGCATGAACGACCCGGTCGCCGTCTTGCTCACCATCGGAATGGTCGAGGTCTGGCGAGGCGACCCGACCGGATGGACGTGGGCATCGTTCCTGCTCGCCCAACTCGCGATCGGGCTCGTCGTCGGCGTCGGTGTCGGAGCGGTCGCCCGTTCGTTGATCGGCCGGCTCACCGGAGCAGCGGTGTCGTCCCTGGGTGTGATCACGTTGGCCATCGCAGCGGTCTCGTACGGCATGGCATCTGCGCTCGGGGGATCGGGATTCCTCGCCGTCTACCTCACCGGTGCCGTGATCGCCGGTGCACGTCGCTCGTCACGACGGATGCTGCACTTCCACGAAGGCCTCGCTGCGACGGCTCAGGGCACGCTGTTCCTCCTGCTGGGGATCTTGGTCTTCCCGAGCGAACTGATCGGCGACATCGGCACCGCCGTGGTCGTCGCCCTGGTGCTGATCGTCGTGGCGCGGCCGCTCGCCGTCTTCTCCGTCCTCGTGTGGTCTCGAACGCCGCTCCGCCGAATGGCACTCATCTCATGGGCCGGGCTCAGAGGTGCCGTGCCGGTGGTGCTCGCCACGATCCCGTCGACGGCCGGTCATCCGGACGGTGCCTTGATCTTCGACGTTGCGTTCGTCGTCGTGGTGCTTTCGGTCGCGGTTCAGGCGCCGACGCTCGGACTCGTCGCACGACGGTTGGCGCTCGCCGCCGACACGCCGGTCACCGTGAAGCCCGAGATCGTGCCGATCGAGCCGCTCGACGCCGATCTCGCTGAGATCTCGGTGGTCGACGGCTCGCGCGTGGCTGGCGCGACGCTCCGTGAGCAACCGTTACCGGGCGGTGCTCGTGTCGCGGTGGTTCGCCGCGCCGACGTGACGATCATTCCGGACGGCGATCTTCGACTCGAGGACGGCGATGTGCTGCTCGTCATCACACCCGCTGATTGCCCGCTCGACGACCTCGCGGCGTGGAGCGCACCGGTCGGTGTCATCGACGACCCGGACGCGGTGGGCGCCGATGAACATGGGGAGTGACGTACGACCACTGCCGGACCCGAGTGACCGACTCGGTCAGGGGTCGGCGAGGAATCCGACCACGGCGTCGCTGAAGACGTCGTTGCGGTCGCCGGCGATCATGTGCGCAGCGCCTTTCACGTCGACGTAGCGGGCGTGGGGCACCATGTCGAGAAAGGCCTCAACCTCTTTGTCGGTCACCAGGTCGGACAGCTTGCCCCGGACGAGCATCGTCGGGATTTCCAGCCCGCGGGCGATGGCTTCGAGCCGTGTGTGGTTCTCGCTGCGGGCGTGCTCGCTGCTGCGCCCGCTCACGTCGAGGAACGCCGGGTCCCAGTGCCAGTACCAGCGGCCGTCGCGCTGCCTGAGATTCTTGGCGAGCCCTGACAGATCGGTCGGGCGCGGTCGGTGCGGCTGGTACTCAGCGATTGCATCGGCCGCTTCGTCGAGCGACTCGAAGCCCTTGGCCGCCTTCGCCGCCATGAATTCCAAGATGCGTGATACACCTGCGGCGGCCGGGCGCGGCGTGATGTCGACGAGCGTCAGGGAAGTGAAGCTCGACGGTGCGGCGTCGACAGCGTGCAGTCCGGTCATGCCGCCGAGCGACGCGCCAACCCATGCGACGGGCGCTCCGACCCAGTCGATCACGGCCAGTGCGTCCGACGCGTAGGCGGCCATCGAGTAGTCCCCGTCCGCGGCCCAGTCGCTGTCGCCGTGGCCGCGAAGATCCACCGACAGCACGCGATGCCCACTCGCGGCCAGAACAGCAGCGGTGCCGCCCCACGAGTGTCGGGTCTGGCCGCCGCCGTGTGCGAGCACGACCGGGTCGCCTGCGCCCGCCCACTCGTCGACCGCGACGGTCATCGCATCGCTCACCGGGATCCGGTGTGTTCGTGTGGGTTCAGTCATCGAGTGTCGTCCAGTCGGGTCGCTGCTTCTCGCGGAACGCGGCCATCCCGACGGCCGCCTCGGGCGATCCGAACAGTTCCGCCGACAGCGAGCCCATCTCGGCGAAGGCTGCATCGCGTTCGGTGCCCGGGACGCTCTGGAGGAGCTGCTTCGTCTCACGGACGGCGCGAGGGGCGCCAGCGAGGATCCCTGCCGTCAGCGCTTCGACGGTCGCTGCGACGTCCACGCTGACGTGGGTGACCAGACCCATCGAGCGGGCTTCGGGCGCGTCAAAGGTCTCGCCGGTGAGCATCGCGGCGGCGATCTTGCTCGCCGGGACGCGTCGAAGGATCGGCACCGAGATGATCGCCGGGGCGACACCGATGCGGACTTCGGTGAGTGCGAAGGTCGTTGCTTCGTTCACGACGACGAGGTCACACGACGCCATCAGTCCGATGCCGCCGGCGCGGACGGCGCCATCGACCGCGGCGATGGTGGGGCACGGGGCATCCATGAGTCGCTCCAACACCGTGACGAACCTGCTCGGGTCGGTGGGCTGATCGGACTGCTCCTTCAGATCGGCACCAGCGCAGAACGCCGGGCCCTCGTGACGCAGCACGATTGCCCGAGCTGATTCGTCGTGCGCCGTGTCCAGGCATTGGTGCAGCTCGGTCAGGAGCTGCTTCGAGAGTGCGTTGCGGTTGTGTTGTGCGTCGAGCGTGATCGTGGCGACTCGCTCGGAGACTTCGATGCGGACGACGTCGGGCATGGCGACCGACGGTAGACGCCCGACCCGCTCGGGATGCTGTCCGAGCGACAGCGGGGCCCTCGTCCGAACCACTTCTCCGAGATGTGTCGCACCGGCGAGATCGGCCGCCTACGGTGAAGGCCGTGACCGACATCAACAACAGCTTTCCGGCCGGCGTCCTCGCAGGAGAGGCGGTGAACGAGGTGTTCGCCCTCGCGAAGGACCAGCAGTTCGCGCTGCCAGCAGTGAACTGCATCGGCTCGAACTCGATGAATGCGGTGATGGAGACCGCCGGCAAGCTGAACAGCCCGGTGATCGTCCAGTTCTCGACGTCTGGCTCGGCCTTCGTGGGGGGCAAGAACGTCCCGGTCGACGGTGCGAAGGCATCGATCCTCGGTTCCGTCGCCGGAGCCAAGCACGTGCAGACCATGGCCGAGGCCTACGACGCGCGTGTCATCCTGCACACCGACCACTGCCCGAAGCCGAAGCTTCCCTGGATCGCCGGTCTGCTCGACGTGGGCGAGGAGCACTTCGCCGCCACCGGGTCGCCGCTGTTCTCGTCGCACATGCTCGACCTCTCCGAGGAACCGATGGAGGAGAACATCGACATCTGCGTCGAGTACCTCAAGCGGATGGCTCCGATGGGGATGACACTCGAGATCGAACTGGGGATCACCGGCGGCGAAGAAGACGGCGTCGACAACTCCGACGCCAACCCGGAGGATCTGTACTCGAAGCCCGAGGAAGTCGCCTACGCGTACGAGCGGCTGATGGAGATCAGCCCGAACTTCACGATCGCTGCAGCGTTCGGCAACGTGCATGGCGTGTACAAGCCCGGCAACGTCGTGCTCACGCCCACGATCTTGCGTGACGCTCAGGCGCACATCGCCGAGAAGTTCTCGACCGACTCCGACAAGCCCGTCAACTTCGTGTTCCACGGCGGCTCGGGCTCGACCGCAGCCGAAATCGAAGAAGCGATCAGCTACGGCGTGATCAAGATGAACATCGACACCGACCTGCAGTGGGCCTTCTGGGACGGCGTCCGCGGCTACGAGGCCGACAAGCACGACTACCTCCAAGGCCAACTCGGCAACCCGGATGGGGCAGACGCTCCGAACAAGAAGCACTACGACCCACGCGTGTGGCTCCGCAAGGGCGAGGAGGCGTTCATCGCCCGTCTCGAGCAGACGTTCGCCGAGCTGAACAACGTCGGCACGCTCGCCACCTGACGTCGGGAACCCAGAGTTCGTCGGTCACCGCGTGCGGTGACCGACGATGCTCAGCCGAGCAGCTTCGCCTTCGCCGCGGCGAACTCGTCGGGGTCGAGCACGCCGGCATCTCGGAGCTCTGCGAGCTGCTTGAGCTTCGCGATGATGTCGTCACCGCTCGCCGGCGCAGGCGCTGCCTGTTGGGCGGCCATTTGCGCCTGGACGTCAGCGAGTTCCGCCTGCGCGGTGAACGCGGCGTCTTGCGCAGCTTGCTCCTGAGTCGCTGCAGCCTGGCGTTGCGCGCCGCGGCGATTCATGGCGTTGGCGGTCGCGTTCGCCGTTCCCGCGATCACCGCAGTACGCGCCATCGTTCCGAGGAGGCCCGGTCGGCCCATCCGTCGTCTCATCATCGTCTCCTTGTGTTGACGTTCGGTCGTTTCGGCGAGTCAGGCGCTCAGTCGTCGAGCTCTGCGAGCTCGTCGAGGAGTTGATCGATCGTTGCGCCTGGAACACGAAAATTCGCTGCGAGCACGCCACCCGAGGCGACGATTGCGTCGCGGAACGGCTTCGCCCACGTGTGTTCGAACACGAGCAGGGCCGCAGAGCTGTTCGGCTCGAGCGCTTCTGCGAGCTGCTCGATGTCGTCCTCGGAGATCAACGCCTCGACCTGATCGAGGAGTTCGGCCAACCGGGAGGCCGATGCGTTGGCGTCGTCTTGATCGAATTCGACGAACTCGACGTCGCCGTCGGCGCCCTTGATCACGACGAGGCCATCCACCACCGTGATGGTTCCGCTCTCGACGAGCTTCTCCAGCTCGGGGATGATCTCACCCGAGAACTGGTTTCCGGGAAACGAGATCTGCAAGACCTCGATGGGGCCCAATGTCATGGTTTTCGACCTCCGCGATCGTTCGTCGGGCCGATGCTAGCCATCGGCCCTCACGCAGACGACGATGCTGCCAGGGCCCGGCTGTCGAACCGGTCGACATACGCTCGACGCCATGATCGCAGACTCCGGTGTGAACGCATGATCGCGCTGGTGACCTTCTTCTTGGTCGTCGTGGCGTCGCTGACGGCGACTCGAGTAGCCACCGTTGCGCTGACACTCACGGGCATGTCGCCAGAGGTTGCGCGCTTCCAGGCTCGATCAGCACTCTCAGGGTCGGGGTTCACCACATCGGAGGCGGAGGCGGTCGTCAGTCATCCTGCACGTCGAGGAATCATCATGTTCTTGATGCTGATCGGAAGCGCTGGTCTCGTCACCGCGGTCGCAACGCTGTCGATCTCGTTCGTCGGTCAGGAGTCGACGACCAGCGGCGCCCGCGTTCTGGTCTTGGTCGTCGGTTGCATCGTTCTGCTGGCGCTCGCCCGCAGTCGCCTCGTCGATCGGGTCTTGACAGCGCTCTTCACACGCCTGCTCACGAGGTTCACCGAGCTCGAGCTGCAGGACTACGCAGGACTGCTCCACTTGACTGACGGCCACGCAGTGCTGAAGATCGACATCGAGTCCGGAGCGTGGCTGTGCAGCCGCACGCTCGGAGATCTGCAGCTTCGCGAGGAGGGGGTCACCGTTCTCGGGATCGAACGGGCGGCGGGCAACTACGTGGGGGTTCCTGACGCCGACACCGTGATTCGACCGGGTGACTGCCTGGTCACGTACGGGAGCTTCGACGCCCTGGTGGAGCTGACGACCAGGCGGCCAGGAGCGGACGGCGATGCCATGCACGACGAAGCCGTCGGTGCACAACGCGCCCGGAAGGAGCCCGGCTGAGGTGTCGTCGGGTCCAGTCACGACGCGGACGTCGGTCGAGAGTGCGTCGCTCGAGCTGTGTCGCTCGGCCACCAATCGCACCTCGGCGTGACCGGCAGCGATTCCCGAGGCGTTCGGCGACCTGGGCCAGCATCGCACCGTCCGAGCCGCCCATGAAGCGCTGCACGACTTCGTCGACCGTGATCGGCCAGCCCATTTCGGTGAGGACGCGTACTTCGACACCGACCGTCAGTCGTTCGCTGTCGACCAGGACGCCGTCGCAGTCGACGATCACCAGTGAGACGTCGTCGATGGATTTCACGGGCTCAGATTCGCGCCGCTGGGCTGTCGAGTTCAGTCGGCGGCGATCTGGGCGAGGAACTCCTCGACCTCGGAACGGTGACGCGTCCGCTTCATCGGCGGGAGTGCCTTCACGATGTCCCAGCGGTAGTTGGCCGTGCCGAGGCGAGGGTCCATGACGGCGACCACACCGGTGTCGGTCGACGATCGAATCAGTCGACCGGCCGCCTGCGCCAACATCATCGACGCCCGTGGAATGTCGATCTCGGAGAACGCCGACCGCCCGAGCGCATCGCGACGCGCTGACAGCAGCGGGTCGTCGGGGCGGGGGAACGGGATGCGATCGATCACGACCAGCGAGAGCGTCGAGCCGGGCACGTCGACGCCCTGGAAGAGCCCAGCTGTCGCGAAGAGACACGTGGCCGAGTCGTCGGCGAACGCCTTCACGAGAGCTGTCTTGGGCATGTCTCGCTGCGTGAGAATCGGGAAGTCGTCGCCGATGCGCGTCTTCATTTCCTCAGCGGCCTCGTCCATTGCCCGATAGCTCGTGAACAGTGCGAGGGTCCGACCGCCAGCGGCCGTGATGAGCGCTTCCAGCTCATCGTTCGCCTGGGCTCGGAAGGTGGGCGCGTTCGGATTGGGGAGATGAATCGCGCAATACAGCATCGAATTCGCCTCGTAGTCGAATGGGCTTCCGACATCGGCCACGTCGACGGCATTCGCGTCGAGTCCGACTCGCGCGGCGAGCGATGACGGAATCGTCGCGCTGGTCAGGATCGAGGTCCGCCGCTTCCACACGGCGGCATCCATCGTCGGCCCGACATCGAGCGGCGCCACTTCGAGCCGAGGGTTGTCTCGCGAACCCGAGACAAACGCGACGTAGCCATCACGTCCTTCGATCGCGATGTCGAGCTGTTGGATCGAACGGCCCGTCATCGTCTGTGCGCGAAGCTTGCGCTGCTTGGCGTCCTCGTTCTGCGTATCGATCGCGCCGAGGGCCTCGTTGGCGGAACCCAGGGTCAGACGAGCGTCGGTCAGCGGCTCCTGGATCGAGTCCGGAAGCGGCGAGGAGAGGCGTTCACCCACGTGATCGCCAAGCGCATCGCGAAGCGTCTCACCGAGCGACGCGACGTCTCCGGTGACCGCCGGGTCGTCGAGAATCTTGCGGATCGTCGCGGACAGAGCGATGAAGCGACCGGGTGACACCTCGGCGCCGACGGTGTCACTCATGACGTCCTCGAGGACGTGCGCCTCGTCGAAAACGACGACGTCGTGATCCGGCAGGATCGCATCGTCGGAGGCCACGTTCAACCCATACAGATGGGTGTTCACCACGACCACGTCGGCCGCCTGAGCCCGGCGACGTGCGTTCTCGGCGAAACATCCGGCGCCTTGAGGGCACTGCTCTGCTCCCGGGCACTCGTCGGAGCCGACCGTCACCGAGCGTCGAGCGAGTTCGACCGGTTCCCAGTCGAGTTCCGCGAGGTCACCGGTCGGCGTGGTCGCCGCCCAGTCGGCGAGCTTCTTCACGTGCGACTTCGTGATGGCCGCCATGGCGTCCAGCTCGAGCATGCCCTGATCCGGATCGGCCATCTCGCTCAGCCGCTGGAGGCAGGCGTAGTTGCTCCGTCCCTTGAGCACGGCCCAATCGAAGTCGACGCCGAGGTGTTCGGACAGGAAGGGGAGATCCTTCGACGCCAACTGGTCCTGCAATGCCTTCGTCGCCGTCGCGACCACGACCGACGTTCCCGACGCGAGAGCCGGCACGAGGTAGGCAAGCGTCTTTCCGGTTCCGGTGCCTGCCTGCACCACGAGATGACGTCGCCGCTCGATCGCATCAGTGACCAGTTCGGCCATCTCACGCTGGCCGGCTCGCTCTTCGCTGTGATCGAGCGCGCCCGTCACCGCTCGGAGCGCCGCAGCCGAGTCGACCCGCGGTCGTGTTGCCTCGTCGGTCATCTAGGCCGAGACCAACTCGAGCGCCGCGTCGCGTTCGGCAGCGTCGAAGTCGGGCCACGGAGCATCGGTGAAATAGATCGCCGCTCCGGCTGCCTGCCAGAGCAGGAAGTTCGACACCCGCCGCTCGCCGCTGGTTCGGACCAGCACGTCGACGGGCGGCAGGTCTGGCAGGTACAGGTGCTCGGAGATCGTGTCGGTGGTGACGCCCTGAGGCGCGGAGCGCGCCTTCTCGACCGCGTTCACCAACTCGGAACGTCCGCCATAATCGAAGGCCACCGTCAGCGTCATGCCCGTGTTCGACGCCGTGTCGGCGATCGCCTTGCGGATCGCACGCTGGACATAGCGAGGTGTGCGCGCCTCTCGTGAGTCGAACGGGCGACCGATCCAGCGGATGCGAACGTTCAGTTCGTTCAGCTCGGCGACCCGGCCGAAGAGCTTCTCGTGGAGGCCCAGGATGTGTCTGACCTCGGGGCGAGGGCGGCGCCAGTTCTCGGTGGAGAAACCAAACACCGTGAGGTATGCGATGTCGCGCTGCACCGCGACTCGGACCAGCCGAGCCAGATTCTCCTCGCCTTCGGTGTGGCCGTCGGTACGCGGGAGGCCTCGGGCACCCGCCCAACGCCCGTTGCCGTCCATGATGCAGGCAACGTGCAGTCCCGTCGACGGGAGGGGATCGGAGTCGCTCGGCACGGCGACCGACGTTACTGCGTCGGCTCGCGTCGATGACGGGCATCTGCCGAACACTGCCACGCTCGCCGGGCCTGCGAGCGGTGGACGCCGCAACGGGTCGAGATCGTGGAATGATGGTGACCGTGAGCATCCTCGGATCAGGCGATCAGCGCACAGCACATCCCGACGCTGTGCGTGTCGTCGATCCCACCCAGCAGTTCTTGCGCCACGTCATGATCGTCGGCGGAACACTGGGCGACTGGGATGACCTCGGTGTGCAGCGCTGGGATCGACGCGTCGAGGAGCTGGGCGCGGTGGCGGCGAACGCCGGCGCGACCTTCTTGACGCTGCGGGCTTTCGAGGAAGGCGTCCGGCCCAGCGACAGTGCCCGCTGGGAGCGCCAGGTCGACACCTGCCACGTGATCATCGACCCGGTCGGTGACGGCCGAGCACGTTTCGCGCATGCGATGGCAGAGCTTCCCGAAGGCGAACCGGTGAACGAGGCCACGGTGTCGGAGATGCTCTACGCGCCCGCCGACTACGAACCCGACCTGATCGTCGTGCTCGGTGAGCCCACCCGGCTCCCGCCCTCGCTCGTGTGGGAGCTTGCCTACGGCGAACTCGTGTTCCGACCGATGGCGTGGCATGAACTGAAAGCCGATCACCTCGTTGAAGCGATCGCCGACTACGCGCAGCGGGAGCGCCGCTTCGGCGGCCTCGACGAGTCCGACGAGTCCGTCGGGTGACGCCTTCGGGGGCCCACGGTCGATGAGCGGGCTGTATCACGACATCGGCGTCGTGCTGCGCACCTACAAGCTGGGTGAGTCGGATCGCATCGTTGTCATCCACACCCACGACAACGGCAAGGTCCGTGCCGTGGCAAAAGGGGTGCGCAAGACCCGTTCGAAATTCGGTGCTCGACTCGAGCCGATGAGCCACGTGAAACTGTTGCTCTATCGAGGCCGAGAGCTCGACATCGTGTCGCAGGCGGAGGCGGTCGAGCCGCTCGCGCCGATGCTGTCGTCACTCGATCGGGCGTCACAGGGCCTCGCTGCGCTGGAAGCCGTCGATCAGCTCGCTCTCGAACGCGAGCCCAACCCGCAGCTCTACAAGTCGCTGGTGGGCGTGTTGCGAACCATTGCCAACAAGCCGTCCCCGCTGAACGTTCCGGCGTTCTACTGGAAACTGCTCGCACGTGAGGGATTCCGACCGCAACTCGACCGTTGTCTCCGTTGTGACGGTGTCGAGCCAGCGGTGTCTCTCGTAGCGTTCGATCTGTCCGAGGGCGGCGTGCTTTGTCGCCAGTGTCGGTCAGGTCGGGCAATCAGTCCAGCAGCGCTCGTCGTCATGCGCGACATCCTCGGCGGGCGGCTCCAGCACGCACTCGACCAAGACGAGTCGCCGGTCACGCACGAGGTGTCGGCTCTCGCCACGGCTGCGCTCGAGTTCCAGTTGGAGCGCCGGCTGCGCGCCGTGGCGATGTTCGAGTCGAATTGATCGGCGGCCGGCGACCTCTTCGTCAAAGAGCGATTCCGTCGCAGTCGAGCGTCGCTGGCTGGAGATCGTCGAACGACAATCCCTCGTTGAAATCCGGGGAACCCGGGAGGAGGTCGAGCGTTCCGGCAGCCACTTCGTGGTAGCCGCTCGCCGACGCCGAGAACGTGTCGTCGGGCTGCAGTTCGAAGCTGTGGGCATGGATCGAGCCGGCGGCGCAGAACACACCGGAGCCGTTGGTGACGGTCGCGCCGACGGGAAACCCGATCGACTCGCCGGCGCCGTCGTCGAACTGGAACACGCATCCGTCGTCGTCGACTCCGATCACTCCGACCTCGACGCTTGACGCACCGCCACCAACGGTTGCGATGAGCTCGTCGCCCGGAGTGATCCACGCAACGTCGGTGCCACCGAGCAGCGTCACCGCGTGCGGGCCGACGCCGCTGATGTCGATTTGAGAGGTCACACCGTCGACGACCGTGCGAACGCTCCACCCTGCGTCCACGAAGGAGATCGCCTGGTCGAGGTCACCGTCGCCGTCGAGATCGACGGAGATGTCGCTGACGATCGTTGCCGTTCCCGGAATGCTCCCGACGAACCCGCACGCATTGAGCGGAGAGACGATCACGGGCGGAATGGTGATCGCGGGCCCGACGGGCGGAACGGTGATGGTCGGGGTGACGATCACCGGGGGAACGGTCGGTGTCGGCGTCGGGTCGACAACTGGGGGCGTCGGGACCAGCACCGGCGGGATCGTCACGGGTGGGTTGACAGGCGGATCGTCGTCGCCTGGCTCGTCGTCATCGGGAGATTCTTCGCCCTCTGATCCGGCGATGTCGTCGGCATCAGCGGGCACTGTCGACTCGGGAGTGGGTTGAACGTCGGGTGCCGTGGTTTCGGTTTCGGCAGACGGCTCGGTCGGGGTCCGACCGAGCTCGTTCTCTTCGTCGCGCTCGGATGTCGCGTCGACGGGAGCGGCTCCCTCGCCGGGTGAACCAGCCGAGCCCGTGGCGACGGCGACGTCTGGGCTCGTGGTGGTTGCGCCGCACGCGGTTGCGAAGAGCGCGATCGCCGAGATCGCAGCGACCTTCGCCATCGAGCGGCCTGTCGAGCGCGTGTCGTGGTGACCCCGGCGCTGGACGGAGGAGGGGATGGAGGAGGGGATGGAGCTGGAGGCGGGAAGTCGTTGCATGCAGTTCAAGAGGCGTTCGCACGAACGGTCTTGCACTTTTTCTGCCGTCTCGCTGATGACGATTCGATGTCGGGGGAACCACGACTCTGTCGGGCGACGTCAGAGGACCCATGAAGCGCAGCAACGTGAACACAGCAGTCGCTCTCGTCCTGACCACCGGACTCGTCCTCGCCGCATGCGGCACTGACGACGACGCGACGGACGACGCATCCACCGAAGCCGACGAAGCGGCCGAGGAATCCGGCGACGCCGACGGCCGCGCCGGCGACGATGCCGAGTTCGACGCCGGGGCTGAGATGGAGATGGAGGAGGAGGCCATGGAGGAGGAGGCGAGCGACGACTCCTCGGAAGAGCCGGCGGACGACGGATCCGGTCAGATCGATGCCGGGATTCCGAGCTCTCCGGCCGACGCCGAAGGAGAGTTCGACGACGCAGCGGCCGACCGCGACGAGGCGGCCGACGAGACGTCAGGCGGCGGACTCTTCGATGAGGGCGCCGAGGGCGACGCCGAGGGACGTTTCGACGACAACCGTTTCGCCGACTACGGCTACCGAGACTTCGTGTCCGTGGCCCGCGACCCGCTGTCCACTTTCGCACTCGACGTCGACACCGGCTCGTACACGGTCGGGCGTCGCTTCATCGACGAAGGGGCGCTCCCGCCGAGGGAGTCCGTGCGGCCCGAGGAGTACATCAACGCTTTCGACTACGACTACGCCACGCCACGCTCAGGCCTCGAGCTGTCGGTCGACGGGGGGCCATCACCCTTCGATTCGGACAACGTCCTCGTTCGGATCGGCGTGCAGGGCGAGGTCGTCGCCGATGAAGACCGTGGGCCTGCAGCGCTGACGTTCGTGATCGACACCTCGGGCTCGATGGACCGTGACGACCGACTGGGCCTCGTGAAGGAGTCGTTGGAGATTCTCGTCGACGAACTCGATGGCGACGACACGGTCGCGATCGTCACCTACTCCGACAGCTCGGGCATCGTGCTCGAGCCGACCCCGGTTCGAGATCGTGACCGGATTCTCGATGCCATCGACGCACTCGGGCCGGGCGGTTCGACCAACCTCGAATCCGGGCTCAGAGAGGGCTACGCCCTGGCTCGCGAAGGATTCGACCCCGACGGCATCAACCGGGTCGTTCTGGCCTCTGACGGCGTCGCGAATGCTGGCGTGACGGATCCCGACGAGCTCGCTCGGATGCTTCGCGACGATGCCGACGCCGGGATCGACCTCGTGACGGTCGGCTTCGGGATGGGCAACTTCAACGACATCACCATGGAGCAGCTCGCCGACAACGGTGACGGGTTCTACGCGTACGTCGACACCCGGGACGAGGCAGAGCGACTGTTCGAAGACGAGCTCACGTCCACGCTCTTGACGATCGCGAAGGACGCCAAGATCCAGGTCGAGTTCGCCCCAGCGGTCGTCGTCTCGTACCGCCTGTTCGGCTTCGAGAACCGAGTAGTCCGCGACAGCGACTTCGACAACGATGACGTCGACGCCGGCGAACTCGGCGCGGGCCACCAGGTCACCGCGATCTACGAACTGGAGCTGGCCGACGGTGTCTCGCTGAATGACCGTGCCGAACTCGGCGTGGCGGCCCTGCGGTGGGAGGACCCCGACACGGGCAACGTGACCGAGGTCGACGAGGACATCGACACTCGCGACATCGACGAGCGATTCTCGGACACCGCCGACGACTTTCAGCTCGCCACCGTGGTCGCCGTCTTCGCCGAGAAGCTCCGTGACAACCCGTACGCGGACGACGTCGACATGATCGACCTGTCCGAAGAAGCGGACCGGCTGTCCAGTGTGTTCGACAGCGAGGACGTCGACGAACTCTCCGAGTTGATCGCCGACGCGGCGATGCGCCTCTGATCGCTCCCGGATGGGACGGGCACAGCGATCTCTGACGCCGGTCCGGTGAGTTGTGGGCGGACACGCAGCACTCGCAACTCACCGCACTGCGAACGCCAGGGAACCCGCTGGTCGCAGGGGCGCCGAGAAACAGAAGGCCGACACATCGGCCGCGGGCCGTAGCCTGGCGAGCCGTATGCCTGCGACCGACCTCGAACAGATCGTCTCCCTCTGCAAGCGCCGAGGCTTCGTGTACCAATCCGCCGAGATCTACGGCGGGTTCCGGTCCACCTATGACTACGGTCCGCTCGGTTCGCTGCTGCTGCGCAACGTGAAGAACGCGTGGATTCGGGCGATGGTGCAACAGCGTGACGACGTCGTGCTGATCGATGCGGCGATCCTGAGCCCGCCGCAGGTGTGGCAGGCGTCCGGACACCTCGCCAACTTCTCCGACCCGCTCGTCGACTGCACGAACTGTAAGAACCGTTTTCGGCTCGACAAGCTCGACGACCCCAACACGTGTCCGGAATGCGGCGCCGAGAACAGCTTCACCGAGGCTCGTGAGTTCAACCTGATGTTCAAGACCCAGGCAGGTCCGGTCGAGGGGTCCGGCGCCGACGCGTACCTGCGTCCGGAGACGGCCCAGGGAATGTTCACCAACTTCACCCAGGTCCTCCAGACCAGCCGAAAGAAGCCGCCATTCGGCATCGCGCAGGTCGGCAAGAGCTTCCGCAACGAGATCACGCCGCAGAACTGGATCTTCCGGACTCGCGAGTTCGAGCAGATGGAGATGGAGTTCTTCGTGCCGCCCGCCGAGAGTGCGTCATGGTACGAGTACTGGTGCACCGAGCGGATGAACTGGTACGTCGAGCACGGAATCCCAGCCGACATGCTGCAGTTGCGCCCCCACGACGACGACGAGCTGTCGCACTATTCGACGGGTACGTCCGACGTGGAGTTCAAGTTCCCGTGGGGCTTCGACGAACTCGAGGGCATCGCCCAGCGCACCGACTTCGACCTCAAGGCTCATGCCGCTGTCTCGGGCGAGAAGCTCGACTACTTCGACCCCCAGACCAATGAGCGGTACGTGCCCTACGTGATCGAGCCCGCCGCAGGCGCCACCCGGACGATGGCAGCATTCCTTCTGGCCGCGTACGACGAAGACGAGGTGAACGGCGAGAAGCGAACCGTGCTGCGACTGCATCCTCGCCTCGCGCCATACCAGGTCGCGGTGCTCCCACTGAGCAAGAAGGACACGCTCACGCCGCTCGCTCACGAGGTGCGCCAACTTCTCGCTGACCGATACATGGTCGACTACGACGAGACCCAGAACATCGGCAAGCGCTACCGCCGTCAGGACGAGATCGGTACGCCACTCGCGGTCACGGTCGACTTCGATTCGCTCGACGACAACGCGGTCACGGTCCGCGACCGCGACACCATGGAGCAGGTGCGGGTCCCGATCGACGACCTGTTGTCGACCGTCAACGAGCGTCTGGGTTTCTGACCGGAGCTCCAGCGGGTCGTTGGCGGAGCGCGCGTTCACCGAGCATGGCGGTGAGGGGAATGAGCGCTCGGTAGGGCCCCCGGATCGCCCAGTTCGGGAGGCGACTGTGTCGTTCCTCGTGCTCGACGCGGCCGCGTAGGTGCTCCTTCGCTCCGAACGCGCTCTCGGGCTCGCGGTCGACGAATTCGATCGAAACGACGTGCTTGACGTTCTTGTAGCCGTACTGAGCCGGCGAGACCAGCCGCAACGGTGCACCGTGTCGCAGGGTCAACGGTTCTCCGCCGAGATGCGTCGCCAGCATCACGTCATCGGCGAGCAGGTCGTCGACGAGGAACCTCGCAGCCGCGCCGTCGGCACCGGTCACGCGGGCGAAGGTCGCGAGGTCATCGGTGCCGTGTGCTCGCTCGATCACATCGCGTAGGCGTACACCGGTCCATCGCAGGTCCCGGACCGACCATGTCGTGACGCAGTGGAAGTCCGCCGTGAGCTCGACGGGTTCGAACCGATCTCCGGCGCTGAGTTCTGCGACGCTGTAGGTGACGTCACGATCGCCCAGGCGAACGGACACCTTCGGTTCCGTCGCGACGGCGGGGGCCCATCGCGTCGGGGCGTCGGAGAAGCGAGGCATCTCGTCGAGCAGTCGCTGCCCGTTCGGCAGCCCGACCGAACGCCGCGGCCATCGTCGTACGCGGCTCATCGGGTCGCACGTCGATCGATCGCAGCCAACCAGCTCCGCCGAATCAGCCCGCTCGGCACGCGGATGATTGCCCAGTACGGAGCGAACCGACGTGCTGCTGGTCGATCGGTGCACGACACCAGGGTCGTGGTTGTGACGTGGACGGCATCCCCTCGTCGGCACGCGACGAGATCGAACCAGATCTTCGCGTGGCCGGGCGCATCGAAGTCGGCGAAGGCGTCGGGGGAGTCGAAGTGAACCGGTCGATTCCCGGCCGGCCGCCAGAACTGGCCGGCTGCGCCGTACTCGACGCCGCATCGATCGCTCTCGTCGAACTCGCGCAGCCTGACGAACCCTTCGGATTCGAACAGCTCCAACAGTGACCCCGTCGACGTGGGCCGATCGGCGACTCCGGAGCGGCCGAGCAGACGGCTCGGGAGTCCGCGGAGCGCGATCAGTGGCGTGAACGCCCGGATCTCATCGGGTGCAACCGTCCACATCGCCGGCGAGACGTCGGCGAGCGAGGCGCCGATACGTCGTCGGTGCGACTCGGAGAAGGGTGCGTCGTGCGGGCGGAACGAGCTTGCGGGCTGAATGTGCGTGATGGCATCCATACGGGAATACTGACACATCGTGTCATGTTGACTCAACGTGCCACACGCCACCTCTCCCGCTACCGTGGGGACGTGGCCGACGTTCGTGAGCACCGACATCGAGACACCCGGGACTCGTTGTACGCAGCGGCGATCGCACTCTTCGGGCGTCGCGGCTTCACGGCGGTCACGGTCGAGGAAATCGCGGCGGCTGCTGGTGTGTCGCGCCGTACCGCGTACCGGCGGTTCCGATCGAAAGACGACATCTTGTTGGAGATGCCGAGACGCTGGCTCGCCGCATTCGACCGGGCAACCGTTGGGCTCACGGGTCCGGCGGGGGTTCGGGCCGGCAGCCTCGCCGTCTCCAGCTACATCGACGACCATCGCGCGGACACACTCGTCGGTCTCAGAGCCCTCGCCGATGCGCCGAGCCTCAACGGTGCGAGCGTGGCACATGACGACTGGCACGACCGAGTCGTCGGGCTGCTCGTCGCCGATGGCTTCGCCCCGACCCGAGCATCGATGCTCGCCGGCGCCTATCTCGGCGGCGTGAACTCGATGGTCACCATGTGGGCGGGTGCCGACGGAGCGAGTTCGCTCGTCGAGATGAACGAGACGCTCGACGATCTGCTCTGCGCGATCTGGTGAAGCGGCGCGGCACAATGTCGGCGTGCCGTCCACCTATCTCGATGCGATCCTCCATCATCACCGCGAGCGAGCCGCTGGTGACCGCCGATCGTTCGATCGCGTGATCGAGCAGGTCGGCGACCTCGACGCGACGCGGGGTTTTCGCGCCGCGCTCGCGGGCTCCGAACAGCTCAGCGTCATTGCGGAGATCAAGCGCAGGTCACCGTCCAAAGGTGAACTGAACGCCGACCTCGACCCGGCCGAGATGGCTCGCGCGTACGAGTCCGGCGGGGCGAGCTGTCTCTCCGTACTGGTCGATGAGCCGCACTTCGGCGGATCGATCGACGATCTCCAGATCGCGCGCGCCAACTGTTCGCTTCCTGTGATCCGCAAAGACTTCACCGTCAGCGAACTCGACGTGCTCGATACGCGCTTGATGGGGGCTGACTGCGTGCTCCTGATCGCTGCGGCGCTCGACCGCCATCAACTCGTCGCGTTCCACGAAATCGCGCGAGAGATCGGTCTCGATGCGCTCGTCGAAATTCACGACGAAGCCGAACTCGAGATGGCGCTCGAGGCCGACGCCACGTTGATCGGCGTGAACCAACGTGACCTGGTCACCTTCGAGGTGGATCACGACCGCGCCGTGCGGATGGCGAAGGTGATCCCCGATTCCGCGGTGAGGGTCGCCGAGTCAGGAGTCCGCGGCGGTGACGATGCTCGCTCGCTCGAGACCGCGGGCTACCAGGCCGTGCTCGTCGGCGAGACGCTCGTGACGAGCGGCGACCCGGCCGCGTCCATCGCTGAGCTCATCGGCTGATCCGGAACATCCGGGCTCCGACCCGGCCGACCGCGGCACCCCGACCGTGCTGGTGGGGTCAGGTCGCGTTTTGGGCCTTCTTGGCTCGTTCTCGCCGCGACATCCACACCAAGCCCCGCTGGTAGAAGCAGGCGGGAAGCCGCGACACGAGGTCGACGAGCTTGGCGTCGGGACCGATGAGCGCCCGGCGCCGATTGCGCTCGACAGCCCGGAGGATCTGCTGGGCGGCTTTCTCCGGCGTCGAGATGGCCAGCTTGTCGAATTGGTCGGCGGCCGCCTGGACGTCGGCGTCACCACCGATCGCGATCACGGATTCATCGGTGCGGGCAGACCGGGCGATGTTGGTCTTGATGCCGCCCGGATGGATCGTGGTGCAGGACACCCCGCACGGGTCGATCTCCAGCTCCATGCGGAGCGCATCGGTGTATCCACGCACCCCGAACTTCGACGCGTTGTACGCCGACTGCGACGGGATGCTCACCAGGCCGAACACGCTCGAGATGTTCACCACGTGGCCGTCGCCGGCATCGCGGAGATGCGGCAGGAACGCTTGGGTTCCGTTGACGACGCCCCAGAAGTTGATGTCCATCAACCACTTGAAGTCGTCCGCCGACTGTCCGATCGCCGAGGCAGCCAGCGCGACGCCTGCGTTGTTCACCAGCAGATTCACGGTGCCGTGCTGTTCGACGACATCGCTCGCCCAGGCGTACACGGCGTCACGATCGGCGACGTCGAGCCGTGAGGGAGTGACACGCACGCCCTGGCGCTCGCAGCGCAAGACCGTTTCGGCGAGGCCTTCCTCGTTCACGTCGCTCAGGGCCAAGTGGCACCCGCGACTCGCGAGATCCTCAGCGAGCGCACGACCGATCCCCGAACCCGCTCCCGTGATCGCCGCGACTTTGCCGTTGAAGTCCTTCATCAGCCGTTCGCCTCGTTCCAGAGCTCGAGCCCTATTTCGACTCGCTTGATGAGCGTTTCGAGCACAGCGATGCGAGCCCACTTCTTCTGGTCCCCGGCGATCAGGTCCCAGGGAGCCGTCGCGTGGTCCGTGCGGTCGAACATCTCCTCGGCCGCTTCGTCGTACAGGTGCCGCTTCTCGCGGTTGCGCCAATCTTCGTCGGTGAGCTTCCACTGCCGGAGTGGATCGTCGCGTCGGCTCTCGAAGCGTTCGAGCTGCTCGTGCGGACTCACCTGCATCCAGAACTTGACGATGATCACTCCCTCCTGAACCATGCCCCGCTCGAAGTTCACGATCTCGTCGTACGCGCGGGTCCATTCTGCGGGGCTGGCGAATCCTTCGACGCGCTCGACCAGCACACGTCCGTAGTAGCTGCGGTCGAACACGCACATGCCGCCCCGGCCCGGCGCCTTGGACCAGAAGCGCCACAGGAAATGATGACGAAGCTCGCGGTCGTTGGGGGCAGCGAAGCTGTAGACGCTGTAGTGGCGGGGATCGAGTTGCTGCACCATCCGCTTGATCGCGCCGCCCTTGCCGCCCGCGTCGGAGCCTTCGAGAACGACCAGCAGACCCGGCCCGACCTTGCCGCCGTTCGTGTGACCACCGAGCGCCAAGCGCAGTTCGAGGAACCGCTGCTGGGCGTCGACCAGCCGTTCCTCGTACTCCTTGGTCGAGAGTCGAGCGTCGAGGTCGATGCGTTCCAGTCGTCCCATGGGTCACGACAGTACGACGCTCACGACCCCCGCGATTCATTCACGCCCTGTGGCCGTCGGCAGGAGTACGGTCAGGCCACCATGTTCGTGAAGATCTGCGGCATCACCAACGAAGACGATGCGCTCCTCGCCGTTGCCATGGGCGCGGACGCCGTCGGCTTCATCATGGCGCCGTCGCCCCGCCAGATCGCGCCTCAGCGCGTGTTCGACATCACCCGTCGCCTCCCGCCGGAAGTACTCACCGTCGGTGTGTTCAAGAACGAGCTTCCCGAGCGGGTGATCGAGCAGGCCGACCGAGCCGGCGTGAAGGCGGTCCAGCTCCACGGGCGAGAGACCGCCGAGCAGACGCGGCAGGTCGCCGAGCGCTTCCGCTGGGTCATCAAGGTGTTCGAACCCGGCGAAGATCGGCTCGTGCAGGCCGCCGAGTACGGCACCGACATGGTCATGGTCGACAGCCCGGGAGGCGGCACCGGGAAGATCTTCGACTGGGGTCTGACCGGTGATGTTCCCGAGGGAATGAAGCTCATCCTGGCGGGCGGGCTGAACCCTGAGAACGTGGCGACGGCGATCGCCGAGGTCGAGCCCTGGGGCGTCGATGTCGGGAGCGGCGTCGAACGCGAGCCCGGCAAGAAGGACCCGATCAAGGTGATGCGATTCATCGAGGCAGCCAAGGCCGCGGCGCCCGAGCAATACCTCGGCGATGACGTGGGCCCCTACAACTGGGATTTCGAATAGACGCTGCCATGCAGTTCCGGGCGCTTGCGGTGAGCGCTCGATCGGCACCGCCCGGTTCACGCCCGAACAGCGCCCGGTTGACGTCCGGTAGGAGCGAACTGGTCTCCGTACGTTCGCCGCATGGGAACTCCACGCAACGTCCTCACCGTTCCACTCCCCACGTCGCCGAGACGCTGTCTGGCAGTGATCACGGCGGCGACGACCGGAGCACTCGCACTCACGGTCGCGCCGGGAGGGCTCGATGCGGCGCCGTACGCGAGCGCCGAGAGGTTCCCGACTGATCCCACATGGGCCTTCGAGGCGAACTTCGACGGCATGCCGTCTGCGCCCTCACGCGACCTGCTCCCGCGCGACTTCGACTACGTCGTGACGCACAGGACGCATCCCAAAGAACACTTCAGCAAGGTCTTCGACACCTACCCGGCCGATCACGGCGACGATTGCGCCGGCCCTGACCCCGACGTGTCACCGCTGCCGCAGCACCAGGTGTCGACCGACCAGCTGGGCAACGGAGACGCCCCCGACGAGAGCTTCTTCGTGTGCCATGGGCACCTGATGTCATCGATGGGGGAGGTGAGTCCGTACTCGGTCAGCTCCTTCTGGCCACGCCAGTCGTTCGACTTCTCCGACGGCGGGGTCCTCGAGTTCGACGTCAACATGAACCTCGGCCACGAGAACCGCAGTTGGTGGGAGGTGATGATCGTTCCACGGGACCAGTTGAAGGTGGCCTCGGGACCGGTCGACTCGGCGATCGACGAGACGTATCCCGAGGATCGCATCGTGCTCGACTTCCGGCGGCAGGTTCGCCGTATCAAGGTCGGAACCGGCGACATCGCGCCCGATGGCTGGGTCGCCAACGAGCGCGAGTTCGGACCCTATGACTGGACCTACTGGTCGGCTGAGTATCCGGACGATCCGGCGCTGTTCGACCGCCGGATTCGACGCACCATGCGGGTGGAACTCGACGACGAGCTCATCAGGTGGGGGATCGAGACCGCGACGGGCGAGTTCGACTGGTACGAGGTCGATGTGCCCGGTGGTCTTCCGTTCGACGAGGGACTCGTCGTGTTCAAGACACACGCGTACACGCCGAGCAAGGACCAGAACTTCAACACGTTCACCTTTCACTGGGACGACATCAGGTTCGACGGCCCGGTGAGTGGTCGCTACGACGCCCACCATGCGACCGGCCCCGTGTATCTGCAGCGAGACGGAGATCGCCCCATCGGCGACTCCGAGACCGTCACGATCGACCTTCCCGACGGTCCCATCGCCGACAGCCCGGTCCTTTTCGGACAAGTGCACGCCCATCAGCGCGGGCAGGTGCTGCTGAGTGTCAACGGCGGCCCAGCGCTGACCGTCGACCCGTATCACTTCGCCCCGAACGGCTGTCCGACCGGTCAGTGGAACGACTGGAAGAGCTTCCGACTCGACCTCGACCCCACGTGGCTGCGGGCCGGCGCCAACACGTTCACGTGGACCGTCGGGCCCCGTGCGAATTGCCCGACCGGCTCGCGCCAATGGGACGGCTTCTCGGTCAAGACGTTGCAGATCCAGACGCCGGCGACGAGTCCGACGCCGCCGACATCAGCACCGCCGACATCAGCACCGGCACCGACGACCCCCGTATCGACGACGCCGGTCGTGTGCGAGGTGCCGGGCGGCGGCGACTGAGCCGCCTGGATCCCGTCGGCGCCCGAGCGCGCACCTCAGGGGGCGATCACCCGGGTACCCAGTAGGACATCGTGCAGCGCGAGACGCTTCGGGTTCGTGAACATGAACGCCAGACCGAGTCCGAATGCGACGAGACCGACCACGGCGAGCACGGTCCGAGCGAGAGCTCGGCCGAACGAGATCGTTCCACCAGTCTCCATGTCGATGACCATCGCCTCGGTCGCTCGCTTGCCGATGGACGAGCCCTTCGAGATCGTCCAGGCGTACAGCGGCAACCAGATCAACGCCAGCGTGTAGGCCACCTGACGTGTGAAGGCGAGGGCCTCTGGGTTCGTCGTGCAGACCTCCGACGTTCCGAAGAACTCACAGGTCGTGAACTCCTCGGGTCCGAACCACCACGAGATCAGCGTCGCCGGAACCATGACGGTGACGATGAACAACAAGATGTCGACGATCAACGCGCCCACGCGCTGCAGGACCGTCGCCGGCAAGAACCGAGCGACGAACTCGGGTGCCGGGAGCGCGGTCATCGTCCCAGTGTGGCGCGGGACCGTTCCGAGCGCGCGCCGGGTTCGCTGCGACCCGAAGACGGAGCATGCGAGAGCGCCGACCACAACCCGGCTGTCGCGGTCAGGTGAGGCGAAGTGCCTCGGTGCCGATCCCGAAGATCTCGTCGGCGGGAACACCGAGCCAACTCTCGACGACGCCACCGAGGTAGCTCTCGAGCGGCACGGTGGCGATCAGGTCGTCGTTGTCGTCCAGCCGCGTGAGCGACGGAGCCTCGCCGAGAACTCCGTTCACACCGGGACCCGACAGGAGCATCGTGGACGCAGTTCCGTGATCGAGGCCGCTGCTGCCGTTCTCCCGCGCCGTGCGACCGAACTCGCTCGCGGTCATGACCATCACGTTGTCGGAGAGACCGCGTTCATCGAGGTCCTGGTGGAACGCACCGAGATTCGCATCGATCTCTCGCATCAGCTCCGGGTACTTCCACGAATGGCCCTCGTGCGTGTCGTAGTCACCCTGCGTCTGGACGTGCACCACTCGGATGCCCACGTCCGCCGTCAGAACCGCTGCCGCGAACCGAAGCGAGCGGCCGAGGCCCCAGTCGTACCCGAGACGTTCGGCCGACTCGTCGTCGACGGACAGATCGACGACGGTGTCGGCGAAAGCCAGACCGTCGTGCATCGCGAGCGCGATCGGGTCCGATCCGCTCGCGAGGGCTCGCAGAGCGCCCTGGTACAACGAGGCGAACTCGTCGTCGGGAGCGGCCCCCGCGACAGCCCAGAGCGCGTCGGCATGCGGCATCGAAACGGTGGATCCGGTCGCCGAGGCGATGATCGGATGCGCCCCCGATCCGACCGACAATGCGGCGGCAGGACCAGCCGCCGAGGAGTCCCGGGCGAAGACGTCGGCAACCCGTCCGATCCATCCGGTCGCGCTCGACGACGAGGACGAGTCACCGGCCCACCAGCGCCCCTGCATCTCGAAGTGTGAGCCGTCTGGAACGGTCGACCCGACCCCTTCGACAACGCCAACGCCCCGCGCGTGGAGACGCCCGAGCGCCGGGTTGAGTCCGAGTCGACCGTCGAGGTCCAACACCTCGTCGGCAGCGATCGCCGTGTCGCTTCGCAGGTCGTAGTAGGCGGGATCGGCGGCCGGTACGGCCATGGAGAGCCCATCGTTCCCGCCGGGCATCTCGACCACCACCAGTACTCGAGCGGACGCGTCGCCGGCGGCTTCGACGGGAGCTGCACGCTCCGAGGTGACCATCGAGGGAGACGGGGACGCGGTTTCCGGCACCGTTGCACCGCTCGCTGCGGTGGATCGTTGCGGGCGCGACAGGGGTGTGCCGTCTGCG
Organism: Ilumatobacter sp.; assembly: GCA_045107155.1. Lineage (GTDB taxonomy): Bacteria > Actinomycetota > Acidimicrobiia > Acidimicrobiales > Ilumatobacteraceae > Ilumatobacter_A. Next base: position 470 of record JBGCFW010000226.1, on the reverse strand, counting down.
CCGAGCAGCGTGGCACCGGTCACTGCCGCACCCGCCCCGGCGGCCAGCCACGCGAGAAGCTCGCGGCGAGACACTCGCGGCCCAGCTGCAGGCGGAGTCGGTGGCTGCGGAGAAGACGGGCGAGGGGTCGGAGGCGTGGTCATGATCCAGTGACTTTCGTGATGCCGTTCGTGACGAGCGGCGTGTGATGCGGGGCTGCGGCGAGCGGTCGTGAACTTGGCGCGATGGGGGACTGATCGAACATCAGACGAGCGAGAACTCAGGGCACATCGCCGTCGCGGCGTGGAGGAGCGAGGCCTGCTGGCGCCGATCACTCGCCCCGCGGGAGAGGTCATCGAGGGCTGATCTCGTCGTGTCCGAGACGTCGTAGAGCACGGCCCGCCGAAGCACGTCGACCACGGGGTCCTCGCGGTCGAGTGTCTCGGTGTCCCACGAGACGTCGAGCGCGATCTGTCCTTTCGTGAGCATCA
>JBGCFW010000225.1:0-7967 GCA_045107155.1 Ilumatobacter sp. | reverse complement strand
GCGGACGAAGCGCGGTCCGTGCGGCTGCGTGAACCTGACGCCAGATCCGGGGCGCGGCGGATTGCGCCACCAGGAACTTCGCCAGCACGGACCAGGTGTCGTCGAGGTCCAGTCCGGTCGGGTCATCGGAGGCTGGACCCGGTTCGGTCGCGGTGAATGCAGTGGGATCGGTCCCAGCTTCTGCGTGTAGCCATCCGCGTAGTCCGTCGAACCATGGCGAGTCCCACACCAGGAACAGGGGGTAGATCTCCTCGGCCATCATCTGCTCGCAGAGCGGCGTCAGCGCCTCGAGTGTGTCTCGGGCATCCCAGTATCCGGGGTCGGCGACGATGGCGAGGCGCCGGCGCTTCCAGTGGCGTGTTCGCTTGCGGAACAGGTACAGCTGCGTTCCCAACTCATCGGGGCTCATCCCGAAGCGCCCTGACTTCGAGAGCCCGCCATCGTCGCCGATCGACACGCGGTGCAGCCACATGTCGGTGCTGGCCGGCAGAGGTCCTGCCGGGTGGCGACTCGGTGGCGACTCGAATGGCGTCTGGTCGGCGATGTCGACGAACTCGAGACGTCGCGGGCGGAAGACGAACCAGACGTCCTGAGCGGCGTCCGCGAAGTCGTCGAACCCCAACCGGGCGCATCCGTCGTCGCCCCATTCGGGCCCCCATGAGTTGTGGATCAGCCAACCACGACTGTCGTATCCGTAGATGGCAAACGCGTGCGCGCCGCCGAGGACGGCGTCATCGGGTCGTTCGATCGCATCGTGGCCCGGGAGGTACATGTCGAACCACCCACCGTGGGTTTGCGCGGAGGCAAACAGCGGAAAGCCGCGTTCGAGCGCACTCTTCATCGCCTCCGGGTCGTTCGGGTCGACTCGGAGGTAGAGCGCCCCTGGCCGACCGGCCGAGTCGAGCGATCGGGGAACCGTCAGCGAGCCGTGGATCTCTCCGTGTTCGTCGCCCGGTGCGTACGGCCACGCATGATCTGCTGCCACGCCGGCTTGGGCCCATCCCTTGAGTGCACCGCGAAGCGTCGAGCCCTCGACGAAATCCTCGCGGTCGTAGACCTGCGCCATCTCGTACAGCATTCGTCGACTCACGGTTCGAGCGAGGCGCTCCCCGGGCGATGCAGCCGCCCAGCCGTCGGGTCCGAGGTCGACCCGAAGGTGATAGTTGACGATCGCTGCGAGCGCGAACCCGGTGCACTCTTGACCACGCTGCCGCCAGGCCGGGTCGGCCAAGTCCCGGTAGTGCAGACACTCGAACACCTCGTCGACCGACTCGCCTGCGGTGGGGTCGCTGGCGTCGGTGGACTCCTCGTGTGCCTGCTCGATCAACGGCTCCGTCCACATGGTGGTGGACTCCTCGCCCCACGCAACGGTGGACTCCTCGACCAACGGCTCAGGCCACGGCGTGCCCTCGTCGCCAGGCGTCGCCGCCATCGGCGGTGGGACGTGGAAACCCGGCGTCGTCAACGGTTCGGCGATCGTGCCGTCGCTCTGCAGCGCTTGACGCAGCAGTTGGTGGTCGAGTGGCTCGAGGTGGCCGGAAGGCGCGGCGTCGACGGGCGGGTAGCGGAGGTCGCGATCGTCTGGTGGGTCCGGCCGGACGTGCGCAGCTTCTTCATCGGCAGCGGCGGTCGGGTCCGTTGCTGGAGTCTCTCGGTCGTTCGATACGTCAGTCATGTCGGCTCCTCTGGTCGGGCCAGTCGGCCCCGTCGATCGTCGATGGAAGTCCGCAGCAGGCGCTCCGTCGTCTCGACGACCGCACCAGCTTGTGTTCGACGCCCCTCAGCGACCAGCTCGCCGAAAGTGGGCTCCCCGAGTTCGACGCGGAGTCGTTCCGCGAGCGCCACGCCTCGCGCCGCCACCCACGCGGGTCGTCCGGGTTCCGCTTCGGCGTCGTGTTCCGAGACCGCGCCCAACAGGCGAGTGCTGTCGCGGGGATCCTCGATCGCGTCGGCGGCCAGGAGCGCGATCCAGTAGCGGGTCGAGTGATACCAATGCCGGTCGACGTCGAACAGCGCATCGAGGAGGTGGTGAGCCGCCCGCTCGCGATCGCCGACTTCGAGCGCGGCCACGCCGAGCAGGAGATCGCAATAACCGACGCCGGGGGCCACGCCGATCTCTTCGAGCTCGGCACGCGATCGTCGGATCAGGTTCTCGCCCTCGTCGGTCCGGCCCAGTTGGAGCAGTGCCTCGCCGAGTCCGCTGGCAGCGACGGCTCGACCCCACGCGTCGTCTGCCCGGCGCGCTTCCTCGAGCGCCACGCTACACAGCCGCCTGCTGGTCTCGGCGTCGCCGACTTCACGGGCGGCGAACGCGAGGCTCACGAGCGGGAGCGTCGCAGCTTCTCCAGCGAGGCGGTACTGCTGGATCGCCTCGTGCAGGCGACCGGGGGCCTCGTCGGGGCGACCGAGACCGGTGAGCAGGTTTCCGAGGTTGTTGAGCGCCGCCGCGAGTCGCGCCGGGCCGCCGGGCCGGCGGCGGATCTCGACCTGTCGGCGAAGCATTTCCGCACCCTCTTCGGGCTGCGCCCGGGACCCCAGCACGAGGCTGTACGAGTGAATTGCTGCGGCCCGCACCTCGTCCCCGAGCGCGGGATCGCCGGCGAACAGCTCACGACACCACTCGACGCCCTCGCGGAACGCGCCGGTGGCATACCAGAGGTAGCCGATCGCACCGGTCAGACGCGCGGCCTCGAGGGTTCGGTCCGAATCGAGGAGGTGGCGCAGCGCCGAGCGAACGTTCTCGACATCGGCTCGGAAGCCTCGGATCGCCTCGCCGACGTCGCCGGCGCGTCGTGTGTCGCTCAATCGGAAGCCGAGGTCGACGATGTGGTCGGCGTGACGATCTTCGAGCTGGCGATCGACACCGGCGTCCGCATGGTCGTTCTCAGGGTCGTCCCATCGCGAACGGCCGTAGACCCGCATGCTCTCCAACAGCCGGTAGCGAACGGCCGTGTCATCGCCGTCTTCGGGAACGAGCATCGACTGGTCGACCAGGCCGCTCACGAGATCGAGGATGTCCCAGCGATCGACAGTTCCGCCAGAACACACCTCCTCAGCCGCGTCGAGGGAGAAGCTGCCGGCGAACACGCACGAACGTCGGAAGACCGCCTGCTCGTGCGACGACAGGTGTGCGTAGCTCCACGCGATCGTGGCTTCGAGGGTCCGATGGCGTTCGACGATGCCGCGATCGGACGTACCGAGCAGGCGAAAGCGCTCGTCGAGCCGCTGTGCGATCTGCTCGGGAGACAACACCCGGGCTCGTGCCGCAGCGAGTTCCAAGGCGAGCGGGATTCCGTCGAGTCGGCGACAGATCGCCGCGACCGCATCGACATTGTCGTCGGTGACTCGGAAACTCGGCTGCGCGAGCATCGCTCGGTCCTCGAACAGCGCGACCGCGTCTGACGCCTTGATCGCCGACGCGTCGGTGGAGTCGGGCACCGCCATCGGAGGAAGCGCGAAGGTCGCTTCGCCGACCGCACCCAGCCGCTGACGGCTCGTGGCGAGGATCTTCAGATGAGGACAGTGCTGCAGGAGGTACTGGGACATCTCGTGCGTGGTCTCGAGGAGATGCTCGCAGTTGTCGATGACGAGCAGCATTCTGGACCTGCCGATGCGCTCGGCGATCTTGTGGACGAGTTCCTCGCCGGGTGTCGGGCTCACGTCGAGCGTGCTTGCGAGCGTCTCGACGGCCAGTTCGGATTCGGTGATCGATGCGAACTCGACGAAACGAAGACCGTCCGGGAAGGACTCGAAGGCCTCGGCTGCCACTTGCATCGAAAGCCGAGTCTTGCCCGCGCCACCCGGTCCGGTGAGCGTGACGATTCGATGTTCTCGGAGTAGCGAGCTTGCCGCACGGAGTTCTCGATCTCGCCCGATGAAGCTGTTGAGCTGCGTCGGCAGGTTGCTGACCGGTCCGGTGAGGGTCTTCAACGTTTCGAAGCGTCGTTCCAGCTCCGGGTGACCGACCTGGTGAATTCGCTCGGGGCGAAGCAGATCCTTGAGCCGATGCTCTCCGAGGTCCACCAGGTCGACGTCGGATGGCAGCGACGTCTCGATGAGCGCGGCGGTGGCTCCCGACACGAGAATCTGGCCACCGTGGCCTGCCGACATGATGCGAGCGCATCGATTGACGGCCGCCCCGAAGTAGTCGCCGTCGCGCACCGACGCGAGCCCGCTGTGAAGTCCCATTCGTACCCTGATCGTCAGACCGGCGCAGGGTTCGCGGAGTCGGCGCTGGGCCTCGATGGCGGCTTCGAGCGCGCCGAGCGCGGTGGGAAACGAAACGGCGAAGCTGTCGCCCGCGGTGGTGAACACGTAGCCGTCGTGTCTGTCGATCGCGGCCTGAAGCCGCTGATCGTGCTCAGCGAGTGCTGCCTCCATGCCCTCGGGGTCGCGCTCCCAGAGCGACGTCGACCCCTCGACATCGGTGAAGAAGAAGGTGACCTGGCCCGCAGGCACGTCCGGGTGCGGCACGCTCATCGACACCGTCCCATCCGCATACGTTCGATCATCTCACGAGCGGCTGGCGCGAGCGTGCAACGACGACGAGATGGGGGCGCACGAATCGCTCGCATGCCAGTATTCCGCCGAGGCACGGCTGCGCGTCGATGCCGCAGAGCGACATCGGAGGGTCTGTGATCACACACAAGAGCAAGAAGCGCGAGATCGAGGACTTACAGCGGCTCCTGGTCGCCGCTGGGTACATCACGAAGCTGAAGGAATCCGAGCGCGGTCGCTGGACCAAGCGCACGCAGAAGGCTGTCCGAGCCGTATACCGCGGTCTGGGCTGGAATCACCCCGAGGACGGTCGGTGGATCACTGGGCCTGCGCTTGCTGCGATCGCCGCAGCGAGTCACGATCATGCGGTCGCACGTGGCATGTCGCGGTCGTCGACCGGGCGCGGCGCAGCCGGGCCCGGAACGCATGCGGGTGGCCCAGGGACGCATGCGGGTGGCCCAGGGACCCATGCCGGCGGGCCCGGCACCCACGCTGGTTGACCGCTCCCGTGAGCGGTGAACGGTCTCGTCTCAGCGAGGAGCGAGGGGAAACCTGAGGGTGAGCACCGCTCCACCGTCGGCGCCGTTCGACGCGGCGACGTCGCCGCCGTTGGCCTCCGCAATGGCCTTGACGATGGCGAGTCCGATGCCTTTCTGAGCGCGACGATCGCCGCGCTCGTAGCGGTCGAACACCGATTCCAACCGGTACGGATCGAATCCGGGACCGTCGTCAGCCACCTCGACCACGCCGAATCGACCGTTGACGTGGCTCGTCAACTCGACGCGAGTCGAGCGGCGCACGGCGTTGCGAACCACGTTGTCGATCGCTTGGCGGACCAGGGCCATGTCGGCGTTCACCACGACTGGTGCGGCGGGCTCGGCGACGACTTCACATTCGTCCGGCCGAACCGATGCGGCCACCTCCTCGGCGAGGAGATCGAGGCGGAGCGGGGCGAGTCTCGGGATCGCCTGACCCGAATCGAATCGGACGAGGTCGAGCAGCTCGTTGACTCCGGTCGATGCACGTTCTGCCGCTGAACGGATCTCGGACAGAGAGCGGACGTATTCCTCGCTCGTGCGCTCGCGGTTCAGTGCTTGCGAGCTCGATGCCGTGATCACGGCGAGCGGTGTGCGCATCTCGTGCGCTGCATCGGCGAGGAACCCTTGCTGGCCGTCGAGGAGCCGACGTGTCGGCCCGAGCGCGAGGCCCGCCCCGATCCAACCGAGCGCCGCTGCGGTCACGACGAGCCCGAGCCCGACGAGCAGCGAACGTCGATCGAGCGATGACAGCTCGGCGTCGCGTTCGGCGGTGTCGCCCAGGGTCACGAACGACTGGAACTCGCTGACGGGGGTGATGTAGCCGCGGAACGATTCCTCGTCCTGGGAGTAGTTACGGAAGTCGGAGAAGGTCTCGACGTCTTGGGTCCATGTGATCAGCGGCGGCTCGAGATCGGTCTCTCCGATCGGGTCCCACCACTCGTCGACGTGATTCACCGTCCAGGCCGGGAATCCCGGATCCTCTTGCAGGCCACCGATCCAGTTGCTCTGGACGATCTCCATCTGCTCGACGAGATCGTCGTCGAACGCATCGTTGACGGCGTCGACACGGCCGGATCGCCAGAGCAGGAGCGGCCCGATCGCCATCGCGATCAGCACCACGGTGAACAGCAGCGTCAGACGGACGCGGAGTTGCTGCAATCTCACGCCGGAACCCTATGCGCCAGCCTGGTGTTCCGCGAGGCGATAGCCGACGCCGCGCACCGTCTCGATGGGGTCGTCCGAGCCGACGACGTCGAGCTTGCGCCGCAGGTTGCCCACGTGAACGTCGACCACATTCGAGAGGCCGTCGTAGTTGGCGTCCCACACGGCTTCGAGCAGATCGGCACGCTTGACCACCTGCCCGGCGCGATCCATCAGGTAGTGCAGCAGCGCGAACTCCCGCGCGGTGAGCGGCACCTGAACACCGGCCCGGCGGGCGATGTGTGCAGCGGGGTCGATCTCCACGTCGCCCACGCGAAGCCGCGGTGAACGAGCGTGGTCGGGACGCCGCAGCAGTGCGCGAACGCGAGCCGAGAGCTCCGGGGGGTCGAACGGCTTCGTGGGGTAGTCGTCAGCGCCGGCGTCGAGCCCCGTCACCTTGTCGCCCAGGGAGTCCCGGGCCGTCAGCAACAGGACGCGGGCGGGATCACCTTGGTCACGCATCGTGCGGCACAGCTCGAGACCATCGCCATCGGGCAGACCGAGGTCGAGCACGACGAGCTGGTACGGCGTCAGGCGCACCGCTTCGGTGGCGGACGCGAGGGTTCGTTCCCAGTCGACGGCGTGACCGTCTTCCGCGAGGCCACGACGAACAACTTCGCCGAGTGTGGGATCGTCCTCGACGAGCAGGATGCGCATCGGGTCCATCGTCGCAGATCGAAGGTGAAGGCTGGGTGAAGGTGGGCTTCACGATCGATTCATCGTCCGTGTGGCGAGATGTGGGTCATGAGTGCTGCACGCGCCCACAACGCCCGTCTCCTGCGCCGTCTCACGATGACCACGTCTCCGGACATGGTCGAGACGTTCGACGACGCGACCCCACTGGAGCTGGTCGACACGCTGCTCGACGCGAGCCCGCCACCTGCCGACCCACCCGCGCTGGACCTCGAGGCCGACTATTGGGAGCCGACGCGGTGGTGGGTGGAGCGGATGGCTGACCCGGCGGCGGGGCTCGACGAGCGGATGGTGTGGTTCTGGCACGGACACATCACCTCGAGCATCGACAAGACACCTCCATCGACGATGCTCGATCAACTCGGCCTGTTGCGCCTCCACGCTCGTGGCAGCTTCCGCCAGATGCTGCGTGAGGTGTCCACCGATGCCGCGATGCTGCACTGGCTCGACGGATCTGGGAGCGACGCCGATGCCCCGAACGAGAACTATGCGCGCGAGCTGATGGAGCTGTTCGCACTCGGTCGTGATGCCGGCGTGTACGACGAAGCCGATGTTCGATCTGGCGCCCGGGCGCTCGCCGGCTACTGGGTCGACGACGATGAGGTCACGTTCGACGAGGATGCAGCCCTCCGCGGATCGGTTCCGTTCCTCGGCGTGCGGGTCTCGGACGTGGACGACGTGATCGACGCCGTGTGTGACCAACCGGAGTGCTCCGCACACGTGGTGAGTGCGCTCCACGAGCACTTCGTTGGTGGACCGATGGGCCGTGATCTTCGCGGTCGGATGATCGAGGCGCTGGGTTCCGGCGAGCTCGCGATCGATGATGCGCTGCGAGTTCTCCTCCGGGATCCGACGTTCACCGACGGACCACCGCTGCGACCCCGATCGGCGCTCGAGTGGTACCTGGCGGTTCAACAGCTGGTCCTCGACCCGCTGGAGTTCTGGTCGCTCGAGCAGCTGGGCCAGGTTCCGCTCCGCCCACCGAACGTCGCCGGGTGGCCGGGCGCAGAGCGCTGGGCGAGTTCCGGTCTGATGCTC
>JBGCFW010000224.1:0-7717 GCA_045107155.1 Ilumatobacter sp. | reverse complement strand
ACGCGACCCACGGCCCATGCGCCCACATCGGGCAGCAGACCGGCAGCACGGCGTCTGACATCGCCTGAAAGGTAGCGCAAGTCGCCTCCCGGGCTCGTGGAGCAGAGGGGCCGTTCACGCACCGGCTGGGGCCGTACGGCGCCATCGGTGGCCGCGCTCGTCGACGCACCGTCCGGCTCGCTGCCCGACGTGATCGGTGACGCGGGGGAGCGGGGGCTGACGGCCCGAGGCCTGGGCCGCGCGTACGGCGATGCCGCGCAGAATGGTGGCGGCACCGTCGTCCGCATCACTCCGGGAGCGAACCCGGTGTGGATCGACGTCGACGCGAGCACGGCACGCGTCGACGCCGGCATCAGCCTGGATGAACTGCTCCGACGGGTCGTACCCCACGGATTCTTCGTGCCGGTGTCGCCGGGCACGCGCTTCGTGACGATCGGCGGAGCGATCGCGAGCGACATCCACGGCAAGAATCACCACGCCGACCTGACGTTCGGCCACCACGTCGCCGAGCTCGACATCGTGCTCGCCGACGGCTCGCACCGCACGATCACCGCCGAATCGGACCCCGATCTGTGGTGGGCCACCCTCGGCGGGATGGGTCTCACGGGCATCATCACGTCGGCCACGATTCGACTCTTGTCGATCGAGAGCAGCCGGTGCCGTGTGCGCACCCGACGCATCGACGGCCTCGATGAGCTGGTCGATGCCATGGAGGCTGACGACCACCTTCACCGCTACTCCGTCGCGTGGGTCGACATGACCGCAACCGGATCGCGACTGGGTCGCTCCGTGCTCCAGCAGGGCGATCACGCCACCGTGGCCGATCTCGTGGAACACGCACCGAGGGCCGCCGACGATCCGCTCGCGTTCGCGCCCACCGCACTCGCCACCGTGCCACCGATCCCGAACGTCATGAGCCGCGCCGCGGTCCGATCCTTCAACGAACTCTGGTTCCGCAAGGCACCGCGTGATCGCACGGGCCTCGAGTCCATCTCCGGCTTCTTCCACCCACTCGATGGTGTGTCCGACTGGAACCGCTTCTATGGAACCGCCGGCTTCATCCAGTATCAGTTCGTGGTGCCATTCGCTCAGGTCGATGCGCTGCGCCGCATCATCGAGACGGTCGCTGCGTCGGGCCATGCCAGCGCGATCTCGGTGCTGAAGCGGTTCGGCGCAGAGAGCGGCGGAATGCTCAGCTTCCCGATGCCCGGATGGACGCTCACCTTCGATCTGCCCGCCGGTGCCGACGGCCTCGCTGGACTCCTCGTGCTCCTCGACGAGATGGTCATCGCAGCGGATGGCCGCCACTACCTCGCCAAAGACGCACACACGACGCCAGACGTCATCCGAGCCGGATACCCGCGCCTCGACGAGTGGCGGGAGGTCCGGCGTCGAGTCGACCCCGACGGACGCTTCACCAGCGACCAGGCGCGCCGCCTCCAGCTCCTCTGATTTCACCTGACAGGACCTTCATGAACAACGCGATCCACCAGCCCCAGACCGTCGTCGTCCTCGGAGGCGCAAGCGACATCGCCCAGGCGATCGTCGTCGCCCTGGATTCTCCGAACCTGCGCACCGTGGTGTTGGGGTGCCGCCGACCGGATCAGGTCGATACCGAGGCACTCCGCACCCGACTCAGCGGTGCGGCGATCGATGTTCGCCCGTTCGACGCCGTCGACCACGGTGGTCACGCCGAGTGGATCGCCTCGGTTGCCGACGCGTACGGCGACCTCGACATCGTGATCCAGGCCTTCGGCCAGTTGGGTGCCGAGGCATCCGGCGACCCCGAGGCAGCCGCTGCGCTCGTCGACGTGAACTTCGCCGGCGCTGCGAGCTCCGGCATCGCCGTCGCCGATCGACTCCGCACGCAGGGCCACGGGACGCTCGTGTCACTCTCGAGCGTGGCCGGCGTGCGGACTCGCGCCTCGAACTTCGTGTACGGCTCCACGAAAGCCGGGCTCGACGCGTTCATGACAGGCCTCGGGCACTCGCTCCACGGCTCGGGTGCCAACGTCGTGACGGTCCGGCCCGGAATGGTTCGCACGCAGATGACCGAGGGCATGGACGACGCCCCGTTCACGATCGACGCCGACGAGGTCGCGGCCGCCACGGTCGACGGCCTCCGCAAGGGCCGCTCGGTCGTGTGGGCCCCCGCCAAGCTGCAAGGTGTGTTCGGACTGCTGCGGCTCGCGCCGGGTCCTGTCTGGCGAAAGATCGATCGCTGACCTCTCCCTGCGCCGGACCCTCGCGCGGTCAGTCTCGGCGGCCGAAGGGACGCAGTATTCGTTGCACCGCTGCGTCGGACAGCTTGAAACGACGTTTGACCCGGTCGTAGACCGCCAACGCCTGCTTGTCGAGATAGATCCCGACACGTCGCGCCCCATCGTCGGGCCGTGCTCGGTAGTCGGTCGCGCGAGCGATCGGCGCCTCTTCCTCGGTGAAATAGTAAAGGGCCAACGACTGGCGGGCCACGTCATCGGGGGAACGCAGCGGCTCCGGGTGGCCGTGAAACGAGTGCTCGTCGGTGGTGAAGAGCAGGATGCGATTGCCGGTCGGCGCCACCGTTGTCTCGCACCTCGACATGTCGGCCGACCACAGCTCGAGGTCGCCCTGCCACTCAGGTTGCCATTCGCGGTTGAGATAGAAGAGCAGATTGATCCTCCGACGCCAGTTCCGAACCGTGTGGTGGGCGGTGAAATCGGCGTGGACGTTGAGGAAGCCGTTGCGATAGCTGCGATGAAGCCCACCGCCGTCGAGGCTCGCATCCGGGCGGAGGTCGTCGAAGCCGGTCAGATCGCTCAGCCACTTCGTGAAGCGATCGCCGAGCAACTCATCGGCGACCGCACGCAGCGTCGGCCCCCAGGTATCGGTCTCGATGTTCGAATACTTGCGCTCGTTGAAGTGCAGATAGCCGTTCCACCGGTCGTTGGGCATCTCGTCGAGCTCGGCATAGATCTGTTCGATCACCGTGCCCGGGACGACATCATCGAGAACGATGTGAGGAAACGGTGTCGCCATCGCGTAGCGAGCGCGGAGCTCCTCGATCCGCCCCTCGAGATCAGCGAGATCGATCAATTGCGACTGGGCCTCGCTCACGGACATCGCCGGGGACCGTAGCCGCCGCAGCCCCTGCTCGCATCGAACCGTCGCCGGCTTCGTGGACGCGTGTCACATCGCTAGCATCTCGGCCGTGGGGAGCACAGGGGACCAACCGCGCATCGGCATCCTGGTGGTGGCGTACAACGCCGAGCAGCATCTGGCCGCAACGCTCGACCGCATTCCCGACGAGTTCATCGACCGGATCCACGAAGTGTTCGTGTGTGATGACGCAAGCCAGGACGACACCTACGGCGTCGGCGTCCGGTACGGAGAGGTCGGCCGAGAGATCCCACTGCGCGTCGTGAAGCATCCGACGAACCTCGGCTACGGCGGCAACCAGAAGTACGGCTACCGCTGGGCGATCGAGGAAGCGCTCGATGTGGTCGTCATGCTCCACGCGGACGGTCAGTACGCCCCCGAGCATCTGCCCGACATGGTGCAGCCGATCCTCGACGGCGAGGCCGAGGCGGTGTTCGGCTCCCGGATGATGGAGCGCGGCACTGCGCTCGCCGGCGGCATGCCGAAGTACAAGTACCTCGGGAACCGCGTCCTCACCACGTGGCAGAACGCCATGTCCGGCGTGGGACTCACCGAATGGCACAGCGGCTACCGCGCCTACTCGGTCGATGCGTTGGCACAGATCCCGTTCGGTGACAATTCCGACGGCTTCGATTTCGACACCGAGATCATCGTCCAGATGATCGAATCGGGGGCGCGGATCGCAGAGGTACCGATTCCGACCTACTACGGCGACGAGATCTGCCATGTGAACGGTCTGCGATACGCGTTCGACGTGAGCAAGCTCGTTGGCACGTACCGACTCCACAAGATGGGTTTCGGCACGGGCAAGCTCGCGTTCGCGTCGAACTCATACGAGATGAAGCCCGACTCCGAGTCGTCGCACGGCAAGCTCCTCTCGTGGCTCCGAGGCCGCGAGCCACTCAAGGTGCTCGACCTCGGGTGTTCGGATGGCGCACTCGGCGCCACCATCCGGTCGTTCGGGCATCACGTGACCGGCGTCGACCTCGAAGAAGCGCCCGGCGTCGCCGGTCGGCTCGACGACTTCGTGCAAGCCGACCTCGATCGCGGTATCCCCGACGAAATCGACGGCGCGTTCGACCTCGTTCTGTGCGCCGACGTGTTGGAACACGTGCGTGACCCCGAGCGCCTGCTCGTCGATGCCCGGCGCCGGCTCTCGTCATCAGGGACGCTGGTCGCGAGCATCCCGAACTTCGGGCACTGGTACCCGCGTACCCGCACAGCACTCGGGCTGTTCGACTACGACCGGCGCGGAATCCTCGATGACACCCACGTCCGCTTCTTCACGCGGCGCAGCTTCGAACGCCTGGTGCGCGACGCGGGCTTCAACATCGTTCGTCGCGACGCAACCGGGCTTCCGCTCGATGTCGCTGATCGAGGCTCCGCGGGCGGCACCGCGGAGCGTCTCGGCGTCGTGGGCACGATCGATCGCGCGACGGTGAAGCTGCGACCCCAGCTGTTCGGGTACCAGTTCCTGTACGAACTCTCCCCGTCCGACTGAACGACCACCCGAGTCCGGCCCGGCGGTCACCGCCGGTCACCGGAGGCCGAACGGTCCGCTCACCACACCGCTGCGGCGAATCGGTCAGCACGGCGCGGCGAGCGGGACGACATCGACCCTCACGCCGTCGAGCGTGGCTCCGCTGGCAAACGACGTCGTCTGACCACTCGGGCCGTACAGCGACCGGGTGAACACATGACCGAAGCCGAACGCCGTTCCGTCACGCTCGAAGGTCAGCACCTTGCGAACGGGGTCGGAGGTGACCGTGAGCTCGAACGAGTCCCCGGGTGCGACACCGTCGACCACGTAGGGCACGAACCCGAATCGGTCGATGAGGTCGACACGGACCACGCCCTGCTCCACGACGAGGCGGACGGTGAACACGTCGGGTTCGTCGGGGCCCGCGGGTTCGACACTGGCGAACCGTGCGAGATCCACGCCGCCATCTGGAGCATCAGCGTCGACTCGGACCTCGTACACCCGCCGGAACTCGTTCGGCCCGACGTCGAGCAGCAGCCATGGGTCGACTTGCTCCCCGGTCGAGAAGTACGACGCCTCACACTGGCCCAGCACAGCGATCGATCCCGCAGCCGGAGGTGCGTCCCGGTCGAACTCGAATGCAGTGGGGTCGGCGAGGCGGGCGGCACCAGTCCACGGATCGTCGCCGCGCAGCGACACGTACTCCGCGATGTCACCGTCATAGCCGCGTTGGTACGACAGGGTCAGCGCGATTCCCACCGAGGCGATCACGGACCAGGCCGCCAGTGCCACCAGCATCGTCTGGATCAGTCGTCCCCGGGTGGCGTCGGCCCGTGCGACCGACCGTGAGATCGCGGCCACGCCCACGATGCCGAGTGGCAGCGCGAGCGGCACGAAGTCAGCCAGATAGCGCGGCGCGATGAACCCCCACACGAACAACGCGGCCGCCGCTGGCGCTCCGGCTGCCGCAGCAACGACCAGAGGCCACACCGCCGGGTCGCCACCGCGTCGCGACCTCACGATCACCACCAGCCCCAGCACGGCCAGACCGACGAGAAGCGGTGCAGATGCCGTGAGGCTGGGCGTGCGGTAGGTGATGTCGTGGACCACGTCGCCGATTCGCGTCGGGATCGACCCGGGCGGCTCGGTGAACGGGAAGCGCGAACTGAGTCCGATGCCATCGGGACGCAGGTACGCGAGCAGGTTGGTCGGACCGAACCTGGGGTCGACGTAGTCACCGCCCGTGTAGCCGAGCATCCGCATGCGGTGCTCGTCGAACATGCTCAGGCCCTGGCGCTCCATCGGCGGTCCGAGCAGTCGGCCGAACCGCAGCAGGTTCGGCGTGACGAGCAGCACTGCACTCGCCGCTGCCAATCCAGCGAGCGAACCGCCACGCCAGGAGCGTTCGCGAGTAACGCGCCAGCATCCGACGACGAGCGTCACCACGACGCACCCGAGACCGAGCGTTGGCCGATTGAGCACGGCGAGGACGAGCGCAGACGCCAGCCACGCCTGGTTCCGGAACGAAGAGCTCCTCAACTCGGCGACAAGGCGGTCCTGGAACCACACGCAGCTCGCGACACCCCACATGATCGCTTCGTTGAACACCCACGCCGTACCAGCGAGCGCGAGCATCGGCGTGCCGAGCGCCAACGTGACCTTCCACACTCTCGTGAGGCGAGGGTCGATCGACCCGTCGAGCGAGGAACCTGCCCGGTCGGTCAACGACCACGCCGCGACGACGAACAACGCCCACGCCAGGAACGACGACAGGATCGTGAGCTCACCGAAGAACGCATCGGTGACCGCGAGAACCGGCACACGCAGCAGCGACGGCCAGAGGCCGAAGTACAGGTGCTCGGCATCGTCGATGAAGAATGCCTCGAGCCCGATTGCTCCCTCCTCGACGGCGAGGTCACCGCGCAACAACGCTTCTGCCTGGTAGTCGAAGAAGTGTGCGAAGGCCGCGTTGTCGAACTGTGTGCGCGCCAAGCCGTCGGTGAGACGTGTCGCAACGGCGAGGTGCACGAGCGCGCAGATGGCGAACCAGAGCCCATCGGCCCGCGACTTCATCGTTCGGACGTCACTGCTCGCACGTCACTGCTCGCACGTCAGCGCTCGGTCGACGAGGCTGCGGCGCTGGCGGCGTCGGCGTCGGCGTCGGCGTCGGCGTCGACCACGAGGCGGTCGCACCACGGCGTTTCAGCGGCTCGCGGTGGCGCATCGATTCGCATGCCAGCGACCTGGCGGTCCGTCGGAACGAACTTCGCCGCCGACAGCGGACTGTCGTAGAGCGGATCCATGTCGAAGTGACCGTAGAGGATGTTCTGGTCGCCCTTCTCGACGAAGAAGTTCCGCCGGTAGCGCTCGAACGTGATGGTGAACTCCGTCGTCTCGTCGATCGGCATCTCGAGTTCGTCGATCGTGATCAGACCGAAGTTGTCGATCATGATCAACGAGTACTCGATCAGTCCTTCATCAGCCAAGATCTGGTCGACCCGGTGATTGAGGATGAAGAAGTAGCCATCGAGCGCCGGGGTCTCGTCGATGCGCACGAGTTCGAATTCGTCGCCTTCGAACACGTCGACCGGCGTCATCTCGAACGTCGAGCGCCAGTCGCTCTCGCCGTACTCGACCTCGATCCAGGTGTCGAGCGGCTCACCGTTGGACCGATACAGCGCCTCACAGCCACCCACGATCGCGAGCGTGCCAGCTGGTGTCGGATCGTCGCGGTCATAGCGCAGCGCATCGACACGAACAGCTCGATCTGCGGGGCGATCGCCCGCGAACCGCCCTACGGCGTCCTCGACCGAGAGCAGGCGATCGACCTGCGCCGCTGAATCACCGGCGCTGAAGTTGTACGACACGGCGATCGCCGTGTTCGCAACGATCGACCAGCCGACGAGCGCAACGACCGCTCCGCGGCCGAGGCGCCTCGCCCACGGCGCAATCGACGTCGACTCGCCACCGCGTCGACCGAGCCACCACGCGAGTCCGATCGCCGAGAGCAGCAGCATCCCCGGCAAGAAGTCGGTGAGGTAACGGGTTGCGATGTAGCCCCAACCGGCCACACCGCCCGCAGCGAGCACGCCTGCGGCC
>JBGCFW010000223.1:0-6892 GCA_045107155.1 Ilumatobacter sp. | reverse complement strand
CCGTCGGTCCGGCCGCCAGATCCCGATAAAGCCGACCCGATTAGTCGGGATTCCGGAGAGGCCTCGTTACCCTCACCGTTTCAACTCATCACTCGACCACAGGAGCTACCACCATGGCCGTCCGCCTCGGCGACACAGCGCCCGACTTCACCGCCGACACCACGCAGGGCCAGATCAACTTCCACGAGTGGCTCGGCGACTCGTGGGGCGTGCTGTTCAGCCATCCCAAGGACTTCACACCGGTCTGCACCACCGAACTCGGCACGGTCGCGAAGATCAAGCCCGAGTTCGACAAGCGCAACGTCAAGGTGATCGGCCTCTCCGTCGATCCGGTCGACAGCCACCTCGAATGGGAAAAGGACATCGAGGAGACCCAGGGCCAGGCGGTCAACTTCCCGATGATCGGCGACCCCGAGCGCACCGTCGCCGACAAGTACGACATGATCCACGAGAACGCGAACGACACGCTCACCGTTCGTTCGGTGTTCGTGATCGGACCGGACAAGAAGGTCAAGCTCACGCTCACCTACCCGGCCTCGACCGGCCGCAACTTCGACGAGATCCTCCGCGTCATCGACAGCCTTCAGCTCACGGCCGACCACAAGGTCGCGACACCGGCGAACTGGACCGATGGCGACGATGTGATCATCGTCCCGGCCGTCTCCGATGACGACGCGAAGACGCTCTTCCCCGCGGGTTGGGAACCGGTCAAGCCTTACCTACGTGTCACCAAGCAGCCGAACCGGTAGCCGGTTCACACCCGCCGGTCGCGTTCAGACCAACCAGTTCGATCGGATCCACTGACGGACCGGCGGCGCCACCTTGTCGAGGTGAGCCGCCGGTTCCTCGCGTACCTGGGTCGCACTGATCGGCACCGTCGCTCGCTCGGGGTCGACCGAGACCGCTTCGGCTTCGAGCCGATCTGCGATTCCCGACACATAGGAGTCCGACGAGAACACGGCGTGCGGGCCTGACTCGAACGGCCAGCGGCTCCGGAACAGCTCGATCCACTTGGCCCAGAGCTGCTCATCGTTCCAATCCGTCGCGAGCGAGTGGCGAACGACTCGGACCTCGACGTGCGGATGGAGCTCACCCAACCATGCGGCACGAAGTTCGCCGGGGACTGCATCTCGCTCGAACGACGAGTTCACGTAGACGACCAGGTCGTCACAGCGCTCGGCGGCCCAGTCGATCATGTACGAGTGGCCGAGGTGCGGTGGGTCGAACCGACCGACGATCAGTCCCGTCGGATGCTGCCGGTCGGTCACGGGGTCACTCCTTGGTCAGGGCGGTCAGCGCTCTGCACGGTGAGCACGAGCGACTCGATCACGCGACGCCACCCCTCGCCGAGATGTTCGACGGGCGCCGTCTCTTCGTCGTCGAGCAGCGCTCTCGACGCCGCACAGGACAGCGCGACGGCCACCGCGTCACCGACCTGCTCAGCGGTGCGTTTCGCACGGTCCAGTCGGAAGCCGGCCTCGGCGGCGTCGGTCGTCATCAAGGCCGCACCGGCGCCGACGTCAGCGAGTACTCGGTCGAGGTACGTCGCGCCCTCGTCGTCGATCACTGCGTCGCTGGCTGCCACCGCCTCGCTGTGCATCCCCGCCATCGCCGATGCCAGCGCCTCGACGGCCTTGGCGTACGAACGCGGCTCACGCACTTCGAGCAAGAGCGCGAGGGCCTCGTCGGGGTCTCCGACCTGGCAGTGACCGAGCGCCAGGGTGGTCTTGGCCTCCGACCCATCGGCGTGCATGGCAGCCATGCGAGCCACGGCGACGTCGCCAAGTGCGACGGCGCGAGACCCGAGCCCCAGGTGGGCCGCGGTCCCAGCCGCCGCCATCGTCGGGATCGCCAGGTCGCCGAATGCGTCAGCCATCGACAGAACCTCCTCGAGACTTCGCTCGGCCTCCTGGTCGCGGCCCAGCGCGACGAGCGAACGCATTCGAGGAACCAGCGCCTGAACAATGCCGAACTTGTCATTCAGCTCCCGAAACCCCGACAGCGCCTTGCGAGACAACTCCTCGGCCTCACCGAACCGACCCGTCCACAGACGGATCGACGCGAGCAACGAGTCCATCATCGCTGGGGCCCACAGCTCACCGAGCTGGGCGGCGTCTCGCCGAACGACGTTCGCGAGATCTTCAGCATCGGTGAAGCGACGCTCGAAGAACCGCACGTAGGCCAACAGTCCGAGCGCCCACCCCGCTCCGGACCGATCTCCCAATTCGTCGAAGAGCCCCGAAGACACGCCCAGACGTTCCTCGGCCAACTCGGTGTCACCGGAGAGGAACGCGACCCACGCCTGGTGCTGGCGGATCCACGCGAGCCGCCGTCGGTCATCTCGTTCCTGGGCGAGCTCCTCGGCTTCTGACAGGTACTGATCGGCGTCGACGAGCGATCCGCCGAACACCTCGACGAACCCGCGGTCGCTGAGCGACGTCGTGAGCTCCTCGGGCGCGTCGAGCGTGCGGAGCAACGCAACACTCTCCGACAACTCGTGCCGGGCTCGCTCGAGTTCTCCCTGCTGCTGGGCGACCCCGCCGATCAGTCGCCGTGCGATCGCCTCGCGCTTCGTGTCGCCGTCCTGCAGCGCGAGCGCCAGGACTTCTTCGGCATCGGCGACGGCTGCATCGGCATCGCGCCGCTCGACGCCCGCCTGCGCTCGGGTGAGCTTGAGATCGCGCTGAAGCACCTCGTCGTCGTCGAGCCCGAGCAGGTCGAGTGCCCGCGTCGACTGACGAACCGCCTGGTTGAACGCACCGACGTCGAGAGCACGGGCCGATGCCTGTGCCAGCAACTCGATCGCCCTGGTCCGAACGTTGTCGGGCACGCCGTCGATCGGGCCGATCTCGGCGGTCAGTTCGGCTGCCGACGCCGTGTGGTGAGCGACCTGGTCGATCGGTGCGAGCCCGAAATCGAGCATCACCGCCGCGACGCCTGCGTG
The DNA here is from genome assembly GCA_045107155.1 of Ilumatobacter sp. Taxonomy (GTDB): domain Bacteria; phylum Actinomycetota; class Acidimicrobiia; order Acidimicrobiales; family Ilumatobacteraceae; genus Ilumatobacter_A. Next base: position 3,948 of record JBGCFW010000223.1, on the reverse strand, counting down.
GCGTTGGGCCCGCGACGACTTGGTGAGGGTCTGATACGCGACCTCGCGCACCACGTCGGACCGGAAACGCCACCATTCGTCTTCCACGTCGAGCAGGCCCGCCTCGACCAGCGCACCGAAGTCGGACGTTTCGTACGGCTGATCGAGTTCTCGGGCGAAACGCTCGAGCGCGCCGGTGGGCCCGGTCGCCCCGAGGACGGCCGCGTTGTCGATCACCAGACGTTGCCGCGACGGCAGCACATCGAGTCGCGCCGCGATGATGGCTCGCAGCGACCCGGGCAGCGCTTCGTCACCCGGATGATCTCTGGCGACCTCGGCCAGCTGGGTGAGGAACAGCGGGTTCCCGCCGCTCCGTTCGAAGAGCTGATCGGCGAGCGAGCCGCCGATCACGTCACCCAGTACCGCAGTGAGCAACTCGTCGGATTCGGCGCGGTTCAGCGGCTCGAGCGGCATGCCGATGGTGACCTGCTGCTCCTGGGCCGGCGGCCACGCGATCTCGGCATCATCGCGTTGCGACGTGACGAGCAACACGGGCTGATCGTGGATCGAGCGAACGAGCCGGCCGAGCAACTCGAGCAGCAGCGGGTCGGCCCATTGGAGGTCGTCGATCCACACGACGACCGGTGTGCCCTGGGACCGCCGGTGCACGCCTTCCACCACGACCTGCATCAGCACCTCTCGGGCCTGCCCTGGGGGCACGCGATCGAGTTCCGACGGCAGACCGAAGAGGTGGAGGGTCGCCTCGACGAAGCGGTGGAGCCGGGCGTCGTGGTCGAACCCGTACAGCTCGAGGCCCTTCTCCTGGATCAACTCGCGCAGTCGCTCGGGGCTCGCATGGCGATCACTGCCGACCAGCCGGTTGAGCGCCGTGGCGATCGGCGCCCACACGTTGGTCTCTCCGTACGGAGCGCACACGCCCGAGAACACCACGGCATTTCGGCTCGGAAAGCGGGCGAGCATCTCGTTGACCAGGCGCGTCTTGCCGCTCCCCGCCTCGCCGGTGACCGAGACCAAGGCGCCTCGGCCTTCGACGACGAGGTTCATCACCGAACTGAACAGCTCGCGCTGGCCGGTGCGACCCACGAACGGAAGGTCATAGCGCGACGTGGCATCCGGCCGCTGGAACCGCCCGGTCAGACGGCGCACTCGCTCGGTCTGCTCTCTCCCGCGCACCTCGGCGTCGGCGACGAGCACGCGCTCGATCGCGGGCGAGAGCAGGGCGTTCGTGCTCGAGCCGATGTAAGTGGCGCCCGGCGTGGCCATGGTCTGCAGGCGGGATGCCACGTTCACGACGTCGCCCATCGCCGTGTAATCGTCGGTCCCTGAAACCGTGCCGACGACGACCTCACCGGTGTTGACGCCGATGCGAAGCTGCAGACGGTGCGCCTGGTCCGTCTCGTCGTCGACGTAGTCGGCGAGGCGGCGATGCATCTCGATCGCCGCTCGAGCCGCACGATCCGCATCGTCCTCGTGCGCGATCGGCGCGCCGAACAGGGCGAGGATGCCGTCGCCGAGCACCTTGTCGACGCTGCCACCGAACCGCTCGATCTCACCGATCATCAGTTCGAACGCTCCGTCGACGACGCGCTTCACGCGCTCGGGGTCGAGCCGCTCCGAGAGCGCGGTGTACCCGACGAGATCGGCGAAGAGCACCGTCACGACACGGCGCTCCTCTCCCGATGGAGACGCGACCGGATGCCCACAGAACGAGCAGAAGCGTGCACCTTCGGCAAGCGGCTGCGAGCACGAAACGCATGACATCACCCGGCGAGCGTACGGCACATCACCCTCTGGTCGGATGAGCGAGCGATCACACCTGAGTAGCGTCGACCGGCATGGAGCCGATTGACGCGACCGCCGCGCGGCGACCCGGACCCATCAAGTGGCTTCGAACCCATCCGCGCCAGGCCGACGGGCTCCTGGCCGTGCTCCTCACGACACTCTCGCTGACGTTCCACCTGCTGGACTTCGACGACTCCGGAGACTTCGTGGACCCGAGTTGGTGGACCGCGATCGTGGTGTTCGCCTCCGTGTTCCCGATCGCGTGGCGCCGCACGGCACCGATCGCATCCATCTGGGTGGTGGTGACCGCGTTCCTCATCGCAGGATTCGCAGACGTCGACGGTTCCGGGTTCCTCGGTGTCCTCGTGGCCTACTACTCGCTCGGAGCGCACGCGACCGGTCCGGAACGGCGGCGCACCCTGATCATCACCACGACGGCCATCGCGTTGCTGTTCGTCGTCGGTCTAATCGCTTCGGAGTTCGATCTCGGCTCGTTCGTGTCATCGACGGTCGTCCTGGTCACCGCCTACGTGCTCGGCGACAACCTCCGTCAGCGCCGAGAGGCTGCCGACGCCCTGCTCGAACGTCTCGAACGCGCTGAACGTGAACGCGACCTGCTCGCGCAGCAGCGGGTCACCGACGAACGCACCCGAATCGCGCGAGAGTTCCATGACGTGGTCGCGCACTCGGTGACCGCGATGGTGATCCAGGCCGCAGCGGCGCGACGAAGCATCGAGCGTTCACCGAGCGACGCCGCTGCCGCCCTCGATCAGGTCGAGTCGACGGGCCGCTCGGCGATCAACGAACTCCGCAGCATTCTCGGCGTGCTCCGACGCGACGTCGACGATGAACTCTGCGACGGTCGCGGCCTCCGGGTCCCCCAACCGAGCCTCACGCGTCTCGATGATCTGCTCATGGCCTCGTCCGATCTCCCGATCCACCTGCGAACGAACGGACTCGATGAGCTCGGGCGCGTCGACGCCGGCACCGACCTCACGGCGTTCCGATTGATCCAGGAGGGCCTCACCAACGTGCGCCGCCACGGCGTCGACGTCACACGAGTCGACGTCGAGGTCGAGTTGGGCGCCGCGACCCTCGACATCGTCGTTCGCGACAACGGTCGATCCTCATCAGCTCGGCCCAACGGCGACGGAGGATATGGCCTCGTCGGCATGCGCGAACGCGTCGAGGCCGTCGGCGGAAGCCTCGATGCCGGGCCCGCCGAGCCGGGTTGGCGACTCCTCACTCGCCTGCCGCTCGATCGTTCGCGATCGCGAAGTACGGACCGGCCAGCGGAGCGACGCGCGGGCGATGCGGTGCCCGTCGGCGACGAACGATGATCCGGGTGATGATCGTCGATGATCAGGCGATGGTCCGGACGGGCTTCCGCATGATCCTCGAGTCCGAGTCGGACATCTCGGTGGTCGGGGAGGCCGGCGATGGCATCGATGCCGTCGACATGATCGACCGCGCTCAGCCCGACGTGATCCTGATGGACGTGCGTATGCCCCGGATGGACGGGATCGAAGCATGCGAGAGGATCTGTCAGACCGACACCCGTGCACGTGTGATGATGCTCACCACATTCGACCTCGACGACTACGTCCACACCGCGCTGCGGGCAGGCGCCAGCGGTTTCCTGCTCAAGGACGCGCCACCTGAGCAACTGGTCGACGCGATTCGCGTCGTCGCCGCAGGTGACGCCCTGCTCGCACCATCGGTCACTCGACTCCTGATCGACGAAGTCGCACGCCGCCCGGCCGGCCAGCCCGAGGCGTTCCCGGGAATCACCGACCTCACCGCACGCGAGAGCGAGGTGATCGCCCTGATGGCGCGAGGGATGAACAACAGCGAGATCGCTGCGCAGCTGTTCCTCGGCGAGGCGACCGTCAAGACCCACGTCGGGCGAATTCTCGCAAAACTCGGCGCCCGGGCCCGTGTGCAAGCCGTGTTGGCAGCCTACGAGTCCGGCCTCGTCGTTCCCGGCGAGTGAACGAGGCCGGCGGGCGCTGACGCTGTTTCGCGTCCGGATCGAGCGTTCGCGCAGATCATCCTGGTGGGTGATTCATCTCCACCAAACGGTGGATGGCGTGGCGCTGTCGATTTGGCAGGCTGGTGCCCATGTCCACCACTCCCGTCGCGCCACCTCCTCCCCCGTCCGCTGCG
>JBGCFW010000222.1:0-3432 GCA_045107155.1 Ilumatobacter sp. | reverse complement strand
AAAAAAAAAAGGTTCCCCATCCACGCCGTCGCCATTGCGCACATCGCTGTCCTCCTGGACCCTGCGTACTTCTGGCTGGCGGTGGTCGCGCTGGCCGCGTTGGTGGCCGGTCATTCGGTGCCGTTGCCGCGCTCGACCTACTTCCGCCTGGCCGTGCTGGTCCCGATTCTCGTGTTCGTGGTCGGCCTGATTGTCGACGCGGAGTATGTCGAGCGAGCGGCTGGCCTCGTCGCCGTTCTCGGGCTGTCGTTCGGCGCGCTCGGTGAAGAGGTGCAGAACTCGTTGGACGCAACGAAAGACGACCTTCGGTTCGCGATCGATGCGGCAGGCGGCATCGCTCACGTGACCGACCTCGCGACCGGTCCCGTACGGCTGAGTGGCGACGTCAAGCGCGTCGTGGGCTGGTCGTACCACGACTGGATGACCATGGATCGGATCAGGGTCGTTCACCCCGACGACCGTGACAATTTTCGGGTGGACCCGGCGACGCTGAGCCACGGTCAGATCATCGAACGAATCGGGCGCGTGCGCACGGAGGACGGCCGTTGGATCTGGCTGCACGACACCTCCCGCGTCGTGGACCGGGGCGATCGTGTCGAACTGCACGGGTTCACCGTCGATGTCACTGCGCAGCAGATCGGTCTCGGGCGGGTCACCGCGGAAGCCAAGACCGATCCGTTGACCGGACTCGCGAACCGTCGCGCGTTGAACGCGGAACTCGAACGGCTGGAGGCGACCGCTCGCCACCATCTCGTGCTCATCGACCTCAATCGATTCAAAGAAGTCAACGACACCTTTGGTCACGAGGCGGGCGACTCGATGCTGCGCGTCGTCGCTGACCGGATTCTCGAGTCGATGCAGGGGATTGGCTTGGTCGCACGTCTCGGTGGCGACGAGTTCGCACTCGTGTATCGACATTCGATCGACACCTCGGTGGTGTCGCGCCGTCTCCTCGCCCTGGCCGAGCGGCTGTCGCAGCCGATGGGGATCGGCGGCGTGAACGTGACCACGTCGATCTCCGCTGGCATCGTCCAGGCGGAGCCGGGGGCGGCTGACCGATCGACGATGATGCGACACGCCGACATGGCGATGTACATCGCGAAGCATCGCCATCTCACGTCCGTGGTGTTCGACCGCCTCATGGGCGACGAGCTCGAGCGGCGCTCGTTGCTGTCGACGCAAGTGCCAGCTGCGCTCGCTGCCGGCGAGATCGTCCTCCACTTTCAACCGATCGTCGACGCCGCCGACCACCGCATTGCAGCAGTCGAAGGGCTGGCTCGATGGGAACACCCGGTGCTCGGCACGCTCACGCCGGCTGCGTTCTTGGACTCGATCTTGTTGTCCGACCGGGCGGGTGACTTCACCCGGGCCACGGTCGAGGCAGCCGCAGTCGCCGCCACCACGCTCGCGGTGCGGGGCTCGCCGATCGCTGTTGCTGTCAACGTTCCGGTCCGGGCGATCGAGGACCCCGAGTTCGAGAACTGGTTCACCGCGATGTGTGCGCGCACCGGGGCTCGGCCGGAGCAGCTCGTGTTCGAAGTGGCCGAACGGGATCTTCACGACGAGAACTCGACCGGTCACGCGATCGATCGACTCTCGGCGCTCGGCGCCGACATCTCCGTCGACGATTTCGGCACGGGGTACGCAACCTTCGACCGGCTCCGTTGGCGAAACGTCAGCCAACTCAAGCTCGATCACGGGATCGTCCGCGATGTCGCAACCAGCGATCGTGATGCGGTGATCGTCCGACACGTGATCGAGCTCGCCCATGCTCTCGGGAACACGGTGGTGGGAGAGGGCGTCGAGACCGCAGAACAACTCGCGACGCTGCGGACGTTGGGCTGCGAGCTCCTGCAGGGCTATCACTTCTCGCGGGTGGTGCCCTTCGATGACATCCTCGAGATGCTCGACGGTGGCGGAGTGCTTCCGGTGCCCGCCGCGCACGACGCCGCGAGGGTCTGACCCCGGAGTCGTCGATGCGGGAGATCCACGACCTCGAGACCTTCGACGCAGTCGTCGAATCGCACGAGCGGCTCGATGGGATGGTCATCCAGGGCGTCGATCTCGGCGGTCGTACCGCCTCGCTGCGATCGATCGACTGTGGTGGGGCGGTGTTCCTCGGCTGTGCGCTCGAGACCGAGGCGTTACGAGTCGTGATCGCAGCCGGCGGTGTCGTGTTTCCCGAGCTGCCCGACGTGCCATTCGATCCGTACCGCCCGCGCCTCTACCTCCAGGGTGAGTTGCTCGATGGGTGGCAGCAGGGTGACGCTGGCTCCTTCGACCTCGCACTCGACAGCCGGATCTACCACTGGACGCGGCGACACGGGTCGGGTTCGCCGACCGTGATGGACGCGCTGGCATGTCGACTTCACGACCACGCGATCGACGATGCTCTCGCTGATCACCTCGTGGTGCGGCCGGATGTCGTCGCGGTGATGGGTGGCCACTCGATGGTTCGCACCGATCCGGCGTATCGCGTCGTGGTGGAGCTCGGCCGAGAGATGGCCCGAGCCGGCTGGCACGTGGCCACCGGAGGTGGACCCGGTGCGATGGAGGCAGCGAATCTCGGCGCGTGGCTCGCGCCGCATCGCGACGAAGCACTCGACGACGCGCTCGAGCTGCTGTCCGCCGAGATCGACTATCGGGCGACCGATGGGTACCTCGAAGCCGGTGCGCGGGTCCTCGCGGCATTTCCCGGTGGCGAGGAGAGCTTGGCGGTGCCGACATGGTTCTACGGGCACGAGCCGACGAATCAGTTCGCGACGCACGTCGCCAAGTACTTCGCGAACTCGATTCGCGAAGACGGGCTGCTCGCGATCGCCACCCGTGGCGTGGTCTTCGCGCCGGGCGCCGCCGGCACGACCCAGGAGGTCTTCCAGGACGCGACGCAGAACCACTACAACGTGTTCGGTGAAGTCAGTCCGATGGTCTTCCTCGATCGAGCGTTCTGGAACGAGGAGCTTCCCGCCGAGCCGCTCTTGCGCACGCTCGCCGGTGATCGGCCCTATGCGGCGCTGATCGGCAGTGCCGACACGGCAGCTGGGGCGATGGAATTCCTGCGGGCGCACCCCCCGGTCACCCTCGAGGGATGAAGGAAGATGACGCCCCGGCGCTCGATCTGGTCGAGGGTTTCGAGGAGTTCCACGAGATCGGCAGCGGCGGGTTCTCGACGGTCTACGGTGCCATCGAGACTCGCATGAGTCGACCGGTCGCCATCAAGGTGCTCGGCGGCGATTCTGCATCGGGCGACCTGTCGGTGTTCGAACGCGAGTGCCGGGCGATGGGGATCCTGTCGCGTCATCCGAACATCGTGACGGTGTACAGCGCTGCGACGACCGTCGCTGGGCGTCCGTGTTTGGTCATGGAGCGGTTCCACGGCACGTATCGTCAACGGATCGCCGACCATCTCGTCCTCTCCGTCACTGAGGTCCC
>JBGCFW010000221.1:0-6594 GCA_045107155.1 Ilumatobacter sp. | reverse complement strand
TGAGGTGACCGGGACCGTGCCGTCGATGGCGGCGATCGCCGCGGCGATCGACATGCCGATACCGCCGTCGCGAATGCCGTCCTCGATCGTGACGACGGCTCGGTGCCGCGCTGCATCAGCGATCATCTCCGGGTCGAGCGGTGCGCAACATCGAGCGTCCCACACGGTCACGTCTGCCTGTCCCGAGGCGGCGAGCTTGCCGGCCGCCTCCTCGGCGGTCTCGAGCATCTTGCCGATTGCGACCACGCACACCTGGTCACCCGGTGCCGCCGAGCGCACGACCGACCGCGCAGCCAGGCCGGAACCGACCTGGTCATCGTCGACGTGGCGTGCTGCGCCGCGGGCGTAGCGGATCACGACCGGGCCCTCGTCGGTCAGCTCGGTCGCATCGTGCAGCATCCGCTCGAGTTCCTGGGCGCTCGATGGCACCAGCACGCGCATCCCCGGCACCTTCGACAACAGCGCCATGTCGTAGACGCCGTGATGGCTCGATCCGTCGGGCCCGGTGACGCCGGCGCGGTCGAGGCAGAAGATCACCGGGAGTCGATGCATGGCGACGTCGTAGACGACCTGGTCCCATGCCCGGTTCAGGAACGTCGAGTAGATGGCGACCACCGGCCGCAATCCACCCATCGCCATGCCGGCCGCGCTCGTGACCGCGTGCTGTTCGGCGATACCGACGTCGAAGAAGCGATCGGGGTAGAGAGCTTCGAACGGCAACAGGCCGGTCGGCCCGGGCATCGCAGCGGTGATGGCCACGATCCTCGGGTCCTGCTCGGCGACGTCGAGCAGCGCGTCGGAGAATGCCTTGGTGTATCCGCTCGCAGCGGACTCGGGAGGCCCGACCGCTGGATCGAACTGCGGTGCATCGTGCAAGTTCTTCTCGTCGTCGTCCTCCGCGGGGGAGTAGCCGCGTCCCTTCTGCGTGAGGACGTGAACGACGATCGGCCCCTCGGTCGAGAGTGCGATCGCGTTGTGGAAGGCCTCCTCCATCTCCGCGATGTTGTGGCCGTCGAACGGGCCGATGTAGCGAGCCCCGAGCGCCTCGAAGAACGAGGGGGGCTGGAGGAACTCGCGGACGCCGGCCTTGAACGCGTCCATCGCGGAGCCCGCTTGGTTGCCGACGACCGGAAGCCCCTGCAAGAAGTCTTCGATCCGGCGCTGGCGTCGGACGTAGACGGGGTTCTGGCGGATGTCGGTGAGTGCGTGCGAGAGCTTGCCGGTGACCCGATCGGTGAAGGTGGGTCGGCCCATCGACGGATGGTCGGCCATCTCGTCGACGCCCTGGCTGTTCGCCGAGAGGTTCGAGATGGTGGGCGCGTACGACCGGCCGTTGTCGTTCAGCACGACGATCACGCCGCGGCGATGGTGGCCCATGTTGTTCAGCGCCTCGTAGGCCATCCCGCCGGTCATCGCCCCATCGCCCATCACGGCGACGATGTGGCGTCGGTCGTCGGCGCCGAGATCGCGTGCCGAGGCCAAACCATCGGCATACGCGAGCACGGTGGACGCGTGACTGTTCTCGATGAGGTCGTGTGGCGACTCCTCGCGACTCGGGTAGCCCGAGAGCCCGCCGGCTTGGCGAAGGGTCTCGAAGCCCTTCTGGCGCCCGGTCACGATCTTGTGGACGTAGGCCTGGTGACCGGTGTCCCACAGAATCGCGTCGTTCGGAGATTCGAAGACGCGGTGCAGTGCCAGCGTCAATTCGACGGCGCCCAGGTTCGAACCGAGGTGCCCACCCACCTCGGAGACCGCCGACACGATGAACTCGCGGATCTCCGTGGCCAGTTCGGCCAGCTCGGCCTCGTTCAGCCCCCGGAGGTCACCCGGCTCGCGGACCCGTTCCATCTGCATCAGAATCGCCACGCTACCGCGCCGCCACCGGCGGTCCCATCGGGTGCGACGGTCGTCGCAGACCTCACCGGGCTCGGTACACGCTGACGTGCTGGACGCTGTGGTCGTCGAACGGTGCGCCTGCCATGTCGGCAAGGCGCCGTTCGAGCTGCAAGCCGGCAGCTGCGGCCATGGCGTCGAGTTCTGCGGGTTCGGCCCAGCGAATCGCCCACGGCCGGAGGCGGACACCGCCCGCCTCGGTCAGCTCGACGAACTGTCCGCTGGTGCGTTGCTCGTCGGGGCGGTGGTCGGACACCGACAGCACGACCCGGTCGGTGGTCATCGAACGGACGCCCACCTCGCGCCCGGCAGGCGTCGTTCGATCGGGCACGATCGCTTCGACGACGAACGCGCCGCCCGGCCCGAGTCGGTGCGCGACCTCGCTGAAGCACCGTCGCTGTGCGTCGGCGTCGAGCAGGTTGAACAGCGTGTTGTACGCCACGAGGCAGACATCGAAGGGCCCCTCGGGCAGACCGTCGACCATGTCACCCTGAATCGCCGTCACGTCGGAAGACCGCGGATCATCAGCGAGTCGCTCGAGCATCGCTGCGCTCGTGTCGACGCCCGTGACGACCAGCCCGGCCTCGGCCATGGGCAGTGCGAGACGCCCGGTCCCGACCCCCAACTCGAGCACCCGGCCACCCGCACCGGCGACCGATCGCACCAGCTCGATCGTGGCGGGAACGTCCGTCACGTCGGCGTACCACTCGTCGTAGACGTCGGCGAAGCCATCGCCGTAGCTCGTCGAGTCGTAGCCGTGCATCGACGGGCGACACTAACCGGGGCCGCTCGGTGTGACGAGGGCCGCTCGGTGGGCGATGATGTGGGCGATGAGTGACTGGGAGCCTGTTGACGCTGTTGCGTCGGTGCCCCGTCGCAGCGAGCGTCCGGCCCTTCGCTCCACCTCGGCGGCGCCGCGCTTCAAACGCACTCGCAGCCCCGTGCTCTCTGCGTTCGACGGGGGTGGTCGGATCTTTCGGTCGCGCCTTCGCGACGTGATGCTCGGCGCAGCGCTCATCCTCGTTCCGGCCGTGGCGTTGAACCTCTGGTTGACGGTCGTGGCCGACGACCGATTCGTCCCGACCGCCAGCACCGTGCCCGGCAGCGCGTCCACCGGACGCGAGGACATCGGGGTCTTCCTGGCTGCTGTGTTCGTGAGCGTCACCACGGCAGTCGTCGGATTCCTGTGCTGCACGATCCTGTTCGGTGACCGCATGCGCCAGCCCGTCACGCTCCGCGTCGCACTCGGCAGAACTCTGCGGCGCACGCCAGCGGTGTTCTCGGCATGGCTGCTGACCCACTGGTGGTTCGTTCTCATGGCAGCGCTGCTCGCGGTCAGCGACGGCGATGGTCTCGCTGCGCTCGCGATGCTCTTCGCGCTCCTCGCCTGGCCGTCGGCGGCAGCGACGCTGATGGTCGTGCCGGTGATGGTTGCCGAGTCGCTCGGCCCGTACGCGGCTGCGGTGCGGTCATGGCAGCTGGTGAGGCGCCGATTCAGTAGCTGCCTGGGCTTCGTGTTGCTCTCGACGGTGCTGGGCGCTGCGTTCGGCACCGGTCTGGTGACCTTGATTCCCTCGCTCGAGTCGTTCGGATTCGTCCGGCTCGGTGACGCGGTCGACGTCGTCGCGGGTGTCAGTGTGCAGCTCGCCGTCCTCTTCGTGGTGCCACTCATCGCGATGTCGACGGCGCAGCTGTATCTCGAACTGCGAGTGGCGGCCGAGGGGCTCGACCTGATCGCCGATGCCGACCTCGCCTTCGGGGTGCGGAACGCGTGAGTGTCGCACCCGGACTTCTCGGCTCGATCGACCCGCTCGGACCGATCGACGTCGATCCCGATGACGTTCGAGATCGCGCCTGCGATGTGACTGCTCCCGGGCGTGTGTGCGACCCGCCGACACCCGACGCGCCCCCCGACCCGCCCGACATCCCTGATCCGTGGATCGGTTCCTTGCTGGCCAACGTGCTCGTCGTGGCGTTGGTCCTGGGGCTCCTCGTCGGTGTGATCTGGCTGGTGACCCGTTGGCGAGCCACCAGCGGCTCACTCGATGGCGACGACGCAGCTGGGGACCTCGACGAGGACATCGACGCGATCCTCGGCGGCCGGGTCCTCGACGATCAGACTCCTCCCGACCGCTGGCGGCAGCTCGCCGCGGAGCACCTCGGGCGCGGCGACTTCCGTCAGGCGATCCGCTGCCGGTACCGAGCGCTCCTGGGCGACCTTGCTCGATCCGGATATGTCGATGAGATCCCCGGACGAACATCGGGCGAAGAACGCGCACAGGTCGCCGAGACGGTCGAACGCCTCGGCGCCGACGCGGCGCGCACCGCCCAGGGCGTGACTCGCTCGTTCGATGCAGCGGCCGATCTCTTCGACGCAGCATGGTTCGACGACGGAGAGGTGACGTCGACCGATCACGAGGAATTCGTGGCCGCCGAATCCGTCGTGCTGGCGGCGCTCGAACGCAGCCCGAGTCGTCGGTCGACCGCCGGGGTCCGCCGCTGATGGCGCGCCAGGCCGTCGCCGACAGCCCGAGTGCGCTCCGAGCCGTCGGCGCAGCACTTGCTGTCGTCGCGCTCGCACTCGTCGTCCTGCTGCTCATCCGCGCTCGCCCGGTGCCCGATGCGTTCGACCCTCGGTCGGGGCGTGCCGACGGTGCGCGTGGCCTCGTGCTCACCCTCGATGCCGCCGGCGGCGACGTCAGCGACTCGCGACGGGTCCCGGGCACAGATCGCATCGCCGGTACCCGGCTGCTCGTGCTGGTCGATCAGCTCGACCTCGATCAGCGACGAGCCGTTGTCGAATTCGCCGAAGCCGGCGGCGTGGTCGTCGTTGCCGACCCCGACAGCTCGTTGCATGGTGGCGCAGGGCTCGACGGTGGGGCGGTGGAGATCCGCGGCGAGCTCGACGCGTCGTTTGCGCGCTTGGATCCTCGCGTGGAAGCCAACGTCGGACCAGGAACGTGCACGATCGCAGCACTCGCTGACCTTCGCGGCGTGTTCGTCCGCGACGGCCTGCTGTTCCCGGTCGGGCCGAGCGAGCCGCAGTGCCTCACCGACGCAATCCCACCGGCCGGCGGTCGATCGTTCGTGGTCGTTCGCCAGGTCGGCGAGGGTCTGGTGATCGGACTCGGGGACAATGAGCCGTTCACCAACCGGGATCTTCGATTCGCTGATAACGCAGGCCTCGCTGTCGCGCTCCTGATGCCAGCGGCCGATTCCGACGTGATGATCGTCGTCGGAACCGGCAGCGCGACCGGCAACGTCGAAGACGTCGGCCAGGGAGACGACACGTTGTTCGATCTCGTGCCGCGGGGCGTGTGGATGGCGCTCGGCCTCGCTGCACTGGCATTCGTCGTGTTCGCGAGTTCGCGCGCCATCCGCGTCGGTGCGGTTCGCCGTGAACCGCTGGCGACGCCGGTGGCGGGTAGCGAGCTCGTGTCGGCCACGGGCAACCTGATGCAGCGAGCACACCACCGGGACCGGGCAGCTCAGCTCCTCCGCGAGCGTCTGCGCCGCGACCTGTGTGCCACGTACGGCCTCGCAGCGACCACGTCGTCCGCCGAGCTCGATGCCTGGGTGAGCGCGCAGTGCCCGATCGAACCGGGACTCGTCGGACGCGTGCTCGACGGATCGGTTCCCGACGATGCGATGCTCGTCACGATCGCGAATCAGATCCACCGGATTCGCTCCGCTGCGCTCGGCGAAGTACCGAAGGTCGACGACTCCTCCCAAGCGAATTCCGAAAGGACCGCCACGTCATGATCGAACATCCGCCTCCACCAACCGGTCCGCCCGTCGGGATCGCGCCACCGCCCAACGAGGCGTCGTCGGCTCGCGAGGCGGTCATGGCCGTTCGCGAAGAGGTCGGCAAAGTGGTGGTCGGCCAGCAGGGTGTTCTGAGTGGCGTCATCACGGCGCTGCTCGTCGACGGACACGTGTTGCTCGAAGGCGTTCCGGGCGTGGCCAAGACGCTCCTCGCCAAGACGCTCGCTCGGGCGTTCGACATGGAGTTCGGGCGCGTGCAGTTCACTCCCGACCTGATGCCGTCCGACGTCGTCGGGCTCTCCGTGCTCGATCAGGCTCCCGGGCAGGCCCCGCAGTTCCGCTTCCGTCGCGGCCCGGTTTTCACCAACCTGCTCCTCGCTGACGAGATCAACCGGACTCCTCCGAAGACCCAGGCCGCATTGCTCGAGGCGATGGAAGAGCGACAGGTGTCGATCGAGGGAACCACGCATCCGTTGCCTCGACCGTTTCTGGTCATCGCGACACAGAATCCCATCGAGTACGAGGGCACGTTCCCATTGCCGGAAGCGCAGCTCGACCGGTTTCTCTTCAAGCTCGTGGTCGGCTACCCGTCCGAGGAGCAGGAACACGAGATGTTGGTGCGACATCACGCTGGGATGAACCCTCATGCGGGGGACCTCGTGCGCCCCGTCGCCACGATCGACGATCTGCTGGCCGCTCGTCGCGAGATCGATGCCGTCACCGTCGAGCCTGCGGTGCTGCGCTACATCGTCCACCTCGCCAGGGCGAGTCGTGAGTCCCCATCGCTCCAACTCGGAGTCTCGCCGCGCGGCATGACGTGGATGCTCCACGCGTCGAAGGCGTGGGCGTGGCTGTCTGGCCGAGGGTTCGTGACCCCGGACGAGGTCAAGCAGATCGCAAAACCGTGCCTTCGTCACCGGGTCCTCGTCCGTCCTG
>JBGCFW010000220.1:0-17117 GCA_045107155.1 Ilumatobacter sp. | reverse complement strand
TACCGCCGCATCGTCACGATCGGGCCTGCCAAGGTCGGCGCCGGGCGTGTGTTCTTGCACATCGGCGCTGCCAATCACACGTCGCGCATCTTCGTCGACGGCCACGAGATCGCGACACACGCCGGAGGATTCGGACCCTTCGCGGTCGAGCTGACCGGACGTCTGGAGCCTGGCGACCATTCGCTCGTCATCCAGGTCGACAATCGGCGCGAACCGGACCGCGTGCCGGCGATGCGATCGGACTGGTGGAACTTCGGCGGCCTCACGCGGTCCGTCGACCTCGTGTTCGTCCCGGAGACGTTCCTCCGGCATGCATGGCTCACGATGAATCCCGATGGGCGAGTCGTCGGAGGATTCGAGTTGGCGGGTGCGCAATTCCCGGTCCGGCTCCAGGTCCCAGAACTCGGCGTCGACGAGATCGTGGAGGAGCGTTTCGAGCTGGACGTCGTGCCCGAGCGATGGCAACCCGGCGCGCCACGGCTGTACGACGTCGAATGGACGTGTGGCGACGACGTCGTGCACGACCAGGTGGGTTTTCGGACGGTGGCCACCGATGGCGCCACGATCCTGGTCAACGGCGAGCCCACCTTCCTGCGGGGCATCTCGATGCATGCCGAGGCGCTCACGGGCGGACGCCGCTCGCACGGGCCCGACGATGCCGCCGAACTGTTCGACCTCGCCGATGACCTCGGCGTGAACTTCGTCCGCCTCGCCCACTACCAACACGACGAACACATGGTTCGCGAAGCCGACCGCCGCGGCATCCTGACGTGGTGCGAGCTCCCCGTCTACTGGGGCATCGCGTTCGGTGAGGCACACGTCCTCGCCAACGCGACCGACCAGCTCGACGAGCTCATCCTCCGAGACCGGGCGCGAGCTTCGGTGATCTTCTGGTCGGTGGCCAACGAGACGCTGCCGGGCCCCGAGCGCACCGCCTTCCTGACATCGCTGGCAGATCGTGCACGCGCACTCGATCCGACCCGCCTGGTGTCGGCGGCGTTGCTCACGCTGCCGACGAGCGATCTGCACCACCACGTCGACGATCCCCTCGGCGACGTGGTCGACGTACTCGCCGTCAATCAGTACCTCGGTTGGTACTACGGCGATCGCGACGCGATCCCCACGACCACGTGGTCGACACCGTTCGACAAGCCGGTGATCTTCACCGAGATGGGCGGCGGCGCGAAGCAGGGTCTCCACGGCGAACCCGACGAGATCTGGACCGAGGAGTTCCAGAAGGCGCTGTACGACGCCCAGATCGCCATGGTCCGAGCGAACCGGTCCGACACGACCACCGAAGGCGTGGTGGCCGGACTCTCGCCGTGGATCCTGAAGGACTTCCGTGCACCGGTACGCGTCCTGCCGGGGATCCAGGACGGC
Organism: Ilumatobacter sp.; assembly: GCA_045107155.1. Taxonomy (GTDB): domain Bacteria; phylum Actinomycetota; class Acidimicrobiia; order Acidimicrobiales; family Ilumatobacteraceae; genus Ilumatobacter_A. The sequence goes on along the minus strand of JBGCFW010000220.1, from coordinate 15,737 downwards.
TACAACCGCAAGGGTCTGGTCAGCGAGGAAGGCGACAAGAAACTCGCCTTCGATGTCTTGCGCGACTTCTACTCGCAGACCGACTGACGCTCCCCAGCGCCCGAGGGCGGCGGAGCGCTACTCTCGGGCGATGGGCACGATCGAGCAGAGCCACCACGCTGCCATCGCAGCACTGGCCCAGCCCGGCGACTGGCTGACCGGACACCAGCGCGCCGACGCATGGCAGGAGCTCCGCGAGGCCGCCACCGATCCCCTCGACCGCGCCCGTCGAGCTGCGCTGTCGCCGACGTCGGTCGCAGGCCGGCATCAGGCGACCGACGAGCTCCCCGCCGCAGCCGTCGAGGTGCTGCATCGGGTCGCGTCCGATCCCGGCCGCCTGACCCGGGCCTGGGCCGACACGCAGATGGCCGAACTCGGCGAGGAGACCTACACCGAGCTGGTCGGTCTGGGCGCCATCGCCATGACCATCGACCGCTACACCCACGCGATGGGGCTCGCCACCGCCACCATCCCCGAGCCGACCGATGGCGAGCCGGCACGGCACCGCCCTGAGGGCCTCGGCGATGTCGGGGCGTGGGTCAGCCAGAGCACCGAGAAGACCTTGGCGAACGTGAGCCGCACGCTCAGCATGGTGCCGACCACCAACGCCACCTGGCGCGCCCTGGTCACCAGCCACTACTCACGCGGCGCTGCGTTCATGGACCTGGCCTGGGACGAGGCGCTCAGCCGGCCCCAGGCCGAACTCGTCGCAAGTCGGACGACCGCACTGAGCGAGTGCTTCTATTGAACGGCATCCCACACGACGCTGCTCCGTGCGAGCAGCGAGATCGCCGGCCTCGACATCGACGTGGCCGCCTCGGTCGACCCCGCCTTCGTCGGCGACATGGGCGTCCCGGCCAGCGCTGCCCTGCTGGCGTTCACCAACGCGGTGCAGACGACCCCGTGCGGACTCGTCGAGCCGGACCCAGCGGAGGTGACGGCCATCGCCGAGGCCCGACAGGCATTGGCCGCCGAGATCGGTGAGCGAGCAACAGAGGAAGCGGCAGCGACCATCGCGATCTTCAACGGCCTCGTCCGCGTCGCCGACGGCACCGGCATCCAACTCGATGGTGGCGTTTTCGCGACGTCTGAGCACGACCGCGAAGCGCTCGGCATCAACGAGTACGGGGGCGCTGCGAACTCAACCGACGTGACCGGCAGGTCCGACGCGGAACTCACCACGATCACATCACTCTTCGGCGAGCCGGCACCGCCTCGGGGACACTGATCGAGGACCCGACGACCGGCCCGTCTCGGTGTGTTTCCGGTGACCGTCAGACAGGGGCGAGGGCCCCGGTCGCACGCTCGACTCGGAACTACTCGAGGAGCTCGCGAAGTACGGGCAAGGGAGTACCGAGTGTGGCCGACGTGGCAACTGCCGAGACCGAGGTGTCGTAGGGGATCCGCTGCCCCGCAAACGCGCGGCGCCGTCGGCGTGGTGCCGGGTCGCTTCCACGTACGCGTTCCACGCCAGGACGCGATCGGCCATCATCAGGTGCCAGTCGTTGAGGATCGCACAGTGCACGATTGCGTCTGGCCGAGTGGCGTGGACGTGACGGAGCACAGCGTCTCGATCGACGATGTCGACGCGATCGCCGATCACCTGGTCGCCGTGGCGATCGGTGAGCACCTTCGCGATGTTCGAGCCGACGAAGCCGCTGGCTCCGGTGAGCATGACGCGCATGGCGTCATCCTGAGGGCGCCACGAGCAGTCGAGCGAGACGGCCGGGGCGGGTGCGCCCCGACCGTCGGCATCAGAGCGTGGCGAGGGCGTCAGTGAGCGTGGTGCTGGGACGCATCACCGCGCCGGCCTTCACGTCGTCAGGCTGGTAGTACCCGCCGATGTCAACCGGATCGCCCTGGACCGCGAGAAGCTCGTCGTGGATGGTCTGCTCGTGCTCGGTGAGCAGTTTGGCGAGCGGCTCGAAACGGGCAGCGACCTCTGCATTCTCGGTCTGCTCGGCGAGAGCCTGTGCCCAGTACAGGGCGATGTAGAAGTGGCTGCCGCGGTTGTCGATCGAGCCGAGCCGACGTGCCGGCGACTTGCCGTTGTCGAGCAACTGTCCGGTCGCCTTGTCGAGGGTTTCACCGAGCATCTTCGCGGCGGCGTTTCCGGTGACGTCGGCGTAGTGCTCGAACGACACCCCCACGGCGAGGAATTCACCGAGGCTGTCCCACCGGAGGTAGTTCTCCTTCACGAGCTGCTGCACGTGCTTCGGGGCCGACCCTCCCGCACCCGTCTCGAAGAGACCTCCGCCATTGAGGAGCGGAACGATCGAGAGCATCTTCGCCGAGGTGCCGAGTTCGAGGATCGGAAACAGGTCGGTGTTGTAGTCGCGCAACACGTTGCCGGTGACCGAGATCGTGTCCTCGCCGCGGCGCATCCGTTCGAGCGAGTACTTCGTGGCCTGAGTGGGCGCCATGATCTCGATGGTCAGCCCCTCGGTGTCGTGATCTGGCAGATACGCGTTGACCTTCTCGATGAGCTGTGCATCGTGTGCGCGGCCGCTGTCGAGCCAGAACACCGCAGGCGCACCGGTCGCCCGCGCCCGTGACACGGCGAGGCGCACCCAGTCGCGAACGGGCTCGTCCTTGACCTGGCAGGCACGGAAGATGTCGCCCGTGTCGACGGCGTGCTCCATGAGCGTGCTGCCCGAGCCGTCGACCACGCGGATGGTGCCCGCAGAAGGCGCCTCGAAGGTCTTGTCGTGGCTTCCGTACTCTTCGGCCTTCTGGGCCATCAGGCCGACGTTTGGAACCGTTCCCATCGTGGTGGGATCGAAGGCCCCGTTGGCGATGCAGTCGTCGATCGTCGCCTGGTAGATCCCGGCGTACGAGGAGTCAGGGATGACCGCCTTGGCGTCCTGGCGCTCACCGGCCGTGTTCCACATCTTCCCGGAGTCGCGAATCATCGCCGGCATGGAGGCGTCGATGATCACGTCGGACGGCACGTGCAGGTTGGTGATTCCGTTGTCGGAATCAACCATCGCCAGGTCAGGACCCGCCTCGAACGCCGCGTCGAACGCGGCGCGGATCTCGGTCGCGGTGGCATCGTCGAGCGAATCGAGGGCCGACAACACCCCGCCGAGCCCGTTGTTGGGGTTGGCGCCCGCGGCTTTCAGCTGGTCGCCGTACTGTTCGAACACGTCAGCGAAGAAGACCTCGACGGCGTGGCCGAAGATGATCGGATCGGACACCTTCATCATCGTGGCCTTCATGTGCAGCGAGAACAGCACGCCCTGCGCCTTGGCATCGGCGACCTGCTCCGCGAGGAACGACCGCAACGCAGTCACACTCATCACGGTCGAGTCGACGACCTCACCGTCGAGCACCGGCACCGACTCCTTCAGCACCGTGACCGAGCCGTCGGCATCGACGTGCTCGATCCGCAGTGTGCCGGCACCGGAGATCGTCACCGACTGCTCGTTCGAGGCGAAGTCGCCCGCGCCCATGGTGGAGACGTGGGTCTGGGAGTCGCCGGACCATGCTCCCATCGAATGCGGGTTCTTCTTCGCGTACTCCTTGACGGCCTTGGGCGCCCGACGGTCGGAGTTGCCCTGTCGGAGGACGGGGTTGACCGCTGAGCCCAGCGCCACCGAGTACTTGGCGCGCACGTCGCGTTCTTCGTCGGTCTTCGGATCGTCCGGGAAGTCGGGAAGGTCGTAGCCCTTCTCCTGGAGCTCGGCCACTGCTGCCTTGAGCTGCGGGATCGATGCCGAGATGTTCGGGAGTTTGATGATGTTGGCACCGGGGGTGAGTGCGATCTCGCCGAGCTCGGTGAGCGCGTCGGGCACTCGTTGTGCTTCGGTCAGGCGCTCCGGGAACTGGGCGATGATGCGTCCGGCGAGGGAGATGTCACGCGTCTCGACATCGATCCCGGCGGCTCCTGCGAACGCCGACACGATCGGCAGGAACGAGTAGGTCGCCAACGCTGGCGCTTCGTCGGTGATGGTGTAGATGATCGTCGACTCGGTCATGGAAATCAGCTCACTTGATCGTGTGGGGGATGTGCTCCAGGAGACGGACCGGCGAGCGGCAACTTGTCTCCTACTTGTCTACACCATAGCGGGCTCCGGTCGACCGGGCCCGAACAGGGCCGTTCGACATGCCAGCGGAACCTCACCGCCGCTGCGGGACGCTCGATCTGGTGTCGCGCGCCGTGCGTGCGTACCATCGACGTCGATGGATTTCTCTTGGACTCCCGACCAGATCGAACTGCGTGATCAGGCCCGAAAGGTCGCCGCAGAAGCCGTCGAGCGCCACGGCCGACACAACGACTCCTGGATCAACGGCTTCTCGAAGGAGTTCGCCAAGGAGATGTCGGCACTCGGCTGGATCGGCATGACCTGGCCCGTCGAGTTCGGTGGCGGCGGCCGACCTCAGATCGATCGGCTCATCGTCGGCGAGGAGCTGATCGCGGCCGGCGCGCCGATCGCCGCGATGTGGTTCGCCGATCGTCAGATGGGTCCCACGTTGATCAACTACGGCACCGCTGATCAACAGGCCGAGTTCCTCCCCGGGATGCTCGCCGGCGACACCACCTGGTGCATCGGCATGTCCGAACCCGACGCCGGCTCCGATCTCGCCTCGCTCGCCACCACCGCCACGCGCGACGGCGACGACTTCGTGCTCAACGGTCAGAAGATCTGGACGTCGTTCGGGGAGGACGCCGACTACTGCTACCTGATCTGTCGCACCTCGTCCGATGGCCCGCCTCATCGAGGCATCAGCGAGATCATCGTCCCGATGGATCTGCCCGGCATCGAGGTCCGCCCGATCACCGACATGACCACGAACCGTCACTTCTGCGAAGTGTTCTTCAGTGACGTCCGCGTCCCAGCGGTCAACCTCGTCGGCGTCGAGGGCAACGCCTTCAAGCAGACGATGGTGCAGCTCGAGCACGAGCGCGGCGGAATCGATCGACTCGTCTCCAACAAGGCGTTGTTCGAACTGGCCAAGCGTCGAGCCGATCGCTCCGACCCACGGGTTCGCCAGGCGATCGCTCGCATCGAGACCGGCTACACCCTCGGTCGAATCCTCGTCACCCGCGAGGTACTTCATCAGGCGCCAAAGGGCTTCTCCGCCGCCACGAAGTGCTTCTGCACCGAGCACGAGCAAGACGTCGCTGCATTCGTCGCCGACACGCTCGGCGCCGACGCGATGCTGTGGGACGACGTCGGCAAGGGCCTCGCCTACGACCCCGCGTACACGATTATGGGCGGGACCTCGAACGTCATGCGCAACATCTTGGGCGAGCGCGTTCTGGGACTTCCCCGCGAGCCCCGCTGACTCGGGTCATCCAGCCGAGGGGAAGTCGGCCTTCAAGACCGCAGCGCCCTCGCTGGGCGTGCCACCGAGCACAGATGACGCGATGAAGAGCCTCTCGACGCGCTCGAGATCGACCCCGGCGGTGAGGCGGGCACCGAACGCCTCGTTGAACGAGCCAGCCGCCACCTCGGTCCCATCAACGAGCACGAGCACCACCGAGTACAGCTGATCACCACTCCGACGAGGCAGCGAGAATGCGTCGAGATCGAGTTCGACGCCGCTGTCCCGCTCCGTCACGATCAGCTCGCCCGTTTCGACCCCGACGATGCGCCCCGTGGGGATCAAGTCGACCGTGAACGCCGGTTCGTCGACCTCACCGCCGGCGGCGCTGAGCACGAGGATCGCCGCGAACAGCACGAAGATCGCACCTCCGATCCCGAGGAGCACAGGTCTGACGCTGCGCGAGAACCGCGACGGAGGAGAGTCCTCACCGCCGTCGTCGACGCCCGACTCCGATGCAGCGGCGATCCGAGCGACCACGCGACCAGCGAGGTCTTCCTCCGCGCGCACCCAGACCAACGGATCGGCGAGCATGGCGTTGATCTCGTCGTCGGATCCGAGGTGCGCAAGTCGCCGCTGAAGACGGAGTTCGTGGCGCTGGGCATCGGGGTCCAAGACGCCGCCCTCGGCATGGAACGAGCGCAGCGCGTCGTGTGTCGAGTTCTCGAAAGATGCTGTGGCGTCGACGAGCTGCCACCGTTGCTCGTCGGCATCGGTCGGTGCGACGACTCCATCGAGCGAGTCGACCGCGATCGAGCGGAGCCACGGCCCGAAGTCGGCCCCCGGCTCGAACTCGTCGCTCGCGACCCAAGCCTGCACGAACACCTCGATCGTCGATGCCGTTTCGCCGTGCGCGGTCAGCAGGCTCGTGACGTGCGGACCGAAACGCTCGACCAGGGTCCGGATCGCAGCATCGTCACCGCCGCGGAATGCCTCGGCCAATGCGCGGTCTTCCTCGATCGCGGGAGCCGGTCGAAACTGCGTCACGAGGGCCCAGGTTAGAGGCGCCGTGCGACGCGACCGAGCGCACGCTCCGAACGGCGGGACCCGTTCGGAGCGTGCGCTCGAGATCGACCGCGGCTGCCGCGGCGGCGCCAGATCAGCCGGCGACGGCGTACGGCGTCATCGCATTGAAGATCGGGCTCGCAGCGAACTCGGCGTAGCCGGCAGCGAGTGCTCGGCCCTTGTCGGTCGGCGTGTTCAGCGAGTAGCTGCCCTTGTGACGGTTGTTCCAGTACAGGAGCATCTTCATCTGCGGGAAGTCGGCGAGCGTGGCGATCGGGTCGGTGTCGTCGAAGAACCCGACCGGATTGTCGAGATTGACGTCGACGCCCCACTCAGCGAGACACATCGGCTTGTCGGGGGCGATCGCCGCGAGTCGAGAGTAGGTCCCGAAGCCCGAGTCGCCGTCCAACAGCAGTGACAGGTTGGTGTTTCGGCCCTGCTGGTACGGGTCGTAGCAGACCCAGTCGACGACATCATCGCCTGGGTAGAGCGACTCGAACATCGGCCACCACCGCTCGAAGCCCATCAGGTTCCAGGTGTAGACGGCGTTCGTGACGCCATGGGACCGCAGCTCGCTGACCGTGTGGCGGAACATCGCCACGTAGTCGGCGGGCGTCATCCCGCTGCCCGGCGTCATGTTCACGTTGTCCTCGGGCTCGTGGTAGATCGCGAGCCAGATCTTGTTCGGATAGTTCTTCAGGTTCTTCGCAACAGCTTCGATGTTCGCATCTGCGCGGCCGGCCGCGATCTGGGCCCAGGTGTGTGACGTCGAGGGCTTCCAGTTGTAGAACAGCAGGCTCGGCTGGTCCTGGCCGGGACGATTGGCCAGCTTGACCTCCCACGGCGCCGGGAAGAGCTGCGTGTTGCGCTTGTAGAAGTGCAACACGTCGGGCGTGTTGTGAGCAACCGACTCATACTGCTCGAGGCCGATCGCATCGGTCCCGTTGGTGCCGTACTCGGGCGTGGCCGCACCCAGCCAGACGCCGCACGACGGTACGAGCAGCGACGAGATCGTGCAGTCCTCGACGACCGGTGCGGGTGGCTCGATCGGTGCGGGTGGTTCGACCGGTGCGGGGGCGTCGACGGGCGCCTCGGGCGTCACGTTCTCGCACGTGACGCTGTCGACGAAGCCAGCTCGGTGGTTCATCAGCACGTAGTCGGCGTCGATGGTCGAATCGAGCGACAACGACGTCAGGCCCGTGACGTTCCGCAGCCATGCGTCGTTGCGACGCAGGTTCAGGCTGCCGTCGCCGGCGAGCTCGAAGTCGGTCCCGTCCTCGGAGAGCACGTAGCGGCACTCGGCGGGAGCGATCGACGCTGAGTCAGATGCGGGCTCGGGCTCGCGCTCACCTGGGACGTACTCACAAGGAACGTCGTTCAGTTCGGCATCGTTGTCCAGTCGGAGGCGGAGCACGAATCCGTCGGCTCCGTCCGCCGCGTGGCTCGACACGCCGGTCACGTCGGCGATCCAACGATCTTCCTGACGAAGGGTCGCTGACGTGAAGACGCCAGCATCGAATCGAGCGGTGTCACCGTCGACGGTGCAGACCGGCGCCGGTGCGGTCGTGCACGACACGTCCGTGTACCCGCTGACTCCGCTCTCACGGAGACGGACGACGTAGGTGTCCGCAGGCGAGGCATCTCGCCGGTCGATGTAGTAGTCGACGCCGGTGAGGCCAGCGGTCCACTTGCCGTTCTGGCGCAACTGCACGTTGGTCGCGGTGCCGCGCTCGAACACGACGATGTTGTTGCCGGTGACCGAGGCCTGGACCTCGCAGCTCGTGGACGGGACGTCGTCAGCCGTGACGGCTGCTGGGGCGACCAACATCGCGGCGACGGCCGCTGCGGCGGCGGTCCCGATGTGGGCCGCTCGTCGTCTCAGAGATCGTTGGGGGAGGTTCATGCAGAGAGGTTCCTTGCGTGTGTTGACGGGGGGGCACAGCTGCACGGATGGTGTCTCCCTGCAGTGCACAGGGTGGTTCGGTGCGATTCATCGCTCGCTTGAGCGACTTGATCGAAGCTGAACGACACGCGCCATGCGCCACAGCAACGCGCCCGTCGACGCGGCGCCGGCCATGCGGGTCGCTCGCCGCCCCGGCCCGCGTCTGCGATCGATCGAGACACACCAGGGTCGGGTCCACGACGCGGTGGCGACAGCACGGCGCCACGAGCATGGGCCCGAGAACGAAGAAACCCCAGGCCTCACCCGTTGCGGGCGGTTGACCTGGGGTTTACCGGGGTGGGCACAGAGGGATTCGAACCCCCGACCCCCTGCGTGTCATGCAGGTACTCTAACCAACTGAGCTATGCGCCCTCGGCGGTCGCTGAGGCTATCAGTGCCGTGCCAGTGCCCACACCTCGGCGCGAGATCATGCGAACCGCATGCTGATCTCATTCGCCATCAGCCGACCACGCCGCGTCAACACAACGCGATCCTCGTCGTCCGGATGCGGCACGATCATCTCTCCGAGGAGATCGAGCGTGGCGGGCGCAAACGACTCGACTGGCACGCCGTCGCGGGTCCGCAGCATCAACTGCAGCCACTCGAATCGACGGGTCTCCTCGTCGAGCACCTCGGCCGAGGCTTCGGTGCTCCTCGATGCCTCGACAGCAGCGATGTAGCGCTCGGGCGTCCGCAGATTCCACCAGCGGCGACCCGACCGGTGGGAGTGCGCCGCACATCCGAAGCCGCGGTAATCAGCCTGATGCCAGTACAGCAGATTGTGCTGCGACTCGTGGCCTGGCCGCGCCCAGTTCGACACCTCATAGTTCTCCAGGCCTGCTTGCACCAACAACTCGTCGACGATCTCGTACTTGTCGGCCTGGTCGTCGTCGTCAGGAAACCTGGCGGGCTGATCGGCCAACGGCGTACCGGGTTCGACGGTGAGTCCGTATGCCGAGACATGCGGAGGACGCAGCGCGAGCGCTTCGGACACGGTCGCGGTCCAGTCGTCGCTGGTCTCGCCGACGGCGCCGTAGATCAGGTCGAGGTTGAACGTCTCGATACCCACCGATGCAACAGCTTCGACCGCCCGGGCGACGTTGTCGCGATCGTGCGTTCGCCCGAGTGCGGCCAAGACGTGAGCCGACATCGACTGGACGCCGATGCTGACCCGATTCACGCCGCCGTCTCGATACGCACCGAGAAGCGCTGGTGTGACGTCATCGGGGTTGCACTCCACAGTCACCTCGGCACGCGAAGCGATCGGAATCGCGGCGACGACCTCGGCGAGACGTTCCGCTGGAACCAGCGTCGGGGTGCCTCCACCGACGAACACGGTCGATGCGACCGGGAGCCCGTCATCGATGGCCCGTCGAATCTCGAGTTCGACGGCGTCGAGGTATGCCGCAACGAGATGTTCGCGGTCGGTCCACGTGGCGAACGCGCAGTACTCGCACTTCGATGCGCAGAATGGGACGTGGAGGTACACGCCGAACGGCTGATCGGCCATGTCGGGCAACCTACCGCTGGGCGCTGAGCGCCCCGTCGATCACTGCATCAACAGATCGAGCGCAGCGAGGCGCGCAGCCACCTGGTCCACCGGGATGTCGAGCATCACAGCGATCGCACGCGTGTCGTCACCACGCACCGTGATGACTCGTCCGTTGAAGTCCTGACGCTGCACCTGGATCAGCCGCAGGTAGCGGGCGAGCATCTCGAACGGCGAGCCGCTCAACTGCATGACCTTGGTGACGTCGATCGCGAGACGCTTGTTCACCGGCGAGTCGGTCGCGGCCACTTCGGCACCCGTGATCTCACGGGGCAGCAATTGGTCGATCGGGACCGAGTAGAACTGAGCGAGCCGATCGAGCCGAGGAACCGAGAGTGCACGCTCGCCGCGTTCATAGGCACCGAGCACCGAGGCCTTGAACTCCTGTTCGGATTGCGACTCGACCTCTTGCAGCGAGAGCCGCTTCTGCTTCCGGATCACGCGGAGCCGCTCGCCAACCTGCTGGCTGTACGCCGAAGGCGCCTCGTCGTCGAAGTCCACCATGTTCAATCGTCCGCCTTATTCCTGTGTCGGATGGGTTGTTCAATTTCCAGTGAAAGGTATGGCTTTCGTCGCCAACCATACACGGAGCGTAGCTTATCACAACGCTGCGTGGCCATTCGCCATTCTCAGCGCGCAGACCGCGATGGCAGCGGTTTCGACACGAAGTATGCCTGAACCGAGTCCGACCGTACCTGCTGCGGCATCCAACTCGGCGGACGTCCACCCGCCCTCCGGCCCGATCGCAACCATCGACTCCTCCCCCGTCAGTGGCGCGCCGTCGGGTTCGGCGACCACCGCTTCGGGCAGCACGGTTCGGGCATCGACCGGCCCGGCGATCGGCACGCGCCACAGCCGCCGGCTCTGGCGAACCGCTTCATCGGCGATTCGCTGAAGCCGAATCCGCTGCTTCTCGGCCCGTTCAGGCTTCCATCGCACGACCGACCGCTCGGCGTGGAGCAGCACGATTCGGGCCACACCGAGCTCGACCGACTTCTGGACGAGTTGGTCGAGCCGATCCCCTTTCGGCATCGCGGTCGCGATGGTCAGCGGCCGGCGGCGCTCGCTGGTAATCACCTCGCCCACCACGCGCAGTGAGGCCGATGCCGGTTGCCACGTCGTCTTCACCCACCTGCCTGCGCCATCGGTGGCCGAGACCGCGTCGCCATCGGCGAGGCGCAGGACTCGGCCGAGGTGATGCTCGAGGTCGGATGGGAGTGCGATCTCGAGGGCATCGAGCTCGCCGGCACTCTCGTCGAGGAGCACGTGCGTCGCCGAACGCCGAAGTGCGTCGTGACTCGGCTGGCCCTGGCTCACCAATGCCGCTCGCGTCTCAGTTGAACGCCGACTTGATCCGGGAGAACAGGCCTTCCTTGCCATTTCCCACCGATTCGTCACGACCGGCGGCGTAGGCCGCGAGCATGTCGATTTCCGCGTCGCTGAGCTTCGTCGGGATCTCGACGACGACACGCGCGATCAGGTCACCTCGGCCGCGGCCTTGCAGGTGTGGCACGCCTCGTTGGCGGAGCACGAACTGACGGCCTGGCTGCGTGCCGGGCGGTATCACGAGATCTTCCGTGCCGTCGAGCGTCTCGAGCTCCATCGACATCCCGAGCGCTGCCTGCGCGAACGAGATCGCCACTTCGCACACGAGATCATCGCCATCGCGGGTGTAGATCTGGTGCGGCGCCACGCGCAAGTGCACATAGAGGTCGCCGTTCGCTCCCCCGCGCGGCCCAGCCGCCCCACGGCGAGTCAGGCGAAGCGTCGAGCCGGTGTCGACGCCGGCGGGAACATCGACCTTGTACGAGACGTCTTCGGTGACTCGCCCTTCGCCGCGGCACGTGTTGCATGGGCTGGCCACGACCTCTCCGAGGCCGCCGCAGCGAGTACAGGGGCTCGCGGTGACCATCTGGCCGAGCAGACTCTGCCGCACGCGTTGCACCTGCCCGGCGCCGTCGCACTCGCTGCACGTGACCGGCTTCGTGTTCTCCGCCGCTCCCGATCCGTCGCAGGTGGCGCAACGCACCGGCATCTTCGTGTCGACGTCGACCTGGTCGCCGAACACGGCCTGCTCGAACGAGATGTCGACGATGACTTCGGCGTCTTGGCCTCGCGGCGGCCCCGACGGCCCGCGCTGGCGGCCACCGAACGGGCTCCCTCCGCCCTGGCCACCGAAGAACGTCTCGAAGATGTCACCGAGCCCCCCGCCGAAGATGTCCTCAGCTGACGCGCCCCCGCCACCGGCGCCACCGACGCCCGCCTCACCGAATTGGTCGTATCGCTGCCGGGTTCGTTCGTCGGACAGCACCTGGTACGCCTTCGAGACCTCTTTGAACTTGGCCTCCGCTTCGGCATCACCGGGATTCGCATCGGGGTGGAACTCACGCGCACGCTTGCGGTACGCCTTCTTGAGCTCGTCGGCCGATGCCGAACGAGACACGCCGAGGAGGTCGTAGTAGTCAGCCATGAGAGGTCACATGATGCCGTGAGTTCGCACCCGAGCGGACGGCGTCAACCCTCCTCGATCGCCTGACCGAGCTGCGCGCTGACCACATCGACCGTGGCGAGTGCCTGCGGGTAGTCCATCCGGGTCGGGCCGAGCACACCCACAGATCCGAGGTGCTCGCCTTCGACGACGACGGGCGCCACGACGACCGAACACGCCGAGAGCGGCTCGACACCGTGTTCGACGCCGATCGCGACCGACATGCCCCGGTTGACGATGTCGGAGACGAGTGACACCACGACGAACTGCTGCTCGAGCGTGTGCAGCACGGAGCGGACGACTTCGACAGCGTCGAAGGCCCGAGCGACCTCGGACGCACCGCCGGTGTACACGTGATCGGCAGCGGCGATCGAGCGCATGCGCTCGAGCGCCGCGACACCGAGTCGATCGACGCCGGCATCCCCCGACGGAGAGAGGTTCGGATGGTTCTCGAGGACCATGCCGTCAAGCTGCGTGGACAGGTGAACGCTGGCCGCAGCGAGCCGTTCCTCGTCATCCCCGTCGACCAGGTCGAGCGACACGTGCTCGACCGAACCGTTGGCGAACACCACGACCACGGTCGCTGCGGTGTCCGAGAGACCAACGAGTTGCACTCGACGCACCGCCACCGCCTGCGGACGCGGCCCGACGACGACGGCAGCGTTGTGCGTGAGCTCGGCGAGGAGATTCGACGTCTGGTGGAGCATCTCCTCGAGGCGGCCGTGCGCAGCGGAGAAGAACTCGCCGACCTGCTGCTGCGCAGCACGATCGAGTCGACCCGGCGTGGTGACGTGGTCGACGAAGTACCGGTAGCCCTTGTCGGTCGGAATGCGCCCCGCCGAGGTGTGCGGCTGGACGAGGTAGCCGTCGCGCTCGAGTGCCGACAGCTCGCTGCGCACCGTCGCCGGTGACACATTGACCGCTGGTGTCTTCGCGACGCTTCCCGAGCCCACGGGCGCACCGGTGGCGATGTACTCCTGAACGACCGCTCCGAGGATGGCGGTCTTGCGGTCGTCGAGCATCGTGGCCCCGATCCTACCTATCCGCCTGTGGCCGCTCTCAGCCGTCGCAGGGCTTCCTCGCGCTCGGCCTTGTGATCGACCATCGGCTCGACCGAGTCGGGCACCCAGCGGCGCACGTACTCACCGTCAGGGTCGTAGCGCTCCTGCTGGAGCGACGGGTTGAACACCCGGAAGTACGGGGCGGCATCGGTGCCGGTTCCGGCGGCCCATTGCCAACCGTGATTGTTGGAAGCGAGATCACCGTCCACGAGGTTCCTCATAAACCAGCGAGCGCCCCATTGCCACGGCAGGTGGAGATCCTTCACGAGGAAGCTCGCAGTGATCATTCGGACCCGATTGTGCATCCATCCGGTCGCTGCCAGCTGGCGCATCCCGGCGTCGACGATCCCGAATCCCGTCTCACCACGACACCAGCGTTCGAACTTCGCCCGCGCCGATGCGTCCGTGTCGAGCTCCATTGCGTCGAGTTTGGGATTCAGGTTGCGCCACGCCGTGTGCGGCTTCTGGAACAACACGTCGGCGTAGAAGTCTCGCCATGCCAGTTCGCTCGAGAACACCGTGTGGCCTCGCTCACCCGATCCCGATGCGTCGAGGTCGCACAGCATCGTTCGCGGGTGGATGGTGCCCCACTTCAGATCCGGCGACAGATGACTCGTGCCGTCCACGGCGGGGAGGTCGCGGAGGTCGTCGTAGCTGTCCGCGCGGCCGCGAGTCACGAAATCGCGCCATCGGTCGAGCGCTGCGGCTTCGCCGGCGGCAGGCAGCTCGCAGCGAGGGTCGGGGCGTTCGCCGAGCGCGTCCGACTCGACGTCACTGCACCATCGAATGTCGCCAGGCAGGCCACCGAGCCGGTCGCCCCATCCGGTACGCCGCCACACCTTGGAGAACGGTGTGAACACGGCGTACGGGTCGCCGTCTCCCTTGCGGACGCGACCGGGGTCGACGGCGTACGGCGAGCCGACTCCACGCAACGTGCGACCCTGCTGCGCGAGTGCGTGTGCGACTGTCGCATCACGCTCCCGACCGAACGGCGAGTAGTCGCGGCTCACGAGGACCGAATCGATTGCGACCTCCTCGGCGAGTGATGGGATCACGTCGACGGCGCGCCCGTGCCGAATCACCAGTCCGGGCGAGCCGTGGTCGCGAAGCGACGAGTCGAGTGCGACGAGGCAGTCGCGCAGGAACGCTCGGCGAGGCGCGCCCGCACGTTCGAACGCTGGATCCACGACGAAGACGGGAACGACTTCAGCGCCGTCGGCACCCGCCGCGTGCAGCGCCGGGTGATCGGCGAGGCGTAGGTCTCGCCGGAACCACATGATCGAGCGCTTCGACACGCTCTCGTACTACCCCGCTTCGGCACCGCTCACCCATCGAGGATCGAGCCGACGCTCGACTCACTCGTCGTGCTGCTTTCGTGCCGAGGACGTACTCGAAGCGCCCGCCCGTGGTGTCGGCGGGGCCGGTCACCATCATGTCGGTCACCATCATCACGACGTCGAGCGGGATGGTGTCGTGGTGCCACTTGTCGACGGCGGTGTCGAGACGGCTGGGTTCGTCGTTGATGTGCCCGAGATGGCGGTGTCGCCGAGATCGGCGAGCGTCACGACTCGGTCCGGCACGTCGAGTTGGAATTGACGGTGCGGATCGAACGCTGGCTCGTCGTCGAACCAGGCATAGCCGGGCGGCAGCTCGTCGGGAAACGGAACGGCGACCTCCGCCGATGGTTTCGACATCGCCTCAGGCGCTGGGCTGCGCCGTGTGCGATCGCCACCGAATGCGCACGTCTCGAAGAATCAGGCGGCGCGCCGACTCTTCGTCAATATTGCGGTTTAGTGTCGAAATACCTCCCAATATGACGAACCTATGACGACTCGAAAGGACCATCCCCATGGACACGCCACGTGCCACCTCCATCAACGCCCCGGTCATCGATGAGAAGCGAACGACGGTCGGCACTGTCACGGACGTCTTGTACGCAGGCGACTCGAACACACCGAAGTGGCTCGTCGTGAACCCCGGCCTGCTTCGGGCCGAACGCTTCGTCCCGGTCGAAGGGTCGTACGACAGCGACGATGGCTGCCTGGTGATCCCGTTCGACAAGCGCTGGGTGAAGGAGGCTCCGAAAGCCCGGAACCACGTGCTGTCCGGCGCCATCGAATCCGCCGCGATCGACCACTACGGCCTCCAGCACTCCTGAGCGCCATGCCGTTGTTGGACACGGCGGTCGCGAATCAGTCGTCGAGCTTGAGGGCGTTGATGAAGACGTCGCCAGGCACTTCGACGCGGCCGATCGACTTCATCTTCTTCTTGCCCTCTTTCTGCTTCTCGAGCAGCTTGCGTTTGCGGCTGATGTCACCGCCGTAG
>JBGCFW010000022.1:0-5221 GCA_045107155.1 Ilumatobacter sp. | reverse complement strand
TCGATACGACCACCCCGGGCGAACGCATGGTGTTCGCCGAGCAGGTGGAGAAGAAGATGCGAGAGCTGAGATGAACGGCACTCCCTCGCCGCTCACACCGCGTCGCGTCCTCGTGGTGTACTGCCATCCGCTCGACGACGGATTCATCCCGGAGGCACACCGCCGGGTGCTGGCCGGCCTCGCGGCTGCCGGTGCAGAGGTGCGTGACCGCGATCTGTACCGAGAAGGCTTCGACCCCGAACTCACCGCCGACGAACATCGCACCCATGTGGAACCTGGCGTCGTCGACGAACTCGTCGGACACGCGGAGGACCTGCGGTGGTGCGACACCATCATCTTCGTCTACCCGACCTGGTGGTCGGGCCAGCCCGCAATGCTCAAGGGTTGGATGGACCGCGTGTGGGCGTCAGGCGTGGCGTGGGAACTCCCCGATGGCGCGAACCGGCTCCGCCCGACGTTGCGCAACGTCCGTCGTCTGGTGGCGGTCACCTCGCATGGCTCGGCGAAGCGGATCAACGCGCTCCAGGGCGAAGGCGGCAAGCGAACGCTGTTTCGGAGTCTGCGCACGATGTGCCATCCGCTCACACGCTGCACCTGGCTGGCCTACTACGGCATCGACGCCGAGCAGACCGCCCGTCAAGACGCCTTCCTCGACGCGATCCCCGACCGAATCGCTGCGCTCACCCGCCGGTGAACCAGCACGTCGAGCGCTGACCCACGACCTCGACTCGGTCAGCTCCGAGCGATTGCGACGGCCACCTCAGCCGCCACTGCGGCGTTGTTCTCAGCGAGTGCGAGGTTCGCCGGGACGCTACGCCCCTCGGTGGCCGTGCCGATGCGGTCGAGCACGAACGGGGTGATCGCCGCTCCGGTGATGCCCGCTGCCTCACAGTCGACGAGGGCAGCGTCGAGGACTTCCTCGAGGTGTTCGGCATCGAGCTCGTCGGCCTCGGGGATCGGGACAGTCAGCAACACGCCGGCATCGCGACGAGTCAGGCCCGAGAACACGCGAGCGACTTCCGACGCCTCCGAGACCCGATGCGCGACGGGCAGACCCGACGAACGGGTGTAGAACGCCGGAAACCAGTCGTGGCGCCAGCCGAGCACCGGAACGCCGGCGGTCTCGAGGTATTCGAGCGTGCGCGGCAGATCGAGAAACGCCTTGGCCCCTGCCGACACCGACAACACGTGGTGGTTGGCGAGCGCGTCGAGGTCAGCGGAGATGTCCCCCGTCGTCTCCGCGCCGCGATGCACACCACCGAGTCCGCCCGTTGCGAACACCGAGATGCCGGCAGCTGCCGCGATCGCGACCGACGCCGACACCGTGGTGGCGCCGAACTCCCAGCCCTGAGCAACCGCGACGGGAACGTCGCGTTCAGCGGCCTTGCGCGCCGCGCCGAGAATGCGCTGGTGTTCGTGCTCCGCGAGGCCGACACGCACCACACCATCGAGCACGGCGGTCACCGCGGGCACGGCGCCCTTCGCCCGGACCGCAGCGAGGCAGCGATCCAAGGCTTCGGCATTCGCTGGCGCCGGCAACCCCAGGTTCGAGTAGATCGTCGACTCCATCGCCACGACGGCTCCGCCGCCGGCCAGGGTGTCGCGGACTTCGTCGGAGCAGGTTGGGTCGATCACGGCACGGAGCGTATTGGGCGGCCTCTCGATGCCGCCGCAGGACTCAGGCGAACGTGCCGACGAAGGCTCCGTCGGGGTTGCCATCACTGATCACACCGGGCGCCTGCTCGATCGTGACCGCCAGCGCCGCAATCTCGCCGGCGACGGTGAAGGTCTCGAGGCCTGGTTCGTTGCCGAGAATCCCGATCGACACGACATCGCCAGTGTCCGCGAGGACTCCCCACAGCTGATACGTGCGGTCCTCGTCGAGCGGCGGCAAGCTCGCAGCGTCGAGGAACCCTCGGCCGTCCGCTCCGATGAGGCCGGTCGCGCTGGCGGTGTCATCGTCGGCGACGAGTTCGGTCGAGCGTGAGCCTGGGTCATCGATCGCCGCCGCGTACGCATCGGCGATCGGGTCGTCGGACGACGAGTTCGCCGTGGTGATCGCCACGCCGGCGACCACGAGCGACACCGCGGCGGCTGCACCGAGGAACCACGTGGTCGCTCGTCGCCGCAGCGGCGTCGGCGCGACCGGCGCCACTTCGGCGTCGTCGTCGGATTCTGCAACCGGCGGGGCCACGCGACCGGGGGTCGGACGTTGGTCCATCGACAGCACCTTCGCGAGTTCGGGTCCGGGCGCGGGCGCCTCGGCGTCGATCTCGGCGGCAATCTTCGTCCACACGTCTTCGGGCGCGGACATGCCGGTGAAGGCCAGCATCGTCGCGACCTCTCGATGCTGCTGCACCTCGGCTGCGGCACGAGGGTTGACCGCGATGTACTCCTCGACGCGGCGTCGCTCATCGGGTTCGAGCGCGTCGAGGGCGTATGCACCGAGGAGCTCGTCGAGCTCGTACGGGTCGTCGCGTTCACCCATGTGCCCAGTTTTCTCGCTCATCACGACTCGCTTCCAACCATGAGACCGGTTTTCGCGAGCTCGATCTTGAGTTTCTTCAGCCCACTGCGAATCCGACTCTTCACGGTGCCTTCGGCCTCACCGAGGCGAGCGGCGACCTCGCGATAGGTGAGGCCGCCGAAGTATGCGAGTTCGATCGCCGTCCGCTCACCACCGGTCAAGGCACCGAGCGCCTCGCGCACATGCGAAGCCATTGCGAGATCCCACACCTCGTGGGCGACGTCATATCCGGCTTCGGCGGTCTGGGAGGCCTCGCGCTCCTCCCGGCGGCGACGAGCCACGTCTGATCGGATCACGTCGACGGCGCGGCCGTGCGCATTGCTCAAGAGGAAGCTCCGCAACGAGCCGCGATCGGGGTCGAAACGATCGGGTTCGTTCCAGAGTCGGACGAACACTTCTTGGACGATCTCCTCGGCCCGGGCGTGATCGGCGAGCAACCGCTTCGCGAGACCGAACACGGCACCGGCATGGCGTCGGTAGGCCTCGGCGAGCGCTTCCTGGTCATACCGGGCGATCGACACCGCGAGCGCAGCGTCGGAGACCTCGGTGTAGTTGGGCGTCACGGATTCTTCTTCGTGGCCGATCGGGTACGCGGATGACATCGAGTCGGAATCTTCCCGATTTTCTGCTCGGGCACTCCTCGACCCGGAATCGGATCCTCGGCGACGCCGTTCAGTTCTTGACGAAACGCGTCACACACTCCACGTGCGGAGTCTGTGGGAACAGGTCGAACACCTCGACGCGCTCCATCCGGTACCCGTGGTCGGCCAGCAGCCGGGCATCGCGAGCCAACGACACCGGGTCACAACTGACGAGTACGAGCACCGGCGTGTTCGAGGCGACCACGGTTGCGACGCCAGGCTTCGCGAGCCCGGGCCGCGCCGGATCCGCAACCAACACGTCGACGGGCATCGCACCCTCGGCAGGGCGCCACGCCCCGACCTCCGAACGCACGACATCAAGCCTCTTCGGGCCCTGCCCCGATCGCCCCGCCAGGTTCTTCTCGGCATCGAAGCAGGATGACCGTGCGGACTCGATGAGTGTCACATGACGCACGTCGTGCATCGCCGTGGCGGCGAAGAGGCCGACGCCGCCGTACGCATCGACGGCGTGCTCGGCACCAGACAACTCCGGCGCTGCGCGTTCGACCGCATCGACGAGCAGTTCGGCGGCGTCAGGGCCCGACTGGAAGAACGACGGTGCCGACACCTGGAGCTTGCGACCTGCGACCTCCTCGACCAGAAAGGCGCGGTCGCCGATGTGGACATCCGCAGGGAGACCGCTCACAGACTCGCCGGGAGCCGCGTTCGAACGGCGCCGCTCGTTCCGGCGCCGGCGATCCTCGGGACGCGTCCAGCGAGCCGTGACGGCCCCCGTCGCCTCGGAGGTGCGCAGCGTGAGCTCAACCCCAGGCGCGACGTCGACGTCGCGGAGTACTTCGGACAGGTTCTCGTGAGCGACTTGGCAGTGGTCGATTGCGACCACCTCGTCGCTGCGTTCCTCGCGGAAGCCCACACCGCCACCTGCCACGCCGACCAGGCGGATGGTGGTGCGATAGCCGAACGGCTCCACTCCGCCACCGATCTCGACGAGTCGTGCGACCTCGTCGGCCTCGAAGCGTCCGATGCGACGTAGCGACTCCTCGACGATCTCGGCCTTCGCCGCCAATTGCGCGTCGACGTCGAAGTGCATCCAACCGCATCCACCGCAGCCGGCGCGCCGATGCGGGCATGTCGGAACCACGCGCTCCTCGGCCGGCTCGATGATCTCGATCGCATCGGACTTCACGAAGTCCTTCCGGTCGTTGCGAAGCCTGATCTCGACCTCCTCGCCGGGAAGCGCGCCCGTGACGAACGCAACGCGCCCGTCTTCGAGCCGAGCCAGCGCATCGCCGCCTGCGACCATCCGTTCCGCTCGTACGGTCAGCGTGGCCTCGTCGCCAGCAGGTGTGCTCGCGGCGCTCGGGTCGCGGTCGTTGGCTTGGTCCGGGCGCTGCGGCATCTGCGCAGCGTACGGATCGTGTCAGAATCTCACCATGCCGCAAGACGACACCTGGTACTGGGATCTTCGACGAGGGCGAGCGGTCCCCGCAGCGGCTCGCGGCATCGGGTCCGACATGCTCGGGCCGTACCCGACTCGCGACGCCGCCGAAAACTGGAAGTCGACCGTCGATGAACGCAACGACGCCTGGGCAGAACAGGACGAGGACTGGGACGACTCCGATCCCGACCCCGAGGACTGACGCCTGCGCTGATCAGCGGCCTGGGTGGCACCGATCCCGGCCACTAGCGTGCTCGGCGATGAGCCGACCCGTGATGATCGCCCCGTCCGTCCTGCCTGCCGACTTCGCACGGCTCGGCGAGGAGGTCGCCGCCCTCGAAGCCGCCGGCGTCGACCTGATCCAATGGGATGTGATGGACGGCCAGTTCGTGCCCAACCTCACGTTCGGCCCCGACGTGATCGCCGCGGCACGGTCACACTGCTCGGTGCCGTTCGAAGCCCACCTCATGGTGCTCACCCCCGACGTGATGGCGAAGAACTACGTCGAAGCCGGCTGCTCACGGCTGATCGTTCACGCTGAGGCCTGCACGCACCTCCACCGCACCTGCGGCAACATCAACGACCTGGGTGCGACCGCTGCCGTCGCGTTGACTCCGGGTACGCCGGCCTCGGCCGTCGCGCACGTGCTCGACC
>JBGCFW010000219.1:0-5471 GCA_045107155.1 Ilumatobacter sp. | reverse complement strand
GTTCGTCAGTGACCGAATGTGCCGCCGTCCAACCACGGCTGTCGGTGTGCAGCCACGCAGCGAGCGACTCGAATCGGGCGGTGCCCGCGTGCCGGCCGGCCTCGATGTCACCGAACGACCCGGCCATCGAGCGTGCGAGCTGCTCCTCCGTTCCGATGGTGAACGGCGCGAGCAGCGCCTCTGCCGCATGGCGCCCGATCTCTCGGTCCAGGAGTTCGACCATCGCGGCATAGCCCGGGCTGTCCTCGACCCGCGCCCACGTGGCGACGGTCACCGTTCCGCCAGGGCGCCCGACCCGCACCATCTCGGCAACCGCGGTGGCGCGATCGGCGAAGAACATGAGCGCGAACTGACTCACCACCCGCTCGAAGGTCTGCGACTCGAAGGGAAGCTTCTCGGCCGAGGCGACGTGCCACTCGACCGCCGCCGCCCCTCGTCGCGCGACCGCGAGCATGCCCTCGTTGACGTCGACCGCTTCCACGGCGCCGGCGGGCCCGACCCGGTCGGCTGCGGCACGAGCCAGCACACCCGTCCCGCAGCCCACGTCGAGAACGTGATCGCCACCGCTGACTCCGGCCACGTCGAGCACGACCGCCGGCCACTGTCCGAAGAGCGCCGGGACGAAGAAGTCCTCGTAGATCTGGGCGGCAACGTCGTTGACCTGGCCGCGTTCGGCATCACCTGATGTACTCATCACTCCACTGTGCGACACAGCGATCGCAGTCGCCAGCGCGAAAAAGGAACTCGACATCGGGTCGACGGTCGTCGAACATGGTCGCCATGGCGACCTACCGCCAATACTGCCCGGTCGCTCGGGCCACGGAGATTCTCGCCGAACGCTGGAGCCTGCTGATCGTGCGCAATCTCCTGTTCGGTGCCGACACGTTCAACTCGATCGCCGGCGGCGTGCCGACGATGTCGAGGTCGATGCTCGTCAAGCGGCTCCGCGAGCTCGAGCTGGCAGGGATCGTCCGTTCGACACCCAAGCCCAACGGGAACGGGTCCGTCTATGCGCTGACCGACGCCGGTGCCGACCTCGCCGGCGTGGTCGACAGCCTTGGACGATGGGCCGAGACGTGGGTCGACGTGCTCCCCGAGCACTCTGACCCGGGATTCGCACTCTGGGCGTGGTGCCAGGTCCAGCTCAATACAGCAGCGCTCCCGGACGAACGCACGGTGGTCCGATTCGAGTTCATCGATCAGCCAGCCGGAAACCGGTACTTCTGGCTTCTCATTCATGGCGGTTCCGCCGAGTTGTGCGTCAGCGACCCAGGTGGCGAACCCGATCTGCGTGTGGCCGCCGACTCGATCGCATTCGTCGCATGGCACCGCGGTGCTCGAGCCTGGGACGCCGCACTGCGAGCGGGCGACATCGTGGTCCACGGTGACCGCACGCTGGCTCGAGCGCTCCCGAGCTGGAACACGCTCGTGCCCCAGCTCTGACCGCGCGCTCGTCGTCAGAACGCCGATTCGATCACGTTGACGCGTACGCCGGTGATCGCGACGACGTCGAAGCGGATCGAGTGACGCGGGATCGAACGCTCCGCCAGCCACTCGCTCGCGAGCCGTCGGATCCGGGCCTGCTTGCAACGGTCGACCGCAGCGCCCGGCGCTCCGTAGCGGTCGGAACGACGGGTCTTCACTTCGCTGAAGACGATCGTGCCGTCACGCTCGACAACGAGGTCGAGCTCGCCACCTTGGCCGCGCCAGTTCCGATCGAGCACGCGATAACCGCGCCGCCGATACTCGGTGGCCGCGCGATCTTCACCCCATCGACCGCGGGCTACCCGTGACAGGTCGCCATCGCTCGCACGAGCGTTGTCAGGTGGTGTGTCGGGGCCGGCCACGAGCAGCCTCCATCGTCGTCGAACGAAGAGGGCCGGGTCGGCCGAACGAGGGTGCCAGCGCACCCGATTGCAGCGCCTGGGGTGACGCCGAGGCTGGCACGCTCAGCGTGCCGAAGCGATCAGAACTCGCGCTTCTCGCGGATCTTCGCGGCCTTACCCTTGCGGTCCCGCAGGTAGTACAGCTTGGCGCGACGAACGTCGCCCTTCTTCACCAGCTCGACCTTCTGCACCGTGGGCGTGTGCATCGGGAAGGTGCGCTCGACTCCCACTCCGTAGCTGAGCTTGCGGACCGTGTAGGTCTCCTGCAGGCCGCCGCCCTGGCGAGCGATGACGTCACCCTGGAACACCTGGACGCGCTCCTTGCCACCCTCGACCACGCGAACGTGCACCTTGAGCTCGTCGCCTGCCTGGAATTCGGGAATGTCGTCGCGGAGCGAGTCGGAGTCGATGAAGTCGGTGGCTTGCATGGCGTCTACCTGCTGATGGAGTCGAATCGGGCCTGCGATCGTCGGACCGCCGGCATCGCACGCTTCCTGGGAAGCGGCCGGTCAATGATACGGGTCGGGAGGGAACTCTTCCAACAGCGCCCCCTCGTCCGCAGTCACACCCCCACGAGCCTCGATGAGATCCGGCCGCTCACGCAGCGTGCGATGGAGCCGCTGGGCATGTCGATACCGCTCGATCCGGGCGTGGTCGCCGCTGAGGAGTTCTTCGGGCACCGTCCACCCCCGGAAGTCGCTCGGCCGCGTGTACTGCGGCTCCTCGAGCAGACCCGTGGGGCCGAAACTCTCGGTGACCGGGCTCTCGGCGTTGCCCATCGCACCGTCGCGAAGCCGAGTCACGGCCTCGATGACGAGACACGCCGCCACCTCGCCCCCACTCAGTACGACGTCACCGATGCTCAGCTCGTCGTCCACGAGGTGACGCACGATTCGATGGTCAACGCCCTCGTAGCGCCCACACAGCAAGCTGAAACCTCCGCCACTCGCTTCCGCGAGGCCCGCGAGCTCCTCGGCAACCGATTGGTCGAACCGGCGTCCGCCGGGGCTCAGCAACATCAGCGGCCGCGGTGGTTGCGCCGCCTCGACAGCCAACGCGATCGGCTCTGGCTTCATCACCATGCCCGCGCCACCTCCGAAGGGGGAATCGTCCACCGTTCGGTGCCGATCCGACGTGTGATCACGAAGATCGTGACACCGCAGGTCGAGGATGCCGGTGCGTCGGGCCTTGCCGAGGAGGCTTTCGGCGCAGAAATCGTCGATCAGGCCCGGAAAGATCGTGAAGACGTCGATTCGCAGCGGCGCCGGCGCATCTGCGTGCACGCTCACGACTCCGTGAGGTCGAAGAGGCCCTCGGGCACGTCAACCAAGATCGTGGTCTCGCCGATCTTCTCCACGAAGTTCGAGGGCACCAATGCGCCATCATCGAGTTCGAGCAGTTCGGCGGCCGGGTTCGCGAGCACCGAAACACAGGTGCCGCGATCGACGCCGTCCTGGTCGACGACCCGCTTCCCGATCATCTGGTGGACCCAGAGCGCCTCAGGGTCGTCGATCGGCTCGGCGAACAGTTCAGCGTTGATCCAACGCTCGGCGTCGGTGCGATCAGCGATCTGATCGAAGCGAGCGATGATCCGCCCATTGCCGGCAACTCGGCTCGACGCGACGGTGAGCTCGACGCCACGGGCGTAGAACACAGCACCCGCGACGACACGTTCGCGCCGATCCGTCGTGAGCTGGACGAAGACATCACCCTTCAAGCCGTGCGGGCGGCGTAGGTGGCCGACCGACAGCCATCCGTCGGGTGGGCCGGCGTCGCGACGCCGGGCCGATCGGCCCTCGGGCCTCATGCGTTCCTCAGTCGAGGAATTCGATGTCGATCTCGACGTCGTCCTTGCTGGCAGCTGCACGAGTGACGGTGCGGATGCTGGCAGCGGTGCGACCACGGCGACCGATGACTCGCCCGAGATCACCATCGCCGACGCGGACGTTGAGTGCCGGGCGCTGGCCAGATTCGTCGACTTCGACCGTGACGGCGCTGGGGTCGTCGACGATCGACTTGACGATGTGCTCGAGAACGGCGACAGCGGTGGGAGCGAACTCGTCGCTCACTTGCCGGCCTTGGCGGCTTCGAACTGCTCTTTGGCGCCGGAGATCTCGATGATCTTGGCGACACGCTCGGTGGGCTGTGCGCCCTCCTTCAGCCACTTCACGATCTTGTCGTTGTCGACGTTGATCAGTGAGGGCTCCTCGCGAGGGTTGTACTGACCGAGAATCTCGATGAAGCGCCCATCGCGGGGCGAACGGGCGTCGGCCGCCACGATGCGGTACTGAGGTTGCTTGGTCTTGCCCACACGCGTGAGCCGCAGCTTGACTGCCATCGGTGATCGTCACTCCTGAATCGATTTGAGAACGTTGAAAGGCTAGCGGCGCCCAACGGGTTCCCCTCGGACGCTGGTCACGGGGCTGTCACTTCGAGCACCGTTCGGCGCACCCGGTCCATGACTGACCGCAGATCGCCGACCGAACGTTCGATCGCGTCGCCAGCGGCACAGAACACGAAACGGCATTCGGCGACGGTGAGTCCGGTCGCGAGCTCGAGCGCCACGGCGTACGTCGCAGCCTGCAACTCGTAGGTCGCGACTTTTGCGTCGATCTCGAGGTCGTTCGTGACCGTGTCGGTCTTGTAGTCGACGACCACCAGTCCGTCGGGCCCGTGAACCAGGAGGTCGATGTAGCCCTCGACCACCACGTCACCGAGAGGCACCGCGACGTACATCTCGCGTTCGTGTCGATGCCGCGCTGCGAGCTCGATGGCCGGTGCACCGAGCGCTGACCGCACCAACAGCTCGACGGTGTCGGCGTGCTCGGGGATCGACTCCACGTGGCACTGTCGTTCGATCAGCGGGCGGAGATCCCCGGGTTCGCCGAAGTCGACGACTTCGAGCGTCGCGTGGACCGCGCTCCCGATCGCGGATCCGGCGCGCCCGCGCCGACGTCGCAGCGGGCGAGCCGGGTCGTCGTCGTCGGCCTCGGGCGGCGCCGATCGTGTGTCGTCATCGACATCGACGATGCTCGCATCGACAGTCGCCGCGATCGCCGTGGCCGAAAGCGTGGTGGGTGCCGAGTGTCGACGCAGCAACTCAGCCCGCCGGGCAACCCAGACCGCTCGCGCGTGTGCTGACGCGCTCCGGTTGTGCCGATCGCTCTCGACCGCGTGCCCAGGACCACGTGGAGCGTCGTCATCGGTCGGCGACGCAACCTCTCGGACGACAGCTTCGAACGGTCGAACGAGTTCGGGGCGGGCCTCGGCGAACAACCCCAGACGGGTCGCGAAGGTGGCCCGCTCGTCAAAGCTCGCCTTGTGGTGACCACTGACGAGCAGATGGTCGCGAGCCCTCGTTGCCGCGACATACAGCAGCCGCAGCTTCTCGTGGTGGCCCATCTCGGCCTCGAGGTCGGCTCGCGGTTCGTGTTCGAGAGTCGCGACGTCCTTGCGAACTCGCACCTCGGGGGTCCCATCGTCGTTCCACACGACGCTGACGCCGCGACGAGCAGATGACGCCTGCGTGGTCATGCCCGCGAGGATCGTGATCGGGAACTCGAGCCCTTTGGCGCCGTGCACGGT
>JBGCFW010000218.1:0-18532 GCA_045107155.1 Ilumatobacter sp. | reverse complement strand
CCCATATGGTCGTCGAGCTCCAGGTGTTCGAGCTCGGCCTGGGCGAACAGGTATCGCGCGTTGGGGAAGGTCGCCACCAGCTCGCCGTCGACCAGGCGGGTGTTCCACCCAACGTGGTCGAAGTGCAGGTGGGTGCACAGCACGACGTCGACCGAAGCCAGGCCGCCGTCGATGGCCGCGTCGAGCCGGTCCGGAAACGATGCGTCGCCGGGGAGCTGGCGCTCGATGGTCGTCCCGACGCAGGTGTCGACCACGATGGTGGTCGATCCGCTGCGCACGACGAACGTGTGGACCGAGAGCAACAGCCGCGCGTCGTCACGGAAGAAGCGCGCCGCCCAATCGCGGTGTGGTTCGAGGTGCGCAGGGGTGTAGTCGGGTATCAGCGCCGTCGCATCGACGGGCAGCAGCGACTCCTCGATGCGGGTGACCGTGACGTCACCGATTCTCCAATCCAGCATGCTCACGGTGCGATCATCGGCACGGCCCCTCCGTCTCGGTCGGTCGCCCCGGCAGCGACTTGCGCGGCGCTCATTCTCGCAGCCCGAGAGGAGGTGCGACGACCGACATCGTCACCACGACCTGCACCTCATGCGACGACGACGTGCCGGTCGTGTTCTACGAAGTGGTCCGTGGCGGACACGCCTGGCCGAGCTCGTCGCTCGCCGAGCACGGTTCGCCGGCACCCTCCGTTCCGGATTCCGTGACCCTTTCGCATGCAACGTTGTGGATGCAAGAGTTTGCCAACCGCAAAGGCCCTGGACGATTGTGCCCGGGGCGGGATTTGAACCCGCACTCTCCCTGAGGAGAAGGGGGGTTTAAGCCCCCCGCGTCTGCCAGTTTCGCCACCCGGGCCGATGTCGTTGCGAGACTACGTCCATCGAGGACCCTCGCCGTTTCGAAGATTCTCGACTCGCCTGCACTCATGCTCCGTCCACATGATGACCACGTGGTCTCCATGACTCGCTCGCCGACGATTCGTACCTTCGATCGTCATGAGAGCATTCATCGAAAACCATCCGTTCACCCGCACCAGAACCGCGCTCGCCGTGGCCGCCATGGTCGTCACGACGACCGCTGGCGCCGCGATCGTCGCTGCCTCCTCGGGCGACCCCGACGGCCAGCCGGGCACTCCACCCGAGCAGCGAACCGAAGCCGCGGGCCTTGCCCCACCCGACGAGCAGTCGGATGCACCGACGCCCAACGCCTCGAACACCAACTCCGACGACCGATCCCCGCGCGACACGACTGAGCCGCTGCCGACCGGAGCCGACGCCGAGGAGCCGACGCCGACCGGGTCTGATCCAACCGCGCCGCGCGACGCGTCGAGCGACGACGTTCGAACAACGAGCGACGCGAACACACCAAGCGCGTCGCCTGCCGATCCCGACGAGACACCCGACGCGCTCGACCCTGACTCCAAGAACCCGTCCGAGATCGACCCGCCAGCCGACGACCCTGGACCGATCGACGGGGTCACGCCTCCCCAGATCGAACAGCACGGCGCGTCGACCGAGAAGCCAACCTCGCCGGAACCGACGCCACCATCGTGGGACAGCATCGACCTCGACCTGCTCGACACTCCCGGCGACATCGAGGCACGGAACGGACCGGCGCCAGTGAAGGTCCCGCCCGTCGTGCCGGAACCTCCGTTTCCGCCAGACCCGGGCGGAAACCCCGGCGCAGGAGGCGGCCTCGTCGGCAACGCGACCGGCTGCCAACTGAGTTGCATCACGAGCGCGCAGTTGCACCAAGCCCAGTTCGAGTCGGCGATGACCTTCGAGCTCGAGACCACGGTGCCTGTCACCGCCTTCGTGTGGGTCAGCTCGAACCAGCCCGTGATCGACGGGGGGTACCCCGTGATGAACACCTGGCCCGATCACGCGAACCCGCACCGGTCGCAGACATGGGAGACGCACATCAACGGGCTCCAGTTCGCGTCGACGTACCACCTCACGCTGCTCGTCGTGGACGAGGACGGACACGAACGTTGGGCGATGACCTCCTTCGAACTGGAAGGCGTCGGCGGTCTCGCCGGCAATGGTTCGGGGTGCTACTACCAGTGCATCGAGCACGGCTCGATCATCGGGACACCGGGACACGACACAGCCGACTTCGTCGTCTCGACGAGTGTCGACGCCGACATCGATGTGGTCGTGTCCACGTCAGCACCAGTGATCGTCGGCGGGACCCCGACTCTCGGAGCAGACCGGCCCGTCGCCATCGATGTGCAGAACTCGACCACGATCCGCGGGACCGCGACCGCACTCGCCGCTGACACCACCTACCACGTCCTCGCCTCAGCCACCGACGCCGACGGCTTCACCGCCCACGCAACGGGGACCTTTCACACCGACCACGCGCCGCATCAGGTGCTGATCACGTTCGCCCACATCGACGTCATCGGCGACGGCGACCCGGGCAACGTCGATCGCGGCGAGATCGCGTTCGAGTGGGGATTGCTCGACGGGAGCTACCGCGGCGGAAGGAGCGAGGAGAAGATCGCGTCCGACACCCGGGTGTACCTTCCCGACGGAAGCGGACGCTGGGTGACGGTTCCGCATGACGGCTTGCTTCCGAGCCTCGCGGTCAACGCGATCGAGCACGACTGGCAGGACTACGTCGCGCACGACCCGTACCGGTGCAACCAGCGAGGCGCGGAGCCGCTCAGGACGCGCATCGACATCGACACCGACTGCAACACGCACCTCAGCGCTGCGACCCTGAGCCCACAGCCGGTCACTTGGATCGACTCACTGCCCTCGTGCGCTGTGTTCGGATACACCGACTTCCGCAAGCACCATCGATGTGCACGCATCGAGTCGCCGCCTTTGACCGACGAGTTCGTGACATTCGCTGCCGTCGTGACCTTCGACGTGTCCTGACATCGTCGCAGCGCCCACATCGGACCGCCGTTCCCGGACACGGGGGCGGCGGTCCGTCGCGTCCCAGCAGCAAGCATGGGACCAGCCAGCGCTATCGCCCCGAACGCACCCGCTCCGCGAGATGCACGTACCCGAGCCGAGCGAACGCATCTTCGAATCGCCTGGTGGAGCGACCTTCGGCGCGGGCCTTCACCGCCGCGACCCGAATCGGCCACAGCTCGCCATCGAACTTCCCGGCCACCGCCTCGATCCGGGCGACGAAACGCTTCGCCGTCGCAGCGGTCTCGTCGAGCGCGACCAGCAGGCATCGGGTCTCCATCTCTCCAAGTGCACTCCCGAGTTCGGCTGCGCGGTCGGCGATGGCCTCCAGTCCGATATCACCCACTGCGACCCCGAGACCCATCTTGGCCTCGGCGATCCAGACGAGCGCGCGACTGCGAACCGCACCGGTCGCGAGGTCGATCGACGCGGCGGCGTCATCGACGAGGCGCGTCGCCTCCTCGCGGTGCCCGAGCGCGAGCTCCGTGCGCGCCGAGATCGCATCGATCATCGGCCGATACTGCGGGAACGACCGGCGGATCACCCCGGTGCGCGCCGGCCGCAACACCTCGCGAGCCGCCCGCGGTCGCCCGGCGGCGAGCTCGATGTCAGCGGCAACAGCCGGAGCGAAGCCCAGCCTCGTGATCTTCCCGCTCGGAAGAATGCGGCGAGCTGCCGCAGCCGCCTCGTCGAGCCGCCCGAGCTGTTGCATCGATGAACACACGAGCACCGCCATGCTGTCGCTCACCTCCTGCTTCCACATCGGTGAGAGCCCGGGAAGGAGCCGTTCGACGCCATCGAGTACATCGAGGCACTCCAGGCTTCGACCCTGACCGGCGAGCCCGAACGCGATCGCAACCTGCGCCTCCGACGCAGCAACGCCATCGATGCGCTCGAGACGCGGGCGCAACCCATCGAGGTCGGCATATCGCTGGCTTGCCGCAAGGAGCGTCGCGTGGCGCGCCGCGAGGACGCCCCCGACGTCGGCGTCAGGCAACGCCGATGTCTCGCTGAGCAATCCGATGGCATCATCGTGCCGACCTCGGTGGACGAACGCCAGCGAAGCTCGGCGCCGCAGCGCAAGCGACGCCGCGCCAGCGTCGAGTCGCTCCGTGTCGACGTCGGAGAGCAGGTCGTCCGCCACATCGAGCTGGCCTCGCCACACGGCGACTTCGGCCGCGATGATCACGGCGACCGGATCGATCCGATCCTGTGCTGCCTCGACGATCGCCGCCGCTGCCGGAACGTCACCGCTCATGAGCGCCGAGAACGCCGTCTCGACCACCACCGGCGGGTCCCACATCGTGAGCGGATGGCCCTCCCAATTCGCGACCGCTGCGAGCACGGTCGGCGAGGGCGGCAGCTCGAGCAGTCGCTCCACCAGATCCGCACGACAGCGACGCGCTCGGAGCGGCGGAATCGCCTCGACGATCTTCGCGGTCAACAACTCGTCGGTCAGGCGGAGGACCGGCTCGAGGCCGCTCACGACCGTGACCAGACGCTCCCGGTCCAGCTCGTCCAGCTCGTCGTCTCCCAGAAGCGATGGCGCGAGCTCCATCGGAACGACCCCGAGCAGCGCCATGTTCTCTGCGGCGGCCACCGCCGACCGAGACAGTCCGGGGAGTGGCCACGCGACCGAAGCTGCTGTTCGCGGCAGGCCGACCAAGCGCCAGACGCCGCCGTGCTCGGCGAGGGCCCCGGCGCCGAGCGTGTTCTCGACGACGTCGACCAACAGCCCGGGCAGACCTTCGGAGATCTCGACCAGCCGTTCGAGGCTCTCGAGGTCCAACGGGCCACCGAGGCGTCGATGGAGCAGGGCATCGACGTCGACCGCGTCGAGAGCGGGAAGGTCGACGCGATGCAGTCGACCACTCGCGACGAGCCCGCTCCACACCTGGTTGTCGGCCGTGGCAGACCGAATCGCGAGCACCACCGTGATGTCCGCGGATGCCGCGAGGCTCGCGAGGACGGCGGAGCTGAGGTCGTCGAGGCGGTCGACGTCGTCGACGATGATCGTCGTGTGCACGCCAGCGAGGCTCGCTCGCACCGATGAGACGGCGCGTCGCACCGCTGCCGCTTGCGCGAGTTCGCTCGGGGCACCTTCGACGCCGCCCCGCTCGAACAACGCGACGTCGTCACCGAGCAGGTGGTCGATCGCGGCGAGCGGGATCTGCGACAGCCCGATCGAGCCGTGCACCGACTCGGTCCGCATCCCGAGATCGCGGAGCTCGCGCCCGACCTCGGCGAGCACCTTGGTGCGTCCGCTGCGATCAGGACCGGCGATGATCACGCCACTCACCACGTCACCCGACGTGCGTTCCTGCAGCACCTCGAGAGCCTCGTGGACGATCGTGGAACGACCCACGAGGCTCCATACCGCGTCGCTGTCACCTCGGTGCCGTGGCCGTGCAGCGTTGGCGGGCGCGACCGTGCTCACCGACGCCGCCGCGTCCGTCGAGCGGCGTCCGCCCGCCCGCTGACCGTCCCACGCCACCTCTCGAATGAAGCGAAAGCCTCGGCCGTGCACGGTCTTGATCGTGTGCTGACTCACACCATCGTCGCCGAGCGCTCGCCGCAACGACTTGATCCGCGACGTCAGCGCCGACTCGCTGACGAAGCGGTCGCCCCACACGTTGTCGAGCAGTTCCTCCTTCGAGACCACGCGATCGGTGTGGGCGAGCAGGTAGGCGAGTACTGCGAAGACCTGGGGTTGGGTGTCGACCAGGGCGCCGTCACGACGAACCTCGACGCGGTCGAGGTCGACGCTGCACGCTCCGAACACCGCGATCACGAACCGATTCTGGCACGGACCGATCGGCAGGAAGGGCGGGGTTCTGGGACGACGGAGTCCACACGATGTCCATGTGATCTCCAAGCTCGCCGTCAATCGACGGCCGACGATGGCCTCATGAACTTCAACGCGATCCTCCTCCCCGACACGCGGCTCCCGCTCACGCTCGACCAACTCGATCTGGTTCGCTCGGACCTCTGCCTGGTCGAGGCGGAGTCGGCGGCGATCCGCTTCTACGACAACCTCTTCGACGCCGCTCCTGCAGCACGCTCGCTCTTCCCCAAGGATCTGAGTCATCAGCGTGATCTGCTGATCACGGAGCTGACGATCATGGCTGCCCTCGCGACCCGAGCCCTGGTGAACGCGGACGACGGGTTCGAGCGACGGGCCCGCCGACTCGGTCGCCGCCATGCGGGCTACGGCGCCACGCGAGAGCACTACGAACTCGTCGGCGCAACCCTCCTCAGCGCACTCGCCCCAGAGCTCCACGGTTGGGATCGCAGGCACGAGACGGCATGGCGGGCGTTCTACGACACCGTCAGTACCGCCATGCTCGAGGCGGCGTTGGCGGAGGCCGTCGCCCTCGACCGTGACTAACGTCTGGTCGTGACTCCTGAGGAACTCGACATGGTGCGTGCCGATGCGCAGGCGTTGCACCACGTCGCGGCCCGCTTCCAAGACGAGTTCTACGCCGTGCTGTTCGAGCTCGACCCATCGCTGCGACCGCTGTTTCCGCCATCGATGGACGACCAGCGCCGCAAGCTCTTCGCCGAGATCCAGACGCTGGTCGACTTCGTCGTTGCGATCGGCGACCGGTCGAGCGAGCGCCGCTTCGCCGCACACGCACGCGACCTCGGCCGCTTTCACGACGTTGCCGGTGTGACCGCACCGATGTACGAGCCAGTCGGCCGAGCCTTGATCGCAGCACTACGCGAAAGCCTCGATCATGTCGACGACCGCCATGCAGCCGCCTGGCAGAAGGCGTACGCCCTCATGGCCGGAGCGATGCAGGACGCGAGCGCCGACTGACCGCCTCAGGCAGCCGGACGCTCACGCGGATTCGTGGGTGACTCGGTCACCGCTGCCGCCCAGAGCTGCGATCGCAGTCGGTCAGCAGCCGGGCTCGCGAGACGATTCGCCACCACGACGCCTTCGATCATGTCAGCGACCACGGCCTCGCGAGGACGCCCCTTCACACGTATCGACACCACGACCGACCCGTCACCGCCGCGCCTCCGGATCGATCGATCGACCCCGACCAGTCGTGGTGGGCACCGGAAACTCGGTGCAACGACCTCCGAGTGAGCCAGCGCACGCGACAGCGCCCGAGCGACATGAGCGAACTCGACGGTCGAGACGAACTCCATGTCGACCACTCAACCATTGGGGTACCTCACAGTTGTTCACCTCGGCGTGAGCCGACGGCGGAGCAGCGAGGCGACGGCCGCAGCGAGTGCGGCGGGGTTCGACTCGCTCGGGCAGGCGAGCACCGGCGCCTCAGCCGTCAGCGGTCTCGGGCTCGCCTTCGCCGGGCTCGGTGGTCGACGGCGGAGGCGGCAGCTCGCCGGGACCCAGGTAGACGATCACGAACGCGGTCCCGACCCCCGCCACGGGCGGAGCATCCTCGATCGGCTCGATCGGGATGAACCCCAACTCGTAACCGAGGTCGGTCGCGACTCGCTGTGCCAGGCCGACCGCCCCGTCGACGAAGTAGATGGTCGTCTTCGACGCCTGCGCCGCGCCCACCACGCCGCGCACCTCGGTGTACCCCAGCGCTTCGAGCCGCTCGATCGTCGGGGCCAACCGTTCGCCCGCCGCCGTGCCGTTCACGACGAGCACCTCGGTGAACCCACGCTCGCCCGGCGGCTCGACGGTCGTCGCGACCGGCAACGTGGTCGTCGTGGTGGTGGTTGTCGACGTCGTGGTCGTGGTGGTCGACGTCGTGGTGCTGGTCGACGTGGTGGGGACCGTGGTCGCAACGCTCGTCGGCGGCGCAGCAACCGGGTCGGGAGCCGTGCGGAGAAAGATCGCGATCGCGACGAGGCCGGTCGCGAGGACGCCGAGGATGACGTTGAGTGCGGTGGTGCGAGACATCGACGAGCGTGCGGAGGCTCCATCGGGGCGCCGCCACGGACGCCGACGATACTGCCGCCCATCGCGCTCCGTCGGGGACCGAGCTGCGGACCACTCCTCAGCCGCCCCTAAGGTGCGCGCCGTGGCCGACGAACGACCGTCACTGTCTCCGGCACAGGAACGCACGCTCGCAGCGCTTCGCCGCGGCGAGGAAGCCGTCGAGTTCGACCGGGCCTTCGTCACGGAGCTGCGCGACGAGATGCAGGCCGCGCTCGATCACTTCGCCTCGCGCCTCGGTGAGCGCGACGAACTCTTCGTGAGCAAGCACCGCGTCGCGTCGGTGCTCGAGTGCGAAGAGCACCACCTCCAACCCGACGAGTTCGAATGGACGCCGGCCAACGCGAAGGGCACCGTCGCCCACAAGGCGATCGAGTTGTTCATGGCCTGGCGCGACGAACCGGTGCCGGCAGACCTGGTCGATGCCGCGCTGGAACGTCTCGCCGACAGCACGAGTGGCATCAGTTCCTGGATCGCGACCCTCGACCCCGCCGAAGAGGCAGACCTCCGCAGTCAGAGCACGGTGCGAGTCACGACCTTCATGCAGGACTTCCCACCGCTGACCAAGCGCGCTGCGCCCGTCCTCGAGGCCTCGGTCCGTTGGCCCAAGGCCGGACCCATCGTGCTGTCGGGGAAGGTCGACTTGATGTTCGGTCGACCCAACGGCATCGAGAGCACCAAGGTCATCGTCGACTTCAAGACCGGCCGCATGCATCCGCGCCATCGCCAAGACCTCGGCTTCTACGCACTACTCGAGACGCTCGTCCGCGAAGTCCCACCGCGCAAGATCGCGACCTTCTACCTCGATGCGGCCGAAGCGCAGGTCGAAGACGTCAGCGAAGCGATGCTCAACACGGCGATGCGTCGCACGCTCGACGCGATCGAACAACTCGTGCAGCTCCACGTCGAGCGACGCCCGCCGACACGCCGACCCGGGTCGAGCTGCCGATGGTGCCCACTCCGGACCGAGTGCGAACTCGGCATCGAACACCTCGCTGCCCGATTCGACGACTGACGAGCCCGGACGAGGCGACACGCCGCCGCATCCGCCCGCACTGCCTTGCTCGCTAACGTTCGGGGATGGCCGCTCCCGTGACTCCGATGAATCGTGACGCCCGCGTGTTCGTCGCCGGGCACCGCGGTCTCGTCGGCTCGGCGATCGTTCGACGTCTCGAACGCGACGGATTCACCGACATCGTCACCGCGACACGCGACCAACTCGATCTCCGCAACCAGGCCGAAGTGTCTCGCTGGTTCGCAGCGAACCGGCCCGACCACGTGTTCCTCGTGGCCGGCACGGTCGGCGGCATCGGTGCGAACAGCACCCGACCGGCCGAGTTCATCTACGACAACATGATGATCCACGGCACGGTCGTGCACGCCGCTCACGAAGTGGACGTCACCAAGCTGTTGTACCTCGGCTCGTCGTGCATCTACCCGCGCCACGCGAACCAGCCGATCTCCGAAGACGAGTTGCTCAATGGTCCGCTCGAGCCGACCAACGAGGCCTACGCCATCGCGAAGATCGCCGGCATCAAGGTCTGCCAGGCCTACCGCAAGCAGTACGGCCGCGACTTCATCTCGGCGATGCCGACGAACCTCTACGGCCCGAACGACAACTTCGACCTCGCGTCCAGTCACGTGTTGCCTGCGCTCATGCGCAAGTTCCACGACGCCAAGGTCTCCGGCGACCCGGAGGTGATGATTTGGGGAACCGGGTCACCGATGCGCGAGTTCCTGCACGTCGACGACCTCGCCGACGCCTGCCTGTTCCTGATGGACAGCTACTCCGACGACGGACACATCAACGTCGGCACTG
The DNA here is from genome assembly GCA_045107155.1 of Ilumatobacter sp. Lineage (GTDB taxonomy): Bacteria > Actinomycetota > Acidimicrobiia > Acidimicrobiales > Ilumatobacteraceae > Ilumatobacter_A. The sequence continues at coordinate 8,871 of JBGCFW010000218.1, read as the reverse complement.
GCCTCGACCTGCCGATCCGTGAGCTCGCCCTGAAGATCCGCGACGTGGTGTACCCCGAGGCTGAGTTGGTGTTCGACCACACCAAGCCCGACGGCATGCCCCGCAAGGTGCTCGACACCGCACGGCTCAGCGAGATCGGGTGGAAGCCGACGATCACGCTCGACGACGGCATTGCCTCCACCTACGACTGGTTCCTCGAACAGGTCGCATCACACACCGCGCTGCGCGGCGCCTGACACTCACGCCCGGAGCGGCGCTACGACCGCCACGGTTCGTCAGGGCTCGCGGCGACAGCTGCTGCGGCGTCGCTTCGGTCATCGGCCGGGACTGCCAGCACACGTGCTGCGACCACTCCTGCGATGACGCCGAACAGGTGGCCCTCCCACGAGACGGCGTCCTGTGGCACGAGGCCCGCGACGATGCCGCTGTACAGCACGAGTGCGACCGCAGCCGCCGCCACTGGAAGGAGTCGCCGCTCGAACACGGCGGCACCGATCACCGCTCCGAAGTATCCGAACACGACACCGCTCGCACCGATGTGCACACCACCACCGGCGAACAACCACGTGAGTCCACCGCCGAGGACGACCGAGGTCACGGTGACCCACGCCCAGTAGCGCATGCCCCGCATCGCGACGAGTCCCCCGAGCACCAGCAAGGGCACGGAGTTGGATGCGAGATGACCGAGGTCGGCGTGGAGGAACGGTGCCCACACGATGCCATCGATCCCGGAGCGTTCGCGAGGACGAAGCCCGTTTCCGTCGAGTCCGCCGTCGAGCAGGACGCTGTCGACGAGCTCGATGCCCCACATCACCGCAAGGCCGGCCACGAGCAGACCGACGGGGGTCCACAGGAGTCGTCGAGGTGACCTCGACGACTCGGACTCAGCGCTCACCGCCACGACGCTATTGCCTCAGCAGGCCGGTCGACGGCGCACGCACGTGCCCCTCGAAGTGTTCGACCTCACGAGTGATGTCGCTCGCCGCAGAGGTCTCGCTTCATGTGGTCATGAGCGCGACGGGCAACCCCAACCCGACGTCGTTCGACACGGTCGCGATCCGCCGGCCCGGCTGCACGGCGTCTTTTGGCTCGCTGATCCGACCCTCGCCGACCAGATCGCACGCCGCATCGAGATCGTCGACGTTGAGCACCAGCCCCCAGAACGACGCCGTGGCACTCTCGACCTCGCCACGCTCCACGATCTCGACGATGAGGCCTCCTCGTCCGATGCGATGGAAGCCTTGACGCATCGAGCCGACTTCCCGGACGCGTCTGCGTTCGCACCCCGTCGCCGCCTCGACGGCGGACGAGGTTCGATCGAGGTCGTTCGTCATCACCACCACGTGATCGAGCCCCGACGCGCCGAGCTCGTGGGCGGCGAACAACGGGCCAGCCGGGTCGACGACGTCGGTGAGCAGACCGTCGACGAATCCCGCGGCCTCTTCGTCGACGCCGCTGAACGCCCATCCAACGAGCCCGGTCGAGCCGGACTCGCTCATACCTGCGTCGATCGAGGTCGAGTCGACGATGCGAATGCACGTGCCCATCAACGGGATCAACCCGTCGTCGGACACGACGAGGCCGAGCGACCGCCACACATCCGGGTCACCTGCGACCGTGAGCCATTCCGCCTTCGCCGTCATCGGCCGATCCTGACAGACCCGGCAGGCTGCGACCGGACGCAAACGGCGTCAGACCGCGGTCGCCGCCGCTGAAGCACTCGGCCCCGGACGCGACAAGGCGCCCGAACCACGATCCACTCGGGATCGGGCCGCGGGCGCCTGAGCAGGTGTTTCGGTTCGTTGCGGTGCGTGAGCGGTCAGCCGCGACCCATGTTGGGACGCTTGCCGTGGTTCGCCTTGGAGCGACGCAGGCGGGCCTTACGCTTCTTGGTCTTCTTCGACATAAGGCATGCAATGCTACGGCGTGGCGGGCACTCCCCCAACGCTCCGACCCCGATCCGACGCGCCCGACTCCGTACGGTCAGCCCATGACCACCGAAATCCACGGCACCGTGAACCCCGGCTTCGAAGGCGTCAGGGACGCCTTCGAAGCCAACTTCGAGCAGCACGGCGACGTCGGCGCCTCGATCTGCGCGACGGTCGGCGGCGAGGTCGTGTTCGACCTCTGGGCCGGCGACGCGACCTATGACAGCGGCGAGGCCGACTGGCAGCGCGACACCATCATCAACGTCTGGTCGACCACCAAGACGATGTCGTTCCTCTGCTGCTTGATGCTGGCCGACCGCGGGGAACTCGATCTCGACGCCCCGATCGCGAACTACTGGCCCGAATTCGCTGCCGCCGGAAAGGAAGGGATCGCGACGCGCCACGTGATGGGCCACACGGCCGGCCTGAGCGGATGGGACGAGCCCCTCGAGCCACACGACTTCCTCGATCACGACAAGCTCGTGCGGCTCCACGCGGCCCAGGCCCCGTGGTGGGAGCCCGGCTCCGCCTCCGGCTACCACGCGATCAGTCAGGGCTACCTGCTCGGTGAGATCGTGAAGCGGGTCTCGGGCCGCAGCCTCGGCACGTACTTCGCCGACGAGATCGCCGGTCCACTCGGCGCCGACTTCCACATCGGAACCGGCGTCGAACACGACGACCGCATCGCACACGTGATCCCGCCGAGCGCAGGGTTGGACACCGCTGACGCGGACCCTGCCGGCATCGCGGTCCGGACGCTGGCGAATCCTCCGCTCGATGCGGCGTTCTCATCGACACAGGAGTGGCGTCGTGCCGAGATCCCAGCCGCGGGCGGGCACGGTAATGCCCGCTCGGTCGCGATGATCCACGCGATCACCGCGAACGGTGGAACGGTCGGCGGGCGCGAGTACATCTCGCAAGTCGGTCTCGATCGGATCTTCGACGTGCAGGCCGAGGGACCCGACCAAGTGCTGGGCGAGCACCTCAAGCTCGGCATGGGCTTCGGCCTCCCGAGCCCGACGTTGCCGCTCCCGAACGAACGCTGCTGCTACTGGGGCGGATGGGGTGGCTCGATGGCCATCATCGACATGGATGCGAAGCTGAGCTTCAGCTACGTGATGAACAAGATGGCCCAGACCACCACGGGCGACCCGCGTGGCGCTGGCACGCTCCTCGCCACCTACGCGGCGCTCATGGCCTGAGTCAGGCGGCAGCGGCGCCGGTCCAGGCGAGGAGGTCGTCGGCGGGGAGCGTGTTGAGGATCCGGTCGAGGGGAACCCGGCACTCGGCTGCACGGTCCGCGCCGAGGCCCTGCCACTCCAACTGACCGGTCGCATGCGCATCGGTGTCGATGGTGAACATGCAGCCGTGGTCGACCGCGAGCTTCAGCAACTCGCGCGGGGGGTCGAGCCGTTCGGGTCGACAGTTGATCTCCACGGCGGTGTTGAACTGCGCGCACGCTGCGAACACGTAGTCGGCGTCGAAGTCACTCGGAGGTCGCTTGCCGATCATCCGCCCCGTGCAATGGCCGAGGATGTCGACGTGGGGCGATGCGATCGCCTGCAGCATCCGCTCGGTCATCTGCTGCTTCTCCATCCGCAGCTTCGAGTGCACGCTCGCCACCACCACGTCGAGGCGTCCGAGCATCTCGTCGGACAGGTCGAGCGAGCCGTCGATCAAGATGTCGACCTCCATCCCGGCGAGCACTCGGAAGTCATGGCCCGCATCGGCGAGCGTGGCATTGACCTCGGCGATCTGATCGAGCTGCTCCTCGAGTCGCTCCTCGTTCAGACCGTGCGCCACGGTCAGGCGGGCGGAGTGATCGGTCTGCACCATGTACTCGTGGCCGAGCGACATCGCCGTGAGCGCCATCTGCTCGATCGGCGCGCCGCCGTCGCTCCAGGTCGAGTGGAGGTGGCAGTCGCCCCGCAACGCATCGAGGTACGGCTTCGAGCGCTCGGTGGGCGTGACCTGCGTGCTCGCTTCGAGGTCGACCAAGTAGGCCGGAATCCCGCCGGCGAGCGCTTCCGCGATGACTCGCCCGGTCGAGTCGCCGATGCCATCGAGGTCACCGAGTGTCTTCGTCTCGGCACGTGCGGCCAACTCGGCGGTGTCGGTGTTCCGGACGACGTCGAGCGCCCGCACGAACGCCTTGGTCTTGTGCTGGGGGGCACGGCTGCGGTCGAGACAGTGGATGACTCGGAGCAGAGCGGCTTCGGGCGTCATGAACCCAAGGTACCTGCGGGGCGGGTTACCGTGACGACGCATGTTGGGGCGGAAGGTGTTCGGCGGATCCCTCCTCGGCGGATCCCTCGGCGGGCTGCTCGGCGTGCTGCTGTTCGGCCTCTTCGCCGCCGGGTGCAGCGATGAGCCGTCATCACCCCGGACGCTGTTCTCGCTCGGTGATGCGAGCCCTGGCGCCGTCGTCTCGCTGCGCGACGCGGGCGACGGAGTCGTCGAGTGGGTGGAGCGCGAGGCCGGCCGCATCATGTCGCTCGACACCGACGCCGACGGCGCCGCCGCCTCCATCGTCGCCGAGCTCGACGTGGCCACCGACGGCCAGCAGTGGGGCTTGCTGAGCACGCTGCTCCTCGACGACGGTCGGCGCTTCGCCGCATGGACCATGTCCACGGGCGGCGACGAGGCCGACCTGGTGGTCGGCGAACTCGTCGACGGCGAGACGCCACGTCTCGTGTGGAATGCCGGCTCGGTCGGTTCGGGCGGAATCGGCGGCGTGATGGACGTTCTCGACGGCCGTCTGTTGATCGGCCTCGGCCAGAACGTCGAGTGGACGAACGACAACGCCAACGACGGTGCCTTCGTCTCGCTCGATCCCGATGGCGACGTCGACCAGGCCCCGATCCCGATCGGCGACGGCTACATCAACCCGTGGGCGTTCGTCGTCGTCGACGACACCGAGGTCTGGGTCGCCGACAACGCGGCCGGCCCCGACGCCGACGACCCTGATGCCGACGACGTCGAGCGGATCGGCCGGGCCGACCTCGACGACCGAGGCGACATGGCACGCAGCACCGAGCCCGATCGCGCCCCTGCGGCGATGATCGAACTCGACGACGGCCGGCTCGGCATCTGCGGATTTCTCGACAACGAACTTCGCGCCTACGAGATCGTCGACGCCGACACCGGCGCGCGTTCCGAGCTCGAGCGGGCAGGCACGATCATGTCGTGCAACACCGCGGCAGTCGCGCTCGACGACGGAACACTGATCACCACCGCCACCACCGACGATGGTGAAGCCCTGCAAATTCTCACGCCCTGAGGTCGTCCGGTCGCTCCATCGGGTGATTCGGGTATTCGACGGCTGCACAGCCAGTTGTTCTTCTTTCCCCTGAGAGGTCGACGCACTAGTTTCAGGCTCCTTCAATCACAGGAGAGGGAGACTCACGTGAAACATTCCAGCAAGACGCGCCGGTGGGGACTGGCGATCGCCGCAGCGACAGGTGTCGCCGGCTTGATCGCCGTACCCGCGTCGGCCGACCCCGTCGACGAATCGCCACCGTCGCTCGAAGAGCTCGCGGCGAACCGCTACGTCGTCATCATGAGCGACGCCCCGAACGTCACCGAATTCGGCGTCGACGGCCTGGACAGCACAGCTGCGCAGGACCGTTCCGCTGAGCTCGAGGACGAGCAGGAGGCCGTTGCGGCCGCCGCCGGCCTCGCTCCCGCCGACATCACCCAGCAGTACACCACGTCGCTCAACGGCTTCGCCGCCGAGTTGAGCGATGCACAGGTCGAGACCCTCACCGGCGCCAAGGGCGTGATGATGGTCCTCAAGGACCAGGTTCGGTACCCGCAGACCAGCGACAGCATCGAGTTCCTGGGGCTGAACACCCAGGGCGGTGGCATCCCGCCGGATTGACCGGAGAAGGCGTCGTCGTCGGCGTGATCGACAGTGGCATCTGGCCCGAGCACCCCAGCTTCGAGGACAACGGCTCGTACCCGGACCTCGGGCTCGTGCTCGACGAGTCGGTCTTCCCCGCCTGCGACTTCGGCAACACCGATCACAACGCGGCTGACGCGCCGTTCGAGTGCAACAACAAGCTCATCGGTGCCCGTCAGACGATCCCGACGTACCGGGCGCTCATCGGCGCCGAGGACTTCGAGTTCGACTCCGCACGTGACGACGACGGCCACGGCACGCACACCGCAACCACGGCGGCAGGCAACGCCTACACCGAAGCGCACGTGTTCGGTCGCAACGTCGGCCAGGTCACGGGTGTCGCACCTCGCGCACGCGTCATCGCCTACAAGGGCCTCGGCACGCTCGGCGGATTCAGTTCCGACCTCGCGGCGTCGATCGACCAGGCGGTCTTCGACGGTGTCGACGTCATCAACTACTCGATCGGTGGCGGCGCAGGCCTCCCACTCGGTCCCGACGACGTGGCGTTCCTGTTCGCAGCCGACGCCGGTGTCTTCGTGGCCACCTCGGCCGGCAACTCCGGCCCGGGCGACGAGACCGTCGGCGGTCCGGCGCACCTTCCGTGGCTCACCACGGTCGGCGCCAGCACGCAGCCGCGCTTCTTCCAGGGCCGTGTGCGTCCGATCGGCGCGCCGCAGATCACGGGTGCCTCGCTCACCGAGGGCACGAACCGCCGTCTGCCGCTCGTCGACGCCGAAGATGCCGGTGACGACCTCTGCAACCCGGGCGCGCTCGACCCCGCAGTCGTGGAGGGCAAGATCGTCCTCTGCCGTCGCGGTGCGATCGCCCGTGCTGCCAAGAGCGAAGCGGTGCTCATCGCCGGTGGTGCGGGAATGATCCTGTACAACAACACCGACGACGGGAACCTCTTCACCGACAACCACTTCGTGCCGACCGTCCACGTCAACTTGACCGACGGACTCGCCATGAAGGAGTACATCGCCACGCACCCGAGCCCGCGTGCGGCGATCACCACCGGTGAGCAGGCCACGAACGACTCGGCGCCCGCGATGACGATCTTCTCGTCACGCGGTGCGAACCCGGTGTTCAGTGACATCGTCAAGCCTGACGTCACCGCACCGGGCCACCAGATCCTCGCCGGCGCCTCGCCGGTCGTGGCACCGGGTGGCACCCAGGGTGAACTGTTCCAGTCGATCTCCGGTACGTCGATGTCGAGCCCTCACGTGGCCGGCCTCTTCGCACTGATGGCGCAGGCACACCCCGACTGGTCGGCAGCCGCTGCGAAGTCGGCGCTGATGACCACCGCACACCAGGACGTGTTGGACAACGACCGGGCCACCCCGGCCAACCCGTTCCAGATGGGCGCCGGTCACGTCGACCCGGGCAAGGCACGCTTGAAGAACTCGATCTTCAACCCGGGCCTCGTCTACGACGCCGGTTTCTTCGACTACCTCGGGTTCCTCTGCGGATCCGCACCGGCGGAGATCAACCCCGCCACGTGCGACGTGCTTGCGAGCCTCGGTGTTCCGTCGGACGCTTCGGACCTGAACCTGCCGTCGATCGGCATCGGCGAACTCGCCGGTTCGCAGACCGTGACCCGGTTCGTCACCAGCGTCGACGACAACACGCCGCCGCTGACCTACACGCCGACCATCGAAGCCCCCGAGGGCTACGAAGTCACCGTGATGCCAGAAACCATCAAGATCCGCCCCGGTGAAACTGCTGGCTACCAAGTCACCATCACCAACGTGGACGCACCGGTGGGCGAATGGCGCCACGGCTCCCTCACCTGGGAGGCCGGCAACTACGAGGTCCGCAGCCCGATCTCGGTCCGCGGTGTCGCCATCGGCACCCCGGCCGCAGTGACCGGCGAAGGCGTCGACGGTGACGCCACGGTGCCCGTGGTCTTCGGCTACACCGGCGACTATGCCGCCAATGCCCACGGCCTCGAATCGGCCGTCGTCATCGAGGACTCGGTCGTCCAGGACCCGGATCAGAACTTCGATCCGACCGACGGCTTCTCGAACGGCTACCAGGTGGAAGCGAGCGGCACCGCGCTGATTCGCATCGCCCTGCCGCCGGACTCGGTGAACGACCCGGCGATCGACCTCGACGTGTTCGTTCTCGACGAGAACGGGAACCAGGTCGCCTCCAGCACCGCTGGCGGCACCGCCGAGCAGATCGACCTCGTGTTGCCAGCAGATGGCACCTACACGGTGTGGATCCACGGCTGGCAGACGGTCGAGGCAGCAGCGGACTTCACGCTGTACATCTGGACCATCTCGGCCACACCGGGCGGCAACCTCTCCATCGACTCGGCACCTGCTTCGGCAGTCGTGGCGACGTCGGAGGACGTGGAGGTCTCCTGGAGCGGCGCTGCGGCGGGCGAGTGGCACCTCGGTGCCGTGTCGCACGCCGACGGCAACGGGCTCCTGGCCCTGACGCTGGTCGAAGTGGACAACCGTGGGATCGAGGCCGAAGAAGAGGTCTGATCCCCTCCTGAATCCGTGAATGCGGCCGGCGGAGTGAGCGAGAGCTCGCTTCGCCGGCCGTTTCGCGTTCCGGGGCCCGGTCGGGCGATCGCCGACCGAGTCGTCAGCCCTCGGCTGGGCGAACGGACTGCTCGCAGAGTGCGAGCGGCGTGCCACCGGTGTAGCGGTAGGTCTCGCCACCGGCCTCGAGCACGACCTCGGTGCCATCGGTGAGCACCTGGAGGTATTGCATGCCCGGAATCGGGCACCCGAGGCTCGAGTCGGGCCAGGTGACCGCACGCGCACTCAGCACCGTCACAGCGTCGCCGCCGATCGACAGTCGATCGGCGAGATCGTCCACCGCACCCCGCACAGCGGCGCTGTCCGGATCGAGGTCGAAGCCAGAGGGGTCGTTCGCGCCCTGCGGTGGGGTCGTCGTGACGGCGACCAGATCTGGGTTGGCGTTCGGCGAGATCGAGATCGCCGGCGCTGTCGCGCTGGCGGCATCCGCTGGTGCCGGTGCGGTCTCGCCCGGATCGTCGATGCTGGGCACGGTGTCTTCGGTGGTGTC
>JBGCFW010000217.1:0-2999 GCA_045107155.1 Ilumatobacter sp. | reverse complement strand
GGGAGGGTCGGATTTGCCGATCACGAGCAGGGTGTTCGCCGACTCCCCGAGCGAGTAGCCGTATGCCTCACAGAACGCTGCGGTGTCCGCGAGGGTCGGGTCGCACTCGACGATGTCGTAGGGCACGCCGGTGGCGTCGAGGCGTTCGATCAGCGGGTCGGACATCGGCACGATCGTAGGTCAGCGGCCATCGGGCCGCCGCGCCACTGGACGACACAGCAGCGTGCTCCCGCCCGTCGCCACGATGCGTCCGTCGGCCGCCCAGATCTCGCCGGCGTGGGCGACGAGACCGTTCGCGGCGACCGGCGCGCGAGCATCGCTGAACAGCCACGGACTCCCGCGACCGTCGCCGACGAACCTGACGGCGAGCTCGATCGTCGGCGCGAAGTGCTCGAGCGGCGATGGATGTGCCCGCGTGGCGGAGCCCCATGAGTCGACATCCAGGACGACGAGCCCACGGCAGGCGTCGAGCCAGGGTTCATCGAACGTCGCACCGTCGACGAACCGGTACCAGTGCTGTTGGCGGGGCTCTCCCGGCTCGCGAGCGTCCCAGTCATCGATCCACGCGAGCGGCCGCTGCTCGACGTTCAACCAGAAGGGATGCGGTGGCGGGGCATCCGCACCTGCGAGCAACTCGCGGATGTCTGGCAGACCGTCCGGGGTGAACGGTTCGACGGGCGGCTCGACACCGTGTTCGAGGCCCGGGAGCCCGTCGTCGACACCCCAGGCCGAGCCGGTCAGAATCGCGCGTTCGCCGCGTTCGCTGTGCTGGACGACGCGGAACGACACCGAGGTCGCCACCCGCGTCTCGCGATTCGTCACGACGTCGATCTCGACGGGGCCGCTCGTGCCGGCGCCGACGAAGTGCGCCGCGACCGATGCGGGCCGCGCCCGTCCCGTTGCTGCTCCGGCCGCGCGCAGGGCGACCGCGGCGAGGTAGCCGCCCTGTGGCCCCCAGATCTCCCACTCGGGATCCAGTTCGGCGACGTACCGGCCCTCCCCGGTGTGAGTCACCGACGTTGCACGCTCGAGCCCAGCCATGGGGCCATCATTGCCGAGCCCGATGGCGCCGGGCTCGTCGATTCTTGACGAGCCCGTCGACCGAGTCACCTCCGAGCGCGCTGGCGGGCAGCCTCGAACACGAGCACTGTCGCGGCCATCGCGACGTTGAGCGACTCGCTGCGCCCACGGTGCGGGATGGTCAGCCAGGTGGCAACCGGCCCGGCCGAGTCGTCCCAGTGGTCCGGCAGGCCGGCGGCTTCGTTGCCCATCACGATCGCGAGCCGTCCGGTGAGGTCCGCGTCGGTGTACTCGACGACGGTGCGACCGGGAAACTCGTGACTGCTGGTGCCCGCGAGCGTGAACCCGGCGGCCGTCACGTCGTCGAACGTCGCCTCGATCACCGGCACGTGAAAGATCGCTGACGCCGACGCACGGACGACTTTCGGGTTGAACGCGTCGACCGATCCCGGAGTGAGCACCACACAGTCGGCGCCGGCTGCTTCGGCCGAGCGGATGATCGTGCCGAGGTTGCCGGGGTCCGAGACACGGTCGAGCACCACCACGAGCGACGCAGCTGCCAACACCGCTGCGGGTTCGTGTTGTGGGATCTCGGCGATGGTGAGCGGTGATTGGGGGCGCTTCGTGGAGCCGACCCGCTCGAGGACACCGGGTGCGAGCACGACCACGTCTCCAGCGCCGTCCACCGGGACGGTGTCACGATCCGTGACGAACTGACTTCGACACGCCAGTCCGGCGCGAACGGCTTCGGCGGTCGACACCGGGCCTTCGATCACGAACAGACCCTGTTCGCGTCGCTCCGCCCGATCGGCGAGCAGCTTGCGAATGAGCTGAACGTTGGGGTTCTTGAACTCGAGCCCGGACACGTCGACACCCTAGGCCCCCATCACCGTGTGATCACCATGCGAAGCATGTTGCTTTTCTTGAGTCTTTACGTATCATGTTTTCTAGGTCCGAATGGGCCGTCAATTTCAATCACACACATCAAGGAGACGCACGATGCTCATCATGAACAGCCCCTTCCGCGAACTCGACGCCCTGTTCGATCAGGTCGCCGGCCGATCCGCCCGCGCCGCGGAGTCCGCGCTTCCCGCCCCGATCGATGCGTACCGACGCGGGGACGATGTCTGGGTTCACGTCGACCTGCCCGGCGTCGCTGCTGAAAGCCTCGACGTGTCCGTGGAACGCGACGTGCTCACGATCACCGGCGAGCGTGGCTGGCAGCGCCAGGATGACGACCAGCTGTACCTCGCCGAGCGACGCCGGGGCACCTTCCGTCGCCAAGTGACCCTGGGCGACGGCCTCGATGCCGATGCGATCGAAGCCGACTACAGCGACGGCGTCCTCACGCTGCGGATCCCGGTCGCCGAGAAGGCCCAGCCGCGCAAGATCTCGATCGCAACCGGGGCCCCCTCCTCCCCGGCGATCGACACCACCGCCAGCGACAGCTGACGGTCACCGCCACCGCGCCCTTTTTCTCCCCCCAGAAAGCAGCTGCAGCGTGGCGGACAACGACGAAGGGCCCGTGCATCATGCACGGGCCCTTCGAGGTTTTCAGGCGAATCGATGCCATCGGCCGATGCCGAGGTCATCGTTCGCTGGTGATCAGAGTGCGGCCTTGGCCTTCTCCACCAGGTTCGAGAACGCAGCGGCGTCGGTGACGGCGAGATCCGCGAGGATCTTGCGGTCGACTTCGATGCCAGCAGCGTTCATCCCTGCGATGAACCGGCTGTAGCTCATGTCGTTCTCTCGGCATGCCGCGTTGATCCGCTGAATCCACAGACGGCGCATCTCACCCTTGCGGGCGCGACGGTCACGGAAGGCATAGTCGCCCGACCGCATGCCCTGCTCGTGCGCGGCGCGGAACGAACGGCTCTTGTTGCGGTAGGAGCCCTTCGCCTGCGTCAGGACCTTCTTGTGGCGGTTCGTCTTGGTGACGCCGCGCTTGACTCGTGCCATTTCTCTACTCCTCTACGTTC
>JBGCFW010000216.1:0-4497 GCA_045107155.1 Ilumatobacter sp. | reverse complement strand
CGACGACGACATGGGCTGAACCGTAGGTCCGAACTGGGCGGGGAAGTGCGGCGAGGTCGGGAAAGCGGCGAGTGTGCCGGGAGCGGGAGGCCCATCGGCGGGCCCGCAACGGACCATCGGTGCTGGCACGCCTCGGTGGCGTCCGCTTCGATCGGCCCGGACGATCGCTTTCCATGAGTGACTCCACGCCCCCGATCAACGACATCCGTTTCGTGATGAACCACGTGGCCGACCTCGGTGGCATCCTCGCTGCCGATCGTTTCTCGCACGTCGACACCGACAGCATCGACGCAGTCATCGAAGAGGTCGGCCGCTTCATGGCCGAGGAGGTCGCACCGACCAACGTCGATGGTGATCGGATCGGTTCGCAGTGGCGTGCTGGCGAGGGCGGGCCGGCGAGCGTCGTCACGCCTGACAGTTTCAAGCCGGCGTATGACAAGTGGGTCGCGTCCGGCTTCGGCGCGATGCCGTTCGACGCGGAGTATGGCGGCGCCGACTTTCCGTGGATCACGGCGATCGCGGTGCAGGAGCTGTTCACCACGTCGAACATGTCGCTCTCGCTGTGTCCTTTGCTGACCCAGGGCGCGATCGACGCCATTCACGCGCACGGTTCTGACGAACAGAAGAACACGTATCTGCCCAAGATGCTCACGGGTGAGTGGAGCGGCACCATGAACCTGACCGAGCCGCAGGCCGGCTCCGACGTGGGTGCGGTCACCACGAAGGCCGAACCGATCGAGGGTTCCGACGGTGCGTGGTCGATCACCGGTCAGAAGATCTACATCACCTACGGCGATCACGACCTCACCGAGCAGATCGTGCACCTCGTGCTCGCTCGGACGCCGGGTTCGGCGCCGGGGACCAAAGGCATTTCGATGTTCGTCGTCCCCAAGTTCCTCATCGAGGACGACGGCTCGCTCGGTGATCGCAACGGTGCCGAGGTGGTGTCGATCGAGCACAAGCTCGGCATCCACGGTTCGCCCACGTGCGTCATGCAGTTCGAGAACGCTCGCGGGTGGCTCGTGGGCAACGAGCACGACGGCATGCGGAACATGTTCACGATGATGAACAACGCCCGTCTCTCGGTCGGGCTGCAGGGCCTGTCGGTCAGCGATCGGGCGTTCCAGCAGTCGCTTCAGTACGCGCAGGACCGCGAGCAGGGCACGGCGCTCGGCGCACCCAAGGGCACCTCGAGCCCGATCATCGAACACCCCGATGTCCGTCGCATGCTGATGACGCAGCGGTCGTGGCTCGATGCGATGCGGGCGCTCGTGTACACCAATGCTGCAGCCCTCGACCGTGCCGACGGTGCGACCGATGCCGACGAGTCACGGTCCTGGCGCGAGTTGGCCGATCTACTCATTCCGCTCAGCAAGGGTCTGTGCACCGACGTCGCGAACGAGATGACGTCGATCGCCGTGCAGATCCACGGCGGCATGGGCTACGTGGAGGAGACCGGCGTCGCCCAGCACTACCGCGACGCTCGGATCGCCGCCATCTACGAGGGGACGAACGGGATCCAGGCCGCCGACCTGGTCGGGCGCAAGCTCGCAATGCGGCACGGTGGCGTGATCGTCGAGCTGCTCGATCGCTTTGATCATGCGGCGAAGGAACTCGCCGACATCGATGGACTCGCGGTGTTTGCCGACCGCCTCACCGAGGCGGTGTCGACCGCTCGTTCGGCGACCGATCACCTGCTGTCGATTTCGGGCAGTGATCCGCGGTCGCTGCTCGGATCGTCGGTGCCGTATCTCCGGCTTCTCGGCACGACCGTGTGTGGTGGGTTGCTGGCGAAGTCGGCCATCGAAGCTTCGAACGGCGCCGACTACGACGCCGACTTCCTCGCGGCGAAGGTCGCCAGTGCGAAGTTCTTCGGCGAGCAGATCCTGCCGACCACGGTCGGCCTCCTCGCAGCGGTCACCTCGAACTCCGACGACCTCTACGCGCTCTCGGCTGACCAGCTCCTCTGAACCGCACGGTCTCGTCAGTCGTTGAGGAACCGGCGCAAGCCGTGCTCGGCGACCGCCGCGAGTTTGGGGAAGGCGCGGTCGAGCTGATCATCGGTGAGCGGTCGCTCGTCACCGATGAGCTCCAGCGTGCCGTGGTAGTCCAGCTCGCACCCGTCATCGGTCGTCCTCAGCTCGATGGAGTCGACGGCGCGCATCATTGCGTGGGTGCCGGTCATCACGAAACGCGTCGCCTCGTCGGACTCGGTGATCTCGTAGACCATCGTGGTCGGTCGACCGTCGAAGCCTGTCACGACCACGTCGAAGGTGCGGCCGGTGAACTCCTCGAGCTCGTCGGTACGAGTCGAGGAGATGATCCCGTCATCCCACTGCGTGACGCGTTCGAGGTCGACCAGTCGAGCGAACGCCTCGGAGACGCTCAGGTTCGATGCGACGACGAAGGAGTGCTCGGCCATGCCGACGAGTGTCGCAGACGGGTCGATCAGCGGTCGGCTCGGTCGCCGGTGACATCCCAGAAGTGGTGGACCGGGTCGTGGATCAGGTACCGGGCGAACGTGTCGATGGTGAACGCCGCGCCGTCATCGCGTCGTCCGGTGCGTGACCACTGATCACCATGGACCGCGTCAAAGGCGTCCGCCAGCACATCGCCGGTTTCCACGACCTGCTGAGCCACGACCGCGGGGTCCTGGGACGCGTAGTCGTCGTCGATCGCCGTGGCGTCCTGGTCCCAGTTTGGATACAGCGGGTCGTTCTCGGTCAGCATCAGGCCGAGTCGCTCGAGGTACAGCCGATGGACATCGCGGACGTGAGCGCAGTATTCGAGGGTCGACCACCTGTCAGGCCGTGCGCGCTCGCTGGCCCCTGGCTCGATCACGACCGCAGCGAAGCGTCGGGCTGTGTGTCGAAGCAGCGAAGCGACGTCCGACCGCTCGATTTCCCCGGCGGCGAATCCACACTCGGGGCACCGCTCCGTGAGCACCCAGGTCCAGTCCTTGTCGTCGGGTGTGATCATGGGTTCGCCGGACACGGCGTCGAAGCTAGGACCGACACGCCTGCGGCACGGTCGAGATCCTGCCGAATCGCATCGAGTTCGAGACAGCGGGTCACTTCGCCTGAGCGTGGCGGGCCTCGAGCTCGTCGTACGTATCGATCTTGCGGATCGACGGGAACAGAAAAGCAAACGATCCGGCGATCAGCACGGTGAGGAATCCGCCACCTGCGATCGCCAACGGCAACCCGAGCGCCCGCGCAGCGATGCCGGATTGGAACGCACCGAGCTCGTTCGATGCGCCGATGAACACACCCTCCACGGCGTTCACGCGGCCCAACTGGTCGTCGGGCGTGACGAGTGGAACGATCGCACTGCGGATGTTCATCGACACCATGTCCGCGGCCGAGACCACGACGAGCGCGAGGAAGGCGACGACGTAGCTGGTGGTGATGCCGAACACGATCGTGCCCAGTCCGAACACCGCGACGACCCACAGCAGCATCGGCCCGACCCGACGCCGGAGAGGTCGGAAACTCAACCAGATCGCCATCGCGGCGGCGCCGATTCCGGGCGCTGCGCGTAGCCAACCGTACGCGATGTCGCCGACACCGAGCCGTTCGCTCGCGACCGCCGGGATCAGTGCGACCGCGCCGCCGAACAGCACTGCGAACAGATCGAGCGAGATGATTCCCAACACGGTCGGCGTCCGACGCACGAACTGCAGACCCTCGACGGCGGTCGACCAGGTGGGCCGTTCCGTCATTCGTTCCTGCGGTCGGTGGTAGGTGATCAGCAGGAGTGGAACGATCGCGGCGAACTGGAAGATGGCGGCGGCGGTGTAGGCCACGGCGGGGCCGACGCTGTACAGAAAGCCCCCGATGATCGGCCCGACGACGGCGGCCGCGACGAACGTGCCGGCCCACAGCACGATCGTTTGCGGGAAGATCGACTTCTCGACGAGCAGCGGTGCGATCGAGCGACGTGCCGGCGCGAGGAAGGCGTCGGCGGTGCCGAGGAACGCCGCAATCGCGAACAGCATCCACACGGCGTTGGCGTCACCGAGGCTGAACACGATGAGGGCCACCGCGGCAACGCCCCGGCCGGCGAGGAAGAGGGCCGAGCTGCGACGGCGGTCGAATCGGTCGGCGACCCATCCGCTGACCAGGACCAGCAGCAGTGCCGGGACGAACTGTGCGAGTCCGATGAAGCCGATGTCGAGCTCGTCACCCGTGATGTCGAACACCTGCTTGAACAGCACCGTGACGAGCAGGTTCTGTCCGGTCGAGGCGAACCCGGCCGAAATGACGTAGTTGCGGACCGCGGGGATCGCGAAGACCTCGCGGGACGAGAGCACCGTCCGAAACTAGACCCACCTGGTTCGAGTGGACACGTTCGTTTGGTGCCGGGACGTGGCAAGGGCCCCCGGTTGGGGGCCCTTGTTCGCTGTGTCCGGCCGGCTGGGTGCCGGGGCGCTCCGGAATCGTGGCGAGTGGTTGGCCCGTTGTGGTCGGTGGGCCGGGTGTGGTGGTTGGTGGTGGT
>JBGCFW010000215.1:0-22529 GCA_045107155.1 Ilumatobacter sp. | reverse complement strand
CCCGGCGACTGCATCGTCGAGTACATTGGCCGGACCCGCGGGTGGTTCTACACGTTGCACGTGTTGGCCACGGCGCTCTTCGATCGGCCCGCTTTCTCGAACTGCGTGAGCCACGGGATCGTGCTCGGCGACGACGGCGCCAAGATGTCGAAGTCGCTGAACAACTATCCCGACCCGCGGGCGATGTTCGACGCGCATGGCGCTGACGCGATGCGGTGGCACCTGCTGAGCTCGACGATCCTGCGCGGCGGCGACGGAATGGTCACCGAGGCCGGAATGCGCGAGACGGTACGTCAGATCCTGCTGCCGCTTTGGAACTCGTGGTACTTCCTGTCGCTCTACGCCAATGCTGGGGACCACAGCGGCACCGTTCGAACCGACTCGGAGAACGTTCTCGACCGGTACGTGCTCGCCAAGACCCGCGATCTCGTCGCCGACATGACGGACTCGCTCGACGCCTACGACCTGTTCGGCGCCTGCCAGCACGTGCGTTCGTTCCTCGATGTGCTGACCAACTGGTACGTGCGACGGAGCCGGAGCCGGTTCTGGGAGGGTGACCACGACGCGATCGACACGTTGCACACGGTGCTGTCCGTGCTCACGAGAGCTACCGCACCACTGTTGCCGTTCGTGTCCGAGGCGATCTCTCGCGGCCTGCATGGCGACGACGCTTCGAGCGTCCATCTGCTCGACTGGCCGACGATCGACGAGCTGCCCGCCGACGACGACCTGGTCGCGTCCATGGACCTCGTGCGGGATGTCTGTTCATCGAGCCTGTCGGTTCGAAAGGCACATCAGCGTCGTGTGCGACTGCCGCTGTCGTCGGTGACGGTTGCGTCGCCTGATGCCGACCGCCTCGCCGACTTCACGTCGCTCATCGCCGACGAGATCAACGTCCGCAGCGTCGAACTCACCACAGACGTCGGTTCGGTTGCCAGTGAGGAGTTGAAGCTCGTGCCGGCGAAGCTCGGCCCCCGTCTCGGCAAGGACGTCCAGACCGTCATCAAGGCGCACAAGGCCGGCGACTGGTCGGTCGAGGGTGAGGGCGAGGATCGTGTCGTCACCGTCGGCGGGGTCGTGCTCGAAGCAGGCGAGTACAGCGTCGAGCAGGTCGCCGGCGACGATCAGGCGAGCACCGGGCTCGGCAGCCATGCCGGCGTTGTCGCGCTCGACACGACCGTCACCGAAGAACTCGAACGCGAAGGGCTGGCGCGCGACCTGGTGCGCGCGATTCAGCAGGCACGACGTGACGCCGACCTGCACGTCTCGGATCGGATCGAGGTCACCGTCACCGCAGGAACAGCTGTGGCAGCAGCCGCGGGAGAGCACGAAGCGTTGATCGCAGGGGAGACCCTGGCCGACGCGTTGCACATCGTGAGCGACGAATCGGTGGGGGACGAACCCGTCGTCTCGGTCGTCAAGGTCGACGACGTCGCGGAAGCGACCACCTGAGCACGACCGTCTCCGGGTAGAGTCCGGCGCTCAAACCCCGACCGAGCCGGAGTGCCGATGGCTGCAGCGAAGAAGACCGCGTCGAAGAAGAAGGCCGCCGCGAAGAAGACCGCGGCCAAGAAGTCTGCTGCCAAGAAGGCTCCCCCGAAGAAGTCTGCTGCGAAGAAGAAGGCAGCGGCCAAGACCCCCAAGAAGGCTGCGGCCAAGAATTCCGCCGCTGCTGCAGCAACCGGAACGAAGAAACGAGCCACCACGAAGATGCCCGCCAAGAAGACTGCCGCCACGAAGACCGCTGCGAAGCAGACCGCCACGAAGAAGGCGCCGGCGAAGAAGTCCGCCGCCAAGAAGTCGGCCGCCAAGAAGTCGGGTGCCAAGAAGTCGGGCGGTGGCCTCATCGGGCGCTCGTCGCTGCTGTCGAACGAGGTGCCCGAGGTGCACGAGATCCCAGCGCCGCGCGGGACCACCAAGGACGGCATCAGCTACACGAAGGACTTCGACGTGAAGTTCCTCAAGGCACAGCGCGAAGAGCTGATCGACCGCCGCGAGTCCGAGCTCAAGCGAGCGACGCGACTCGAGGACGAGGCCGAGAGCCTGATCGAAGACGGCGAGATGGGCGACGTGCAGTTCGATGACGAGGGCGGCGAGGGCGACACGATGGTCGTCCAGCGAGACCTCGATCGCGTGCTCTCCAGCCAAGCCCGCGCCGCCGTCGAAGAGATCGACGCAGCGTTGACCCGAATCGAAGCGGGCACATACGGCTACTCCGAGGTGTCGGGGCTGCCCATTCCGCGGGAGCGCCTTGAGGCGTTGCCCGAAACGACCGTGCTCGCAGCAGAGAAGGTCAGTGGCGCCGGGCGACGATGACGCGGCTGAAGCACGGTCGCTGAAGTCCTGGCGCGCTCCGCTCGGTCTCGCTGTCGCGCTCGTCGTCGCCGATCAGGTCACGAAGCACTGGGCGCTCAACCGACTGTCCGATGATCGCGTCATCGACGTGGTCTGGACGCTGCGGTTCAATCTCGCGTTCAACCGCGGGATGGCATTCAGCCAAGGCCAGGGCCTCGGTCCGCTGATCGCCGTCGTCGCGACGTTGGTGATCGTGTGGTTGCTGGTGTCGCTGCGGAGTACGGGAGGACGACTCAATACGTTCGGTATCGGGTGTGTGATCGGTGGTGCCGCAGGGAATCTCATCGACCGCGCGTTTCGTCAGGAGGCGTGGTTGCGCGGTGCGGTCGTCGACTTCATCGACTTCCAGTGGTTCCCGATCTTCAACATCGCCGACATCGCGATCAATGTCGGTGCCGCCGCGTTGATTCTCAACGCGGTGCTGTCGGCTCGCGAGGCGGGCCGCATCGAGCGAGAGCTCGCGCTGACGCCCGCGATGGAATCCGATGCATCCGTCGACCCGGGGGCGGCTGAGTCCGACGACGCCGACGAGTCGAGCACTGACGACTCCGCTGCCGTCGAGGCCGACCTCGACGAGCGCTCGGAGGGCCCGTCGTGATCGTCGAGCAGGTGCCAGCGGCGCTCGAGGGGCAGCGCCTCGACAGGATCGTCGCGATCATGGGCGATCTGTCGCGCTCCGACGCTGCCCGCACGATCGACGCAGGTGGCGTGGAGGTCGATGGCGAGCCGGCGCCGTCGGGCAAGATCCGCTTGGCCGAGGGACAACAGGTCACGCTCGATCCGGCGAAGTTCCCGGTCGAAGAACTCCCGGGCCCTGATGCATCGGTCGAGTTCGGCGTCGTCCACGAGGATGAGCACGTCATCGTGGTCGACAAGCCACCGGGTCTCGTCGTGCATCCAGGGGCCGGCAACCTGACCGGCACGCTCGCCAACGGGTTGCTGCATCGCTTCCCGGAGCTGATCGACGTCGGCGAACGCATCCGGCCCGGGATCGTCCACCGGCTCGACGCCGGCAGTTCGGGCCTGCTGGTCGTGGCGCGCACCAACGACGCTGTCGATGCGCTGATCGCGCAGTTCGCCGACCACAGCGCCACCCGCGTCTACGACGCGATGGTGTGGGGTGTGCCCGATGCCCCGCACGGCATCATCGACGCACCCCTCGGCCGGAGTCGAAGCGATCCGCTGCGCATGGCCGTGGTCGCCGATGGTCGTCCGTCTCGCACCGACTACCAGGTCGTGGGGACCTACTCGGAGCCCGCCCAGGTCTCGCGACTCGAGTGCCGGCTGGAGACGGGCCGCACGCATCAGATCCGTGTGCATCTGTCGTCGATCAACCATCCGCTGTTGGGTGACCCGACCTACGGTCAGCGCCGGCCGACACTCGGCCTGGAGCGGCCGTTCCTGCACGCTGCCCAACTCGAGTTCGATCACCCCGCCACCGGGGAGCGCGTGACGTTCCGCAGCCCGCTGGCCTCCGATCTCCAGGCCTGGCTCGACGACGCAGTCGTCTGACGACCCCCCCCGACCGGTCGGGCCAGATCGGTCCGTTCCGTCCAGATCGGATCGGACCGCGGTCGGATCGGACCGCGGTCGGCCGAAACCCGCGCCGGGCGGTCCTTCCTGTCTAGATCCGATCGGATTCAGGGATGTCGGACCCAGGAGTTGACCCGATCGTTCCGCCCTCGTGCCGAGGTCGCCAAGCCGCTCCGCACCTCTGATGGTTCGTCTCCGACCACGACCCGGTCAACAGGCTCTGCATCCTCGCTGGGGTGCGTGCGGACCGCAATGGCTCCATCCATACAGCGCGTCGCTGGGTCTGTCGATCTGCGCAAACCGCTCAGCATGACGCGTCCGAGAACAGCTTCGCCACTGCTCGTGATCGGCACTTCGGGGCGGGGCTTCGCACCGAACGATGCTCGCCGAAGCCTCGATCAGCAGCAGTGACGGGATGGCTGCGAAACGCTCCGGGAGGCGATGACTCGGACAGTTGACCACAACGACCCGGCAGGAGCCCTCCGCCGCCAGAGGTCGCAGTGACGCTGTCGTAGTGTCGTCGTCGATGAACGCACCAGCCGCCGAGGTCGCCGTCCCGTTTCCGAGCGAGTCGCCCGACGGGTACGAGTGGTTCGGCGACGAGCCGGAGTTCGATCCCGATCGACATCTCGATCTACAGGCACCGGCGGAGGTCGTCACGCTCGCAGACCTCGGGTACACACCCGACGAGGTCGCGGGGAAGGCGACGGCCATCGCGGCGACCAGCCCGTTCCGGGTGCTCAGCGACGAAGGCGCCGAGACGATGTTGGCCGTCGGCCGTCGGCTGCGGGCGTTCTGTCGACCGGCGGGCGAGCGCATCGAACGGGTCGTGCGAGGCGGGTGCTATCGATCCCGATGGCTGCGCGACCTGTGCGTCAGCCCGGAGGTGACCCAGCACCTTGCCGACATCTACCGCACGTCGATCGCGCCGCACCCGATGGTCGGGCATCTCGGCCACCTCAACTACGAGCCGAGCCGCATCGAGACCGCCGTCGACAAGTGGCACCACGACACGATCCCGCTCGACTACGTGATGATGGTGACCGACCCTGCTCGCACCCCCGGCGGACGTTTCGAGTACTTCATCGGGACCAAGGCCGAAGCGGCAGCGATGCGGACGCGAGGCGAGACCCCGCCACCGGATCGGATCGTCTCGCCGGAGTTCCCGAGCCCCGGGTCGGTGATCGCGCTCCACGGCGACATGGTCGTCCACCGGGGCGGACCGCTGACCGACCTCGGCGAACGCATCACGATGGTCAATGCGTACGTCGCCACCGACACGCGCCTCGATGCGCAGAGCCGCAACCGTGATCTGATCGGCGTCGACGACCCGGCGGCGCTCCCCACCGAATGGGCGAAGATGGTCGCCTGGCGATCGGCATCACGCCTCGACGGCCTGATCACGCGCCCCGGCTTTCTCGCCGACGTCGCCGAAGCCGCCGACGAACTCGAGTGGGCGATCGAAGACGTTCGTGTGGCGATTGACGAGATGCGCGCCGGACCGGTCCAGATCGAACACTACGAGTAGCGCAGGCCGCCGTGTCGCGACGGCGCTAGTGCGAGTGGTCGGGGAGTGACGGCCACGGAGCTTCGCCGCGGGAGACCGCTGCGATCGAAGCCAGCGTGTAGCCGTCGAGGTGCGAACGCATGTGAGCGCCCGCCTGATCCCAGATCGCGAGCAGTACGCACTGGCCCTCGTGGTCGCAGGCGCCGTCCTGATGCGGCTGTCCGAAGTCGCCCAGTGTGATCGGGCCGTCGACGGCCGACACGATCTCGGAGAGCTTGATGTCGGCCGGGGCCCGATTCAGGATGTAGCCGCCGCCGACGCCACGCTTCGACCGCACGAGCCCAGCGCCCTTCAGGGCGAGCAGGATCTGTTCGAGGTACGGCTGCGGGAGTCCGGTCCGTTCGGCGATGTCGCGAACAGATGTCGGCGTGGGCGTGCCCTCGGGATCGGTGCGCAACGCCAACGACAGGAGAGCACGGCAGGCATAGTCGCCGCGGGTGGAGATGCGCACGTGGTGCATCGTAGGCGCTACGTACACTGGTCACGAATGAGCCCGATCATCCCGGACTACGCCGGTGCCAACGTCCGCGGAATCGTTCCGGCTCTCCTCGGGCCGGGTTCCTGGGCGTCCGACTCGCCGCCGTGGATGCCCGACGCGGTCCGCGCGGCCGATGCCGTGGTCATGCTCGTGCTCGACGGTCTCGGTTGGGATCAGCTCCAGGATCACGCTGCGCTCGCTCCGACGCTCATGTCGATGCAAGGGCGCTCGATCCACACGGTCGCACCCACCACCACCGCAACGGCTCTCAGCTCGATCACGACCGGCCTCACGCCCGGCGAACACGGCATCGTCGGGTACCGCATGGCGCTGGGTGGCGACGTGATGAACGTGCTGCGCTGGCAGGTCGGCGACCAGGCGGTTCGCCGCTCCCATCCGCCGCGTGACGTGCAGAGCTTCGAACCGTTCCTCGGCGAAGAGGTCCCCGTGGTGGCGCAGGGAGAACTCCAGAACTCGGCCTTCAGCGAGGCGCATCTCCGCGGCTGTCGACCGGTCGGTTGGCGCGCCCCGTCGAGCATCGCGGTCGAAGCCGCGGCCCAAGTGCGCGCCGGCGAAAAGTTCGTGTACTGCTACTACAACGGGATCGACAAGATCGCTCACGAGCGAGGTTTCGGCCCGTTCTACGATGCCGAGCTGCGTTTCTCCGACGCACTCGTCGCCGACCTGCTCGAGGCACTGCCGGCAGGCACCGCCCTCATCGTCACGGCCGATCACGGCCAGGTGCACGTCGGTGACCGCATCGTGCATCCATCCGACGAGCTCCTCGGCGGTGTCACGATGCAGTCGGGCGAAGGCCGTTTCCGATGGCTCCACTGTCGACCGCATGACATCGCGTCTGTGGCTGATCAAGCAGGCTCTGCGCACGGCGATGTCGCATGGGTGGCCACCAAGGAGCAGATGCTGGACGAAGGTTGGTTCGGCGCCACCGTGTCGCCCCCGATCCGTCGCCGCCTCGGCGACGTTGCACTGTGTGCCCACGAGCCCGTGAGCTTCCACGAGGATGCCGACTCCGGGCCGTTCGAGCTCGTGTGCCGACACGGCTCGCTCACCTCCGCCGAGGTCAACGTGCCCCTCGTCGGTGCATTGGTCGGTTGAAACCGGGCAGACTCGGCCCATGCCCGATGTGACCGAACCAGGCCCCGACAACGCTGCGGAGACCCCCGAGATCGTGAATGCTGCCGGCGCAGCTGCTGCCGTCGCGGCGCAGACCGACACCGGTCAACGCGACGAGCAATCTTCGATCACCGAGCCCGGCAAAGTCATGCGGATCGGGTCGATGGTGAAGCAGCTCCTCGAAGAAGTGCGTGCAGCTGACCTCGACGAGGCGAGCCGAGAGCGGCTCGCGGAGGTCTACGAGCGTTCGATCGTCGAACTCGGCGAAGCGATCTCCCCCGACCTGCAAGAAGAGTTGCGAACCTTGTCGCTGCCGTTCGACGACGAGACGGTTCCGAGCGAGGCCGAGCTTCGCGTGGCGAAGGCTCAGCTCGTCGGATGGCTCGAGGGCCTGTTCCACGGGATCCAGGCGAGCCTGATGGCGCAGCAGTTCGCGGCGCAGCAGCAGTTGCAGCAGATGAAGGAGCTTCCGGGCGAGGCGGGCTCTCAGCCGCAGGCGGGGCGCGCGCCTGCGGCGCCGCCGCAGACCGGCACGTATCTCTGATCGGCGGCGCGCTGCGGCGCCGTCGGATTCACTTCGATTCGTCGGCGAACCGGCGTGCGACCGCCGAGATGAGATCGATCGCGAAATCGGGGTTGGTGCGGATCACTGGCGTGATCGCGGAGCGCCCGATGGCGAAGAGTTCCGTGTCGGAACTCGCCGTGACGGTCGCCGTGCGTTTCCCGCCGGTGAGCAGCGCGAGCTCGCCGAAGAAGTCGCCGCCCTTCAGCGTCGCGACCTTCTTGCCGTTGCGAGAGACCGTGACTGTTCCGTCGACGATGTAGAAGAAGGCCGAGGCGTTCGAGCCCTCCTTCACGCCGACCTTTCCGTCAGCCCACTGCACGGTCTTGCCGAGCTCCGCGATCATCGTGCGGTGCTTTGCCGTGAGCTTGGAGAAGATGGGGACCGATCCGAGTTGCTTTGCCAATTGTTTGGTCGCATTCGCCATGGGGAGACGCCCTTTCGTGGTGCGGCGACGACCGTAGCCCAGTCGGCTCGCCCTGGCGGCGCTCATGACACCGCTGTAAGTTGAACCAACCCATGAGCGACTCGTTCACCCACCTTCACGTCCACACCGAATTCTCGATGCTCGACGGGGCGGCGCGACTCGACGAGATGGTGGCCAAGGCGGTGCAAGACGGCCAGCCGGCGATCGGCATGACCGACCACGGCAACATGTACGGCACGTTGGATTTCTACAAGGAGTGCAACAAGCAGGGCATCAAGCCGATCATCGGCACCGAGGCCTACATGGCGCACGATCACCGGTCCGAGCGGCCTTCGCGACGAGGCCGTGTCGATGACTCGGGTGGTGAGACCGAAGGCGGCAAGAAGCTCTACTACCACCTGATCCTGTTGGCCGAGAACAACGAGGGCTACAAGAACCTCATCCAGCTCTCGTCGCTGGCATTCATGGAGGGGTACTACTACAAGCCCCGGATGGACTGGGAGCTACTCGAGAAGTATTCGAACGGGCTGATCGCCACGTCCGGGTGCCTCGGCGGCCATGTCCTCCAGTCGTTGCTCAACGGCGACGAGCAGGGTGCGCTCGAGAAGGCTGCGCGTCTGCAGGACATCTTCGGACGCGACAACTTCTTCATCGAGATGCAAGACCACGGCATCCCTGCCCAGCACGAGACGAATCCGAAGCTGCTGGAGATCGCGAAGAAGATCAAGGCGCCGTTGCTCGCCACGAACGACAGTCACTACACGCATCAGCACGACCACGACGCGCACGATGCGTTGCTGTGCGTGCAGACCGGGTCGCTGATGTCCGACCCGAAGCGCTTCAAGTTCGAGGGATCCGATCACTACCTCAAGACCGCTGCGGAGATGCGCTACCTGTTCCGTGAGATCCCCACGGCGTGCGACAACTCGTTGTGGATCGCGGAGCGGTCGAACGTCGAGATCGAGTTCGGCAAACCGCTCCTCCCGAACTTCCCGCTCCCTGAGGGCTTCGCGGACGACGAGGCGTACCTGCGCCACCTCACCCAAGAGGGTGCCGAGAAGCGATGGGGCAAGGAGGTGCCGCCCGCTGCGGTGGAGCGGCTCGCCTACGAGCTCAGTGTCATCTGCGACATGGGCTTCGCGTCGTACTTCCTCATCACGTGGGATCTCATCAAGCACGCTCGCGACAACAACATCCGCGTCGGGCCCGGCCGCGGATCCGCAGCGGGTTGTGCGGTCGCGTACTGCCTCTGGATCACCGATCTCGATCCGATCGAGTACGACCTCCTCTTCGAGCGGTTCCTCAACCCGAGCCGCGTGTCGATGCCCGACATCGACATGGACTTCGAGACCCGATATCGCGACGAGATGATCCGTTACGCGGCCGAGCGGTACGGTCGAGAGCACGTCGCGCAGATCGTGACGTTCGGCTCGATCAAGGCGCGCAACGCGGCGAAAGACGCCGCCCGCGTCCTCGGTTTCCCGTATGGAATGGGCGACAAGATCGCCAAGGCGATGCCTCCGTTGGTGATGGGCCGCGACACGCCACTCAAGTACTGCTTCGAGCAGAACGAGAAGTACGCCGACGGATACAAGGCCGCTGCCGACCTGCGGGCGATGTATGACACCGACCCTGATGTGAAGAAGGTGATCGACGTCGCGAAGGGTCTCGAAGGCCTGAAGCGATCCGACGGCATCCACGCTGCTGCCGTGGTGATCACCAAGGACCCCGTCACCGAGTACGTCCCGATTCAGCGCAAACCGACCGCCGGCACCGACCCGGAGGACGCTCCGGTCGTCACGCAGTACGAGATGCACGGCGTCGAGTCGCTCGGGCTGTTGAAGATGGACTTCTTGGGGCTGCGCAACCTCGACGTCATCTCCGATGCCGAGGAGATGATCAAAGAGCGCCACGACTCGGCGTTCGACATCGAGACCACGGCGCTCGACGACACGAAGACCTACGAGCTGCTGTCGCGGGGCGACACGATCGGCATCTTCCAGCTGGAGTCGCCGCCGATGCGCCAGCTCCTCAAGGCGATGGAGCCGCGCACGTTCCCCGACATCGCAGCTGTACTCGCGCTGTACCGACCGGGCCCGATGTCGGTGAACATGCACTACGACTTCGCCGACCGGATGAACGGTCGTCAGGAGGTGAGCTACTTCCACGAAGACGCCGTCGAGGTTCTCGGCGACACGTACGGGTTGATGATCTACCAGGAGAGCGTGATGCGCGTCGCGCAGAAGTTCGCCGGGTACTCGCTCGCCGAAGCCGACAACCTCCGCAAGGCAATGGGCAAGAAGTCCCGCGAAGTCATGGCCAAGGCCCGCCAGGCATTCGAGGACGGCGTGGTCGAGAACGGCTACGGGGACGAGATGGGCCCGATGCTGTTCGACATCATCGAAAAGTTCGCCGACTACGCGTTCAACAAGAGCCACACGTTCGGGTACGGCCTCATCACGTACCAGACCGCGTACATGAAGGCGCACTATCCGGTCGAGTACATCGCGTCGCTGCTCACCAGCGTCAAGAACAACCTCGACAAGGCCGCCGTGTACCTGGCCGACTGCCGTGCGATGGGGATCAAGGTGCTGCCGCCTGACGTCAACCGATCGCTGATGAACTTCGGCGCGCTGTCACCCGATCAGTTGCCGCCCGGGGTCACCGTGCCCGTGGGCAGCCCCGGCGCGATCACGTTCGGGCTCTCCGCGGTGCGCAACGTGGGTGAGAACCTGGTCGAGCTCTTGCTCGCCGAGCGGGCCGAGAACGGCCAGTTCGAGAGCTTCCACGATTTCGTCGAGCGTGTGCCCGAAGCGGTGTTGAACAAGCGGACCATCGAGTCGCTGATCAAGGGTGGCGGCTTCGACACGATGGGCCATGAACGCAAGGCACTGCTCATGGTGTTCGAACACATCATCGACACCACGGTGAAGCGTCGTCGCGAGGAGGCCAAGGGCGTCATGTCGCTGTTCGGCGACTACTCCGATGACGGTGGCGGCGCTGCGGGCGACGGTGCCGGCGATGCCTTCAGCGAGCGCACTCCGATCCCCGACGGGGAGGAGTTCGAGAAGTCGGACAAGCTCCGCTTCGAGAAGGAGATGCTCGGGCTGTACGTGTCGGATCACCCGCTCTTCGGCGTCGAGGCAGCGCTCAAGCGCAAGGTCGAGCACAACCTCATCGACCTCCCCAACATGGAGGACGGCGCGCCCGTCGTGGTCGGAGGTGTCATCACCGGGCTCGCTCGCAAATTCACGAAGAAGGGCGACCAGATGGCCGTCTTCGTGCTCGAGGACCTCGACGCGTCGATCGAGGTCACGATCTTCCCGCGCACGCTCGCCGAACAGGGCCACAAGCTCGAAGACGACCTGATCGTCTCCGTCAAGGGCCGGCTCGATCGACGCGACGAATCACGCTTCGGACTCATCGGCCAGACCATCACCGTGCTTCACGGTCTCGATGACGGTCCGTCGATCCCGCTGCGTCTGCGACTTCACGCATCGTCGCTCGATGAGCTCAAGATCCAGCGGTTGAAGCGGATCGTGAAAGAACACCCCGGCGACTCGGTGGTGATGGTCGACGTGGGCAACCGCAAGGTGCTGAAGTTGTCGGACGAGTTCCGCGTGGACCTCGACCGAGTGGTCGGCGAACTCCGGCTGGCATTCGGTCACGACGCAGTGCTCCTGTAGAGCCATTCGGACACGGCCCGTCGCCCCTGTAGAATCGTGACAATGGCCCTGGAAGTAGTGACCAACGATGCGTCCGCGCTCAGCGAGGAAGAGCTGGAGGAGCTGGCGGGGATGGAGGAGACCTTCGACCTCGCGACGCTCACCCAGGCGCAAGAAGACTGGGTGCTGATCACGACGGGCCGGTTCGGCAACTCGCTCCACGGCTTCACCTTCTCCACGCTCGAGCGCATCGGTGGCACGCCGTGCGTGCTCATCGGACTGATGAGCGTCAAGCGTTCGAGCAAGCGTGACCAGGTCCTGCGCGGCCTGATGGGTGAGGCGTACCACCGCGCGTTGATGGCTTTCCCCGACGAGGACGTCGTAGTCGGTTCACGATTCGTGAACGCTGACGCCCGGGTCGCATTCAAGGATCTTCAGGACATGAATCCGCTGCCTGACGTCCGCCCGGGGGGCGAGGAGCGAGCCTGGGGTCGCCGCCTGGCGAAGCGGTTCGGGATCGACAAGAAGTACGACGCGAAGACCTTCACTGCCAGCACAGCGGCGCAGAGCGGCTTCCTCGACTTCGAGAGCGACGACACGTCGAAGCTCGATGGCGACCTCGTCGAGATGATGAGTGCGGTGCCGGCCGGCAAGGGTGGCGCGATGGTGGTCTACGGCTGGACGATGGCCGAAGACCTCGTGAAGCTCGGCAAGCGGTGAGCTCCGCGGGCCTGGTAGCGGTCGGGAACGACTCGCTTTCGACCCGGCCCTGAGCGTGCCGTCGTGAGCGAGTTCAGCGACGTCGTTCGGAATCGCCGGATGACCCGAGCATTCCGCACAGACCCGATTGCGTTCTCCGAGCTCGAGGCGATCGTCGACCTCGCAGGCAGATCGCCGAGCGCCGGCAAGGCGCAGGGCTGGCATCTCGTTGTCCTCGAGGGCGAGGAGACTGCTCGCTACTGGGACATCACGTTGCCTGCCGCGAAGCGCGACGGTTTTCGCTGGCAGCATCTGCTCGATGCGCCACTGTTGATGGTGGCGTTCGCAGACCCCGCTGCCTACGTCGAGCGTTACGCCGAGGCAGACAAGGCGCGCACGGGTCTCGGCGCGGGAGTCGACGCATGGCCGACGCCGTACTGGACGATCGACGCATCGATGGCGGTCATGACCATGCTGCTCGCCGCCGAAGACCGAGGGCTCGGAGCGCTGTTCTTCGGCGTCTTCGACAACGAGGTCGCCGTGAGAGCCGAGTTGCGGGTTCCCGAACGACTTGAGTTGATCGGCGCCATCGCGATGGGTCATCCCCGACCCGATGTCGGCACGGGTGCGGGGCGCTCGGCTGGACGTCGTCGACGCTCAGCGTCGGAGATCATCCATCGTTCACGCTGGTGACTCGCTCGTCGTCTCGTCGCCGCTGTCGGGCGTCGTCGGCTGCGCGTCGAGTTGTACGCCGGTGAGGGCCTCGACGAACTCGTTCACGGTCGTCGACGGTGCGGCGCACACATGGTCGCGACACACGTACGCGTGCCCGGGGGTCCGACCATCCCACAGCGGTGAGTCGTAGCGTTCACCCCAAGCTCGCACGACGTCGGGCCGATAGATCGAGTGGGCGAGCCGCACGAACTGGGTCATGTCGTGCTCGACGCCTTCGTCGTCGATTCCGTCGACGATGACGACTTCGGTGGTTCCTCGTCGCTTGAGGTCGGTCGCGAGCAGCGCGTTCGAATACGCGCCGATCTGATCGTCGACCTTCTTGGACAGCAGCTGCAGGATCCGGTCCGCGTGGTTGGCGTAGCGAAGCTCGCCGGTGAGTGCAGCGAGGCGGTACAGGGCGTTGGCGGCGATCGAGTTGGCCGACGCCGTCGCGTTGTCGGTGAGATCCTTCTCGCGAACGAGGAGTTGCTCGCCGTCTTCAGCAACGGTGTGGAGTCCGCCGTTCGCCGGATCGAAGAACCAGTCGAGCATCGTGTCCGCAGTCGCTCGGGCTTCGTCGATCCACTGGGCCTTTCCGGTCGCCTCGGCGAGGCGCGTGAATGCGTCGACGAGCGCGGCGTGGTCGGCCGCGAGCGCGTCGTGGCGGGCAGGCGGATCGCCGTCCTCCTGCCAGCAGCGGTACCAGCGCCCGTTGCCGCCGCGCATGTTGTCGATCAGGAACTCGGCGTTCTTTTCGGCGGCATCGAGCCATGGCTGGTGGTTGAAAACGGCGCCGGCCTCGGCGAGGGTCGAGAGAAAGAGTGCGTTCCATTCGACGATCACCTTGTCGTCGAGGCCCGGGCGTGAGCGCTCCCGGCGGGCTTCGGCCATCTTCGCTCGCGTGAAGTTGACGGCGTTCGAGCGTTCGAGTTCTGCTCGATGGTGCCGACGATTGGGGATCGAGCGACCGTGGAGCGGATGGCCGGTGAGGTCCTTGTCGGCCATGTTCTCCGGCGTGAAGT
This sequence comes from Ilumatobacter sp., assembly GCA_045107155.1. GTDB lineage: Bacteria > Actinomycetota > Acidimicrobiia > Acidimicrobiales > Ilumatobacteraceae > Ilumatobacter_A. The sequence continues at coordinate 8,373 of JBGCFW010000215.1, read as the reverse complement.
TGCCCTCGTCGGTGATCTCCCACCAGTCGAGGGTTTCGGCGACGAACGCGGCCTTCACGTTGGGCAACGCGGCGCGGACCTCGTCGGGTGTCCAGGTGTGGAACAGGCCCTCGACGGCGGTGCCGTCGGGGCCCGGCGCGTCGGCGTCCTGTGCCGAGTAGAAACCACCCTCCGGGTGGGTCATTTCGTTGAGGACGTATTCGATCGTCTCCTGGACGACCTGGCGCCACTGCGGTCGACGCAGCACGACCAGCGCGTGGAGGTACGTCTGGGCGAGCAGCGCCTGGTCGTAGAGCATCTTCTCGAAGTGCGGAACCATCCATTCGCGATCGGTCGAGTAGCGATGGAACCCTCCGCCGATGTGGTCGTACATGCCGCCGGATGCCATGGCATCGAGCGTGGTCACGAGCACCTGTTCCGCAGCAGGAGAGGGCTTCGTCATGTACGCACGCATGACCAGTTCGAGGTTGAACGTGCCGGGGAACTTCGGAGCCTTCCCGAATCCGCCCCACTCACCGTCGAACGCGTTCGCGATCGCCTGAACGTGCTTGTTCATCTGGTCGATCGTCGGAACGTCGTCACCCGGTGACAGCTCGGCGGCCTCCTTGATGGCCTTCGTCATCGACGTGATGTTGGTCGCGACGTCGTCGGGGCGCTTCGTGTAGATGTCGGTGATCGCTTCGAGGAGTTGGAGGAACGTGTCCTTCGGGAAGTAGGTGCCGCCGTAGAACGGCTCACGGTCGGGCGTGAGGAAGACCGTCATCGGCCAGCCGCCACGCTTCGTGAGCGCTTGAACGGCCTGCATGTACAGGGCGTCGACATCCGGGCGTTCTTCCCGATCGACCTTGATGTTGACGAACGACGCATTCATCGCCGTCGCGACGTCGTCGTCCTCGAAGCACTCGTGGGCCATCACGTGACACCAGTGACACGACGAGTAGCCGACGGACAACAGGATCGGGACGTTGCGCTCCTTGGCGGCGAGGAATGCCTCTTCGCCCCACGGGTACCAGTCGACCGGATTGTCGCGGTGTTGGCGCAGATACGGCGAGGACTCGGAAGCCAGGCGATTCATGCGGTGGAGGGTATCGACGCCTCACCCGCTGCCCAGTTCGTGGCGATACCTTCGGATGCATGGGCATCCTCGGTTGGATCGTGGTCGGACTCGTGGCTGGAGGTTTTGCCAGATGGATCGTCCGAGATGATCGCAGCGGTTGCATCTACACGATGATCGTCGGGGTGCTCGGTGCGCTGATCGGCGGGGCGCTGATGAATGCAGTCGACAGCCGAGGCGTCGACGAGTTTTCGTTGCGCAGCATCGGTGTGGCGCTGCTCGGGGCGGTCCTGCTCTTGCTCGTGCTGCAGGCGCTCGCCGGCGCAGGCGACCGACGTCGAAGCACGCGGTGACATCGTTCGAGCTGTACAACGATGCTCTCACGATCGGTGGGCTCGGTGGGGCCGGGTGGGCTGTGCCGCTCCCGATCGGGCTCGGCTTCGACGTCGTGCGTCGGGTCGGAGACGCTCGGCGACGCTTGTCTACAGTCGCTGCATGGTCTTCGGATACCGACGGATTCGACACGCATGAGTGCACTGGTTTCGACCTCGTCAGCCCCGGCGGGTGGACCCGACGTGTTGGGGATGTCGTTCCTGTCCGCCGGCGGACTCGACGCCACGGCGCGTGCCGGAGTGCTCGGCGGCAAGGGCGCGGCGCTCGCCCAGATGGTGTCGCTCGGGTTGCCCGTGCCACCCGGGTTCACGCTGACGACCACGGCGTGCCACGCGTTCGCCGACAACGGGTGGTCCGCCGATCTCGATCTCGCCGTCGTCGAGGGCCTCCGCGAGTTGGAGGCGTCGACGGGCAGAAGGTTCGGTGACCCAGCGACACCGCTCCTCGTCAGCGTCCGGTCTGGCGCCCCGGTCTCGATGCCGGGGATGATGGACACCGTCCTCAACGCCGGGATGACCATCGCTGCTGCGTCCGGGCTGTGCGCAGCCACCGGCGACGCACGATTCGGATGGGACACGCTTCGGCGGTTCTTGCAGTCGTACGCGTTGGTCGTCCTCGAGGCGCCGGCGGACAGGGTCCGCAGCCTCAGCGAAGAACACCTCGGGAGTGACGACGGCCAGCACCTCGATCCCGCCCAGCTCGCTGCAGCCGTGCAACTCCTCGACGCCGGGCTCGCGGCCGCTGGCTACGCCGTTCCCGACGACCCGCAGGAACAGGTGCGTGAGGCGGCTCAGGCAGTGTTCCGGTCGTGGAACAGCGAGCGAGCCAAGGTGTACCGCAACGTCGAAGGCATCGACGACGAGCTCGGCACCGCAGCGACGATCCAGGCCATGGTGTTCGGGAACCTGGGCGATCGATCCGGCACCGGGGTGGCCTTCTCGCGTGACCCCTCGAGCGGTGAACCTCATCTGATGGGGGACTTTCTCCAGCAGGCCCAGGGTGAAGACGTCGTCGCCGGCACACACCAGACGCTGCCAATCGCGGCGCTCGCCGACCTCTGGCCCGACGTCGCAACCGAACTCGACCGGACTGCGACGCTGCTCGAACACGAACTCGCCGACCTGGTCGACATCGAGTTCACCGTCGAAGACGGTTCGTTCTGGCTCCTCCAGGTCCGCCGGGGCAAGCGCAGTCCCCGCGCAGCGCTGCGCATGGCGATCGACATGGCCGACGACCCTGACTTCCCGCTGACGCGTACCGAGGCGCTCGAACGGGTCGTAGACGTGCTCGCTGATCCGCCGATGCTGTCGAGTGGGCCATCGGGCTCGTCCGATGTCGAGGTGCTCGCGACCGGATTGGCGGCGTCGCCCGGCCGTGGTGTCGGCGTCATGTACACCGACGTCGACGATGCCGTGGAGGCCGACGCCCGTGGCGAGGCGGTCATTCTGATTCGGCGCGAGACCTCACCCGCGGACATCGCCGGAATGGCCGTGGCGCGCGGCATCGTCACGACACTGGGCGGTGTCGTGAGCCATGCGGCGGTCGTGGCACGCGGTTGGGGAGTGCCCGCCGTCGTCGGAGCCAGCGGGCTCGAGGTCCTGACCGACGGCATCCGAATCGGCGAGCGTTTCGTGGCGTCGGGCTCGGAGCTCACCGTCGACGGAGACACGGGCGAGGTCATCGTCGGCGCGCACCACGCGGACGAGGTCGAGGTTCCCGAAGTCGCAGTGTTGCGCGCGTGGGCGCGAGACGTCGAGGTGACGGCCTCGGTCACCGACTCGCGTCACGCCGAAGAGGTCACCGCCGACACCGTCGGCCGAGCGCTCGCCCTCAAGGGCATGGCCGACGCCGACGCGATCGCGATCATCCTGGGCGGAACGGTCGAGCAGGTGGAGCCGGTGCTCGCTGCGCTGGTCGGCGCTGGCAAAGCGTCGGAGATGCCGCGAGGTCGAGTCCGCGCCACTCCGGAGCTGAAGGCCGAGATCGACGAGTCCTACGCGGCTGATGCGGCGATCGTGCGACACGACATCGACGCCCAGATGGAGGAATTCCACACGCTCGACGCGTCGTTCAAGGCGCTCGTTACCGACTGGCAGATGCGGACCGTCGATGGCGAGCAGATCCCCAACGATCACACCGACGCCGACTACGACGGCGCGATCATCGGGCGCCTCCGCGCCGACGTGCACCCGACGATCGGATCGATCGTCGGGCGGGTCGCCGAGGCGGTCCCACGGCTCGCCCGCTACGTCGACCGCTTCGGCGCTGCACTCGCCGCGGTCGAAGGAGGCGCCGTCGACATGGTCGCCCATCCCATGAAGGACAGCTACCACACCGTCTGGTTCGAGCTGCACGAGGAACTGATCCGTCTGTCCGGCCGAACGCGCAGCGACGAAGCCGCCGCCGGCCGAGCCTGACCTGGCCCGGCCGGACGGTCGGTGATCAGCCGGTGTTCAGTCGGGGAGCGCGTCGATCGTCACCGTGCCGGCGTTGCCGTCGACGGTCACGATCGCGCCGTTCGGGATGATGTCGGTGGCATCGGCGACCGAGGCCACACACGGCACCCCGAGCTCGCGCGAGACGATCATCGCGTGGCTCCCCATCGCCCCCACGTTGACCACCACGGCGGCTGCGGGGATGAACAGCGGTACCCATGACGGGTCGGTCTGTGGTGCGATGAGCACGTCGCCCGGCTCGAGTTCTTCGGGGTCGGCCGCGTCGAGAACGACGCGCGCACGCCCGGTCGCGACGCCGCCCGATCCGGCAGCGCCCGTCAAGGTCATTCCCGCGGTGGCGCCGTCAGCATCGCTCGCACCGCGACGAACCATGTCCGACAGCGGCGGCACCTCCCCGTTCACGATGAAGACGGGCACGGCGTCGAAGAGCGTCTGGAACTGCGCCCAACGTTGATCGATGGTCTCGCGCATCGCCGCGCCGTCGTGCCGCACGCGGTTGAGTTCTTCGTCCGTCACCATGAAGATCTGGTCGACCTCGCCGATCACACCACGTTCGACCAGGCGCCGGCCGTACTCACGGAGTGCGACACGGATCTCGTTGATGATCGCGACCACATTGGTCTTGGCGCGTTCGCGTCCGGCCAGGAAGAGCTGTGCCGAACCCAGTGCCGCCTCGAACATGCCGGCGGTCTCTGCGTCGCCGGCCACCTTCTCGCGAATCTCCGTGGCGATCCGGTCGCGCTCTGCAACGGCGACATCGTGGCGTGCCGCGGGAGCTTGAGACTCGTCGGAGCGACGCATCAGGTCGATCGCCGCCAGGGCGATACGTGGCTTGACCTCCCACGACGGCGACAGCGGGTCGTACTCGTTCTGTCCTCGGGATCCATGCTCGAACAGGAACTCGTCGAACGCGGCGAGAAAGGTCGTTGCTTCCTCGCCGCCGTCCGCTCGCAGCGCGTCGAGGACACCGTCGGGACCCGCGGCGAACGCGGCGCTCACCGCCGCGGAGTCGTTTGCGATTCGGCCCAGGTCCCACATGGCATGGGACGGTGCGGCAGAGTCGACCTCGATACCGGCGAGGAGGCGGATCGAGAGGCTCGGATCGCCCAGCGCTTCGCACACGGCGCCGAGCGCGCCCGGGCCGAGCGACGCGAGCGACGACACACGCATCGCGTTCTCGAACGTGCGCTGCAGCAACGGGACCATCGATCGCGCACGTGCGAGCACGGCAGCATCGGTGAGTTCGGCGAGATCGGGCCGCTGTGCGCGTTGCGCTCGAATCATGTCGCGGTCGGCCACGAGTTCGGGGAGTTCGGTGGCCGACATGGCCCAGCCCATCGACTCGCCCAGCTTTGCCTCGTTGTCGGGCGAGACGTGCCACGAGTGCTCCTCGTAGGGCGGGACTTCGTCGCGTTCGTCGAAGAACGCCTGGTCGATCATCTCGGGTGATGCGCCGGGCATCCGGGCGCCAAGGATGCGTGTCATGGTGAGTGGGTTGTAGACGTAGCCGCCGAACATCTTGAACAGGTCAGGTGCATCGGGGTTCTCGAACTCGTCGTAGTTCAACGCTCCGAGGTCGATGTAGGCGTCGCGGAGGCCGAGCGACATCCCCTTCTGCAGCACGAGGCTCTTGCCGAGCGGACTGAAGGGATCGGGGAAGACATCGGCAGCGTTGCCGCGCGTCCATGCGGGAAATCGCTCGCCGAGTGACGAGTCGGCGAACCAGGTGTTGTCGGTGTTCATGAGTTGCCCTCTGTGGTGGTGTCGGTTTCTGTGGTGGATTCGCGGTAGTCGTTGAACTGCTCGTCGCGTTCGCTGAGCGCGCCCGAGACGCCCTTCTCGGCGAACGACTTGAAGTACTCGATCGATGGGGGCTGGTGGAAGCCGAGCGCCTGGATGTCGGCGGTGGCACGGATGCCGTCGCGGATGCCCATGGCCTCCATCGCTCGGTGGGCGGCCCGCTTGTTGAGCGCCGAGAGCTCCGGCGGCACCTTGGCAACGCGTTCCGCGACCGCGAGCACGGCGGCGTCGAGTTCGTCGGCTGGGAACGCTCGGTTCGCCATGCCTGCCTCGACAGCATCGGTTCCGCTCATCGCGTCGCCGGTGAGCAGCGCTTCCATGCCGCGCCGCATTCCCATCAGCCAGGTCTGCCACTGCATGTCGGGTGGCGACATCAGCCGTACGGGCGGGTAGCCGATCTTGGCGTCGTCGGCGACGTAGACGAGGTCGCACGCGGCTGCGAGTTCGGTGCCGCCGGCGAGGCACCAACCGTGCACTTGGCCGATGATCGGCGTGGGCATGTCCCACATCTCGAACCAGTTCGCGACCACGTGGCGGCTCCACCAACCGTCCGCTTTGGAGGTGGCTCGCTCGACGTCGTGGTTCGGTGACCCGAGGTCGTAGCCGGCGGAGAACGCGGGTCCGTTGCCGCGGATCACGATGACGGACGCGTCGCGCGATCGGTCGGCAGCACGGAGTTCCTCGAAGAGGCGGCCGCGCAACGCGTCGTTCATCGCGTTGCGCTTCTCTGGTCGGTTCAGTGTGAGACGGCGAACGAGCGGCAGAGGTTCGTCGACCAATACGACGTCGGCGGATGCGTCACTCATGGGGGCAGATCATTCCACGTCGACGGTCCGAGTTATTGACCGGCCGATCAGTAACGTCGCGACGGTGAGCGCGATCACCACCAGCGTCGACGTCGCGATACTGGGCTCGGGCGCGGCGGGATTGGTGGCGGCCATCGCCGCGGCAGACGCCGGAGCGACCGTCGCGATCTACGAGAAGAGTGCGTTGATCGGCGGGACCTCGGCGATCAGCGGCGGCATCATCTGGATGCCGAACAACCATCTTCAGGAGGCCGCCGGCATCGCCGACTCCCGCCAGGACGCATTGGCGTACTTCGAGTCCTTGTCACTCGGCCACATCGACTCCGACATGGCCGCCACCTTCGTTGACGAGGGTCCGGAGATGCTGCGCTACCTCGACGAACACACGCCGTGCTCGTTTCACCTCCTGGCGACATATCCCGACTATCACCCGGAACACCCCGGCGGGCTGGCCGAAGGTGGGCGCTCCGTCGACAACGGCTTGTTCTCGTTCGACGAACTCGGAGCGTGGGCTGACCGGATCCGCGTGAATCGGCCGAACCCGGTGATGCTCATCGAGACCCCGCTCGGCGGCGCGACCGACATGCCGCCAGTCGAGACGGTGATGGCTCGCGCGTCCGCTGGAGAGAACGGCATGGGGCTCGGGCTCGTCGGCGCCCTGCTTCGTGCGTGTCTCGATCGCGGTGTCACCGTGCACGTCGAGGCTGCTGCCAACCATCTCGCTCTCGACGACGGTCGCATCACCGGCGTGCAGATCGTCGCCGACGGAGAGACGGTCGACGTCGCCGCGGGCGCGGTGATCGTCGCAACCGGTGGATTCGAGTGGAATGCCGAGCTGTGTCGCACGTTCCTGCGCGGTCCGATGACGGCCCCGTCAGGATCGCCGGACAACACCGGCGACGGCCTGGTGATGGCGATGGAGGTCGGCGCCCGCCTCGGCAACATGGGCAACGCGTGGTGGGTCCCTGTGACCACCGCCGACGGCGCGCAGAAGTGGGGTGCCGACCGCCCGCATCTCGTGCTGCTCGAACGGACACGTCCCGGTTCCATCATGGTCAACCGGTCGGCCCGCCGATTCTGCAACGAGGCAGGCAACTACAACGCGATGGGCGGTGTGTTCCATCAGTTCGATCCCGCCACGTTCGACCATCCGAACCTGCCGGCGTGGCTGGTCTTCGATCACCGGCACAAGACCACCTACGACGTCGCCTCGTGCCGTGCGTGCGACCCTGCGCCCGAGTGGATGTATCAGGCAGCAACGATCGAAGGTCTCGCGATGGAACTCGACATCGACCCCGATGTGTTGCGCACGACCGTCGACCGGTTCAACGAGCACGCGGCCGACGGGCACGACCCGGACTTCCATCGGGGAGTCAGTGCCTACGACACCTTCAACGGAGATCAATCACTCGACGGCATCGCCGCCACGCTCGGACCGCTCGACAACGGGCCGTTCTATGCCGTGCCGATCGAGAGCGGTGCACTGGGCACCAACGGTGGCCCGAAGACCGACACACGTTGCCGGGTCCTCGCGCTCGATGGCGGGGTCCTCGACGGTCTGTTCGCCGCTGGCAACGTGATGGCGGCACCGACGGGGATGGTCTACGGCGGCGCCGGTGGAACACTCGGTCCGGCGATGACGTTCGGCTTCATCTCCGGCCGTGAGGCGGCCGCCGTCGCCCAGAGCAGGCCATGACCGAGGCCGTCGCCGCACCGATCCGCGTCGCGGTGGTCACGAGGGGGCACCCGTTCGACGCCCCGGCGTTCTTCGCGGTCTTCGACTCGATGCGTGCGAGTGGTGTCGAGTGGACGCACGTCGAGCATCCAGACGCTGTCGAACTCGTCGCCCCCGAACGCGCCGCGG
>JBGCFW010000214.1:0-9113 GCA_045107155.1 Ilumatobacter sp. | reverse complement strand
AGCTGTGCCGATCCCGCCCATTCCGACGATCCCGAGCCGCCGTCCTCGGAGGCTCGTGCCGAGCATCATCTCCATTCCCCATTTCCACGGCTGGCCCGAACGGACGAGCCGCTCACCTTCGCCGAGCCGCCGCGTGATCATCAGCATCAGCGCGATCGTCAGATCGGCGGTTGCGTCGGTGAGTACGCCAGGGGTGTTCGTGACCGTGACAGCGCGAGCGCTACAGGCTGCGACGTCGATGTTGTCGAAGCCGACGGCCACGTTCGCGACGACGTCGAGCTGCGGCGCAGCGTCGAGGAAGTCCTGGTCGACGCGATCAGGGAGGAGGGTCACGGCAGCTCTGGCGTCGGCGAGTTGCTCGTCTCGAACGTCGGTCGGCATCGGTGACTCGCCGTCCCACGCCCAGACCTCGTGGTCGTCGCGCAGCAACGCCAAGCCCTGCTCAGGGATTCGTCCGGTCACCACGATCTTCATGAGCACGCATCCTGTCACCGGCTCGGGTTGGGGCGGCGATGGAGGCGACGGGATACTGAACACATGGCCCGGCGGCGACCACTCCAACACGTGACGATCCACGGCCACGCCGTGGGCTATCGACGCGGTGGCTCGAGCAACGACGAGACGATTCTCCTCCTCCATGGCCTCGCGGGCTCCTCCAAGACCTGGGACAGCGTGTTCGACGAACTGGCCGAGCATCACGATGTGATCGCTCCGGACCTGCTCGGGCACGGCGAGTCGGCCAAACCGCGCGGGGACTACTCGCTCGGTGCGTTCGCCAGCGGTCTGCGTGACTTCCTCACCGTGCTCGATGTCGACCGCGTCACCGTCGTCGGCCACTCGTTCGGTGGCGGCGTCGCGATGCAGCTCGCGTATCAGCATCCGCAGTTCATCGATCGCCTCGTGCTCGTGGGGTCCGGCGGGCTCGGCCGCGAAGTGTCACCGTTGCTTCGACTGCTCTCGTTGCCGGGCGCCGAGTACCTCATGCCGATCGGGATCCCGAAGCCGGTGGTCGATCGAGCGAGCGACGTCGGTCGTTTCCTCGGTCGCCGGAACATTCGCTCGGAGTGGCTCGGCGAACTGTGGCGTGCCTACTCGTCGCTCGCCGGTGCCGAGAACCGCCAGGCGTTCGTCAAGACGATGCGCGGTGTCATCGAACCGGGCGGACAGACCATCGACGCGCGTGACCGCCTCTACCTCGCGGCACGCGTCCCGATGATGATCGTGTGGGGGGACAAGGACGGTGTGATCCCGGTGGAGCACGCGTACGAGGCCCACGAACTCATCGAGAACTCGCGCCTCGAGATCCTCGAGGGCGTCGGTCACTTCCCGCATGTCGAAGCCCCCGAGATGTTCGTCGCTTCGCTGATCGACTTCATCGACACCACGGCCGGCGGCCCGGACGACGCAAGCTTGCGTGAGGTGCTGCTCGCCTACCGTGACGACGACTGAGCAGGTCGGTTCGAATCGATCCGACGCACCACGATCGACTCCTGACCGTGTCCTTCGGTCCGGCGAACGATTTCGGTGTCCGGGCGATCGAATGCGCTGGCGAGCTCGCCGGGCGGTGCGTGAAACGGGCCGGGTGCTGCAGTGCCGGTCTCGCTCAACACGGTGACGACGGCGATCCCACCGACCGCGAGTCGCTCAACGAACTCGGCGTAGAGGCTCGGCTGTCGGAACCGCTGGCAGATGATCACATCGAGATCGACCGCGTCGTGCGGAAGCCCGGCGTCGAGGTCGTGGATGCGGGCATCGATGAGGTGGCCGAGGGCGGACTCGTGCGTGTCTCGACGCCCGAATGCCTCGTCGATGTGTGTCGCCCGCTCGGTGAGGTACCTGATCGCTGTCGGTGACGCGTCGAGCGCGACCACGTCGAGGCCGAGCTGCGCGAGCCACACGCTCTGAGCACCGCGACCGCAGGCGACGTCGAGCGCGCGACCCGACGTCGGGAGGACCTGGTCATGCTCGTGGCCAACGAGCGCATCCGGCGGTGCCGGGACGATGTGGCTCTCGGTTGCGGCATGGCGGGCGTCCCAACGCTCGGCATCGGCGGAGCTCACGGTCAGAACGCCCGGTGAAGCGGAAGTGTGCAACACCGGAAGCTGCCGCCGGTCTTCGGTGGCTCCGAGTACGGCAACTCGATCACCTCGATGCCGCGCGCTCGCATCTCGGCGTTGATCCGCGTCGATGCCTGTCGTGACACGACGGTGTCGGGTGACAGCGAGAGCACGTTCGTGCCCAGCATCTGCTGCTCCTCGCGAGTCACCTCGATGAGGTCGTAGGTCTCGCGCAGGGCTGCGGGGACATCACGCATGCCATCGGGGTAGATGAGTGCGTGCCCGTCGCCCACCGGCAGGAACGAGCAGTCGAGGTGGAGCACGTCTTCGCCCTGATCGAGGCCGTTGAGATTCACCGGCACGATCTCGTAGTCGGGGACGAGCTGCATCAGCCATCCGGCACCGGCGAGGTTCGTACGCTGACCGATCCCGACGAACACCTTGCCCCGGTCGACGATCACGTCGCCGCCTTCGAGCACGAGATCTTCTGGGCCGAACGTGACGGTGACGTGCTCGGGGAAGTACTCGAACAGGTGGGAGTACCCACGCCACTCGTGGCGACGGCTCTTCGCTGCCATCGTGGTGACGATGAACGTGTCACCGATGACGACTCCGATGTCGCGGGTCATCATCTGGTCGGGGAGGTAGGGAAGCGCGTGGGGCTGACGTACGTCGACGCCGTAGTCACGCAACACCTCGATGAAGCCGTTGAGTTGCGCCGTGACGGCCTCGCGGGTCGGCGCATCAGGGCCGTGGTACCACTGCTTCTGCGTCGCGTTGATGATCTCCGGCTCCACCTGGAGGAAGTTGTCGGGGTAGCCGACGATCACCGATCGAAGCGGTGCGGTCTCGGAGTCCACGAACACGTCCATCGACGCGAGGCTACGCACCGAACCGTTTGGGTCAGCCGGAAAGGCTTCGGTGTGCTTTGTCGCAGCTGCCGTACGTGGGATCATGGGCCACTGTGACGAACATCGAGGACGACGCCGCCAGTACCCAGACCTCCACCGGCTGGCTCGCACCCGAGGATCTCGAGATCGTGCGGGCCAACGTGCCCATCGTCTACGTCGACGCCGTGCCGGTGCGCGTCGATTCGCTCGGCAACGTCACCGAGGTGGGCATGCTCTTGCGCGTCGCCGCCGACGGCACGATCAGTCGCATGGTGGTCACGGGGCGGGTGCTCTTCAACGAGCGCGTTCGGGGCGCGCTGATGCGTCACTGCGAGAAGGATCTCGGCCCGTTGGCGCTCCCGCGGGTGCCTGCGAATCCGACCCCGTTCACCGTGGTCGAGTACTTCCCCGACCCTTCCCGCTCGGGCTTCTACGACCCGCGCCATCATGCGGTGTCGCTCGCATACGTCGTGCCCGTCGATGGCGAGTGCGAACCGACCCAGGAAGCGCTCGACCTCACGTGGTTCCCGCCCGAAGAGGCAGTGAGCGACGAGGTGCGGAACCAGATGACGAGCGGCCACGATCGCCTCATCCGACTGGCGCTCGCGCACGTCGGCAAGCTGCCCTGAGCGTCTCCTCGGCCACTCACGGGGGTCCGCCTTCGGCGGCGCCGTTGTCACTACTCTGACGGTCGATGCCGGAAACGATGTCGGTCCACCACGCAGCGAGTGCGCTGCGGACCGCGCTTGTCGGCAAGGCGACGATCCGATTCGACGCCCCGGTGCTCGTCGGCCCGGTTCCTCATGCGGGCCGCGTCGTCGAACGCGTGGAGTCGTACGGACGCCACGTCGAGATCGAGTGGGACAACGCAATGGTCCTGCACACGCAACTGAAGCGCTCCGGCAGCTGGCATCTGTACCGCCAGGGCGAGCGTTGGCGGCGGCCCCACCACGACATGTGCGCCTCGATCGAGAACGACGGTTGGGTCGCGGTGTGTTTCAACGCACCTCTCGTCGAGACCTTCCGACGGCCTGACAAGCGCCGCCATCCGGGAATGGGCCGGCTCGGCCCGGACCTCGCCGATGGCGATGCGGATCTCGGTCGGGTCGTGAACCTGCTGTTGTCGTACGCCGATGCTGAAAGCCGGATCGGCGATGCCCTGCTCGACCAACGCGTCATGTGCGGCCTCGGCAACGTCTACCGCTGTGAGGTCCTGTGGGCGACGGGGATCAGCCCGTTCGGTCGAGTTGGCGACCTCACCGAGGCCGAGGCGATCAGGCTCGTCAACTGCGCAGCGTCGCAGGTACGTGCCGATCTCGGAGGTCGGCGACCGTCGACCATGCCGGGTCGTGGTGGCCTGGCCGTGTACGCACGAAACGGCCAGGACTGTCATCACTGCCCGGGCACGATCGAGATGACCCGAATGGGCCTTCACGAACGTCTGGTCTACTGGTGTCCAGATTGCCAGACGACGTTTGCGCCGCCTCGCCAACGCGACGACACGCCGGTCATGGACACGCATCCTGCTGTCGAGCGATTTCTCGCCGACCTCCCCTGGAACCGGGTCAGCTGACCGGCGACCGCGGTCCGCTCAGCTCTCGTCGAAAACGACCCGCGGTGACGTCGACGCCAGTTCCAGGGTCCCGTCGTCACCCGGCGCAGGGCCGGTGATCGCCCAGGTCACCCCGAGTTCCGCGAATCGCGCGTATGCGGCACCGCTCGGAGGCCGTGCAATCACGTCGAACCCCGCCAGCGAGCCGCGCTCCTCACACACCACCTCGAGCATCTCGACGAGCCCGCGCTCATCGACCTCGATCGGGAAGAGCCCGTCATAGCGCGCTGCGCGGCGGACGGGTTTGCGCGCCTCCCCGCGAGCTGCGAACCAGAGTGGAATCCGCGGCTGCTGGTAGGGGCGCGGGAGAACGACGACTCGATCAGCGACGAAGTGCGTCCCGTGGTGGTCGACCTCACCACCTGCCCAGAACGCACACAGCAACTCGGCGCCCTCGTCGAGACGCTCTCCGCGAGCCCTGGCGTCGACGACCTCACCGAAAGCGCTCAGCTCTCTCGTCGTGTCGACGCCGAGGCCCAGCCCGAGCGTCAGGCGGCCCTTGGAGAGGTGATCGAGGGTCGTTGCCTCACGGGCCAGCTTGATGGGTCGTCGGCGCGTGATCGGCGTGACCATCGGCCCGATCCGAATCCGTTCCGTGGCCATCGCGATCGCAGCCATCGCTACCCAGGGGTCGGCCGTCTCTTGCGGGTCGCTCGGACGGCGGAGCACATGATCCCAGAGGAACACGGCATCCCAACCGGCTCGCTCCGCAGCCACCGCCACCTCGACCAACGCATGCGGATCGGCCAGGTCGCCGTACGGAGGGACGAACAGCGCGTGTTGCATCGGGTCAGCCTTGCAGCCGTGCCGCTCCAGGCCCTGAGCGGTCAGCCGTGGCCCAGGATGCGCTCGACGTCGATCTCGATCACCACGCGGTCGTCGCGGTCCTTCGGCGCTCGGTATCGCGCCGCATACCCCTCCACGCCCGGCTGAATCGCGTCCGCGCCGCGCACCAGGCGAACGGGTCCTTCGAGCGAGAGCCACCGGCCACCGTCGACCTGACACACCGCAGCGCGTTGTCCGGCCGCTTCCATGCGGCCTGCGTTCACGGCCTTCTGTGCCGTCGCCCAGGTGATCACTCTCGCCACCCGTGCGTCGAAGTCATAGCTGAACCCGACCGCCACGACGTGGGGCGAGCCATCGGTCCGCAACGTCGTGAGGGTCGCGAGGTGCCGCTCGGTGAGAAACGCCACCACGTCGTCGTTCAGATCGCCCGGGTCGAGTGCCATCCGTCGGTTCTACTCGGCCCCGGGCGGTCGCCGACGGTCACTCGGTGGAGATCGCGTCGAGCACGTCCATCTCGGCGGCCTTGTACGAGGGGTAGAGCGCAGCGACGAGCCCGGCGATCACGGCGCCGATGAGGATCAAGACGATGATCCCCGGACTGAACGCGAGGTCGCTGATGACGTTGTCGGGAACCGCCTGGGACAGCACGACACCCAGGAAGGTGCCAAGGATCACGCCGATGATCGCACCGAAGACCGAGACGATCACCGCCTCCCAGCGAACCGACCGTCGCGTCTGGCGTTTGCTCATCCCGACCGCACGCAGCAACCCGATCTCTCTGGTGCGCTCGAACACGCCGAGGGCCAACGTGATCGAGATACCGATGACGGCGATGACGATCGCGAACAGCAGCAGGATCGCGATGATGAACAGCAACTGGTTGATCTGGTCTTCCTGTTCCTGGAGGAACTCGGCGTTCGACTGCACCGTCGCCTGCGGGAACTGCTCGAACAGATCGCGCACGGCTGCATCGCCCGCCTCGGGGTCGACGCCGTCGGCGAGGGCCGCCAGCGCAAAGATGTCACTCGGTGCTTCGGTGCCGCTGACCTCGTCGAGCAGCTCGAGTCCGATGAACCAGTTCAGGCCGAACGAATTGTCGGCGAAGATCAGATCGACGGTGAGGTCGCGCGACTCTCCGCTCAAGAACTCGACCGTAACGGTGTCGCCGAACGCGAGGTCCGACGACTCGGCTGCCTCCTCGTGGATGGCGAGCGAGTTGATGGTGATGTCGGCAAAGCTGCCGGCGACGTTGTCGAAGTCGACGAGCACCGCAGCGGTCGACGGGTCGACCGCCGAGAGCAGCTTGACGTCGTCGCCGACGAGCGCATTGGTGATGCGGAACGGTGTGGCGGCCTCGATCTCCGGGAGGTCGCCGAGGCTCTCGACGACGATCGGTGGGAATCCACCCCCTCCGGGACCACCTCCTCCGTTGCCGGTCACGATGTAGTCCGCCGAGACAGCGCGTTCGAGCGTGGCCGAGATGGTCTCGCGGAGCGACGAAGCGAACACGGCAGCGGCGCTGACGAGCGCCACGCCGATCATCAGCGCCGCCGCGCTGGACGAGGTGCGGCGGGGGGCTCGCGCCACGTTGTCGCGGGCGAGCTGGCCAGGGGTCTTGAACACCTTTGCGATCGGCCAGCCAAGCGCCCGGGTGACGGGTGCAGCGACGGTGGCCGACAGGCCGGCGACGCCGAGAAACAGCAGCACGCCGCCGCCACCTGCGAACAGGATCAGGCCCGGCGTTCCACCCGGTGAGACGAAGAGGCCGACGAGGAACCCGACCAGACCAACGACGGTGACCACCGTCGGCACCACGAGCCGGCGGGTCCGGATCGCAGCGAACCCGACTTCGGGCTGCAGTGCCGCGACCGGAGGAATCTTCGCCGCGCGTCGAGACGGCACGATCACCGACAGCATCGTGACGCCGATGCCGACGAGGGCACACACGATGACCGTCCGCGGCTGCATGACGATGCCGGGTGAGGGGAACCCGGCGCCGATCGCATTGAACGCCGCGACGATGAGCTGAGCGACGCCGATGCCGGCGATCGTGCCGACGATGGTGCCGACCACGCCGATGCCGAGCGCCTCGAACGAGATCATCCGACGGACTTGCTTGCCCGACGCACCGATGGCTCGCAGCAGTGCGAGCTCGCGCAACCGCTGTCCGATCGTGATCTGGAAGACGTTGTTGATGATGAAGGCGGCGACGAACGCGGTGATGAACGCGAAGATCAACAGTCCCGTTCCGAAGACCGAGATGAACTCGCCGATCTGCTCCTGGAACTCCTCGATCAGGGTGTCGCGGTCGACGATCTCGATCGGCGTCCCGCTGTCTGCCAGCGCGGCGTTCACTGATGCTTCGACTTGGCCGAGATCGGCGTCGTCGGTGATCCCGATGTTGATGTTGTCGACGAGACCTTCACGCCCGAAGTGGTCGAGCGCGGTGTCGAGGTCGAGCGCGACGATCGCTGCACCGAGGAAGCTGTCGCTGTCGGGCGTGCCGACCGTTCCGACCAGCTCGGCCTCGTAGATCCCGGTATCGGTCGAGTAGCTCACGGTGTCGCCGATGTCGAAGCTCTGCACGTCGGCGGTGGCCTTGTCGACGACGAGCTCGCCGGGGCCGACGGCCGCCCGACCCGACTTCAACTCGATGCCGGCGAGGGTGTCTTCCTGGTATTGGGTTCCGAACATCGGTCCGGTGACCACGATCGGATCGCCGTCGTCGTCGAGGATCTGAGCGTTCGCAGTGAGGTCGGGTTCGACGACCGCCACACCATCGATCTCGACGATCGCGTCGGTCAGCTCGATCGGAATCGGCTGCGGCTCGCTGTCGGCGCCGCCGAACGAGTCGTCTTCGAACGGTGTGATGCCGCGAACCTGGAGATCGACGTCTTGGACGAGGTCTTCGATCAGGCCGTCGAACGACCGCGTGAGGCTGTCGGCGAGGACGAAGCTGCCCGACACGAACGACACGCCGGCGGTGACGGCGAGCACGATCGCGATCGTGCGACCGAGCCGCGCTCGGATGCTCTTGCGAGCGATCAGTGAAGTGGAACCGGCCATGCTCAGTTGCCGATCTGCTTCATCTGATCGAAGATCGTGTCGACGTCGGGATCGATCATCTCGGTGGCGATCCGGCCGTCGGCAACGAACACCGCGCGGGCCGCATATGCGGCGGCGACCGGGTCGTGGGTGACCGTCACGATGGTCGGGCCGGACGCGTCGACGGCGCGACGCATGAAGTCGAGGATCTCGGTGCCGGTGGTGGAGTCGAGGTTGCCGGTCGGTTCGTCGGCGAAGATGATCTGCGGCCGCGATGCGAGCGCACGGGCGACGGCCACGCGTTGCTGCTGACCGCCCGACAGCTCGCTCGGGCGGTGATGGATTCGGTCCTTGAGACCGACGGTGGTGATCACGTCGTCGATCCAGGCCGCGTCGCCCGTCTCGCCGCCGAGCATCATGGGGAGCAGGATGTTCTCCTCGGCGGTCAGGGTCGGAATCAGGTTGAACGCCTGGAAGATGAAACCCACTCGGTTCCGTCGCAGCAGGGTCAGTTCCTTGTCGGACAACGTGCTGAGTTCGGTGCCGCCGATCGACACGCTGCCGCTGGTGAGGTCGTCGAGCCCCGCCATGCAATGCATGAGGGTCGACTTGCCCGAACCCGACGGTCCCATGATGGCGGTGAAGCGGCCGGTGTCGAAGCCGACGCTCACATCGTCGAGGGCCCGCACCTCGGTGTCGCCCTTGCCGTAGATCTTGAACGCG
>JBGCFW010000213.1:0-4196 GCA_045107155.1 Ilumatobacter sp. | reverse complement strand
GGTTTCTCACGTGTTACGCACCCGTTCGCCACTAAGTCTTCCGGAGCAAGCTCCATGGACTTCGTTCGACTTGCATGTGTTAAGCACGCCGCCAGCGTTCATCCTGAGCCAGGATCAAACTCTCCAACAAAAACGTGGCTCACCGAAGTGAGCGACGAAGTGTCAGCGAGCGCTGCTCACGAGAGGAAAATCCCGATCACAGCACTTGGCTGGATTGGCCGACCCGAAGGTCAGCCGGTATTCGTGTTGCTGCCGGCTGGGAGGCCGACAGCGAAATTGACAGACAGTCTCTCGCAGAGCCCCGAGGGGTTCTGACTGGACTGCCCGCACTGGCGTTCTGTCTTCTCTTCTGTTTTCAAGGAACCGTGTGGAATGCGCCTCACGCTGGGGTTTTCTCCCGAGCGGGGTGTTGATTCCGTCGCTTTTCCGGTGGCCGTTGCCTCCGTGAAGCGAAGAGCAAAGCTAACGCGCCCGCTCCGGTGCGACAACCCCCCGTCAAGAAATAACGCGGAGGAGATGGTGGAGCTTCTTCCCGCGGCGCAACAGGAGGTACTCGCCGTGCAGGCGTTTCTGCCCGCTGAGCTGGGTGTTCGCGTCGATCGGGACGCCGTTCACCGAGTAGGCGTTCTGCTCCATCGTGCGACGCGCGTCACCATTGGATTTCGCGAGTTCGGTCGTGACGAGCACACCGACGAGGTCATCGAGTTCCGGCTCGGCCAGCTCGGTGAACGGGATCTCGCGGCGCAGCACGTCGAAGGCGGCCAATGTCGCCCCGGTCGGGTCCTTCGCGAAGAGCACCTCGGCAGCTTCGTTCGCGGCCGCGGCGGCCTGCTCGCCATGCACCAGGGTGACCACATCATCAGCGAGCGCCCGCTGACCGATGCGCTTGTGCGGCGCCGCATCGTGCGCGGATGCAAGCTGCTCGATCTCGGCAACCGGTCGCAGTGAGAACGTGAGCAGTTGCTGGCGCACGTCGGCGTCGGCGGTCTGCAAGAAGTGCTGCCGGAGCGCGTACGGGCTGGTCTTGTCGGCGTCCAACCAGACTCGGGCGCCGGTGGTCTTGCCAAGTTTCGTGCCATCGGCTGCCGTGAGAAGCGGCCACGAGAACGCGTGCACCGCCGTCGACCGCTTCCGACGTACGAGATCGACCCCCGAGATGATGTTGCCCCACTGGTCGGAGCCACCGATCTGGATCATGCAGCCTTCGTGATCGTGCAGCCAGAGGTAGTCGTTGGCTTGGAGCAACATGTAGCTGAACTCGGTGAAGCTGATGCCGTGTTCGGACTCGATCCGAATCCTGACGCTCTCCCTGGCGAGCATCTGGTTCACCGTGACGTGTTTCCCGACGTCACGCAGGAACTCGAGCACGGTGATCGGCTGCGTCCAGTCACGGTTGTCGACGAGAACCCCTCGCTCGGAGTGCTCGAGATCGAGGATCCGGCCCAACTGTTCTTTGATCTTGGCGACGTTGTGATCGAGCTCTTCCTCGCTCAAGAGGTTCCGTTCCTCGGATCGACCGCCCGGGTCACCGATCATCCCCGTCGCTCCGCCGGCGAGCGCGATCGCTCGATGCCCGGCGTCTTGGAATCGGCGCAACACGACCAGGCCGATCAGGTTGCCGACGTGGAGCGAGTCGGCCGTCGGATCACATCCGTAGTAGATGCCGACCGGCCCGTCGTCCACTTGCGCACGCAGGTGTTCGCGGTCGGTCGAATCGTGGATGAGGTTCCGCGCCTCGAGATCGGCGATCAGGTCGTGCTCGACGAGCGTCATACCGACGCGAGGGTAGTGTCCGGCCGTGCGCGACCCCTGGAGTGAATCCGACCTGGTGCGGAAGTTCCGAGAACTCGCGGAGTCGTCGCTCCCCAGGGCACCACTCAACGCGGAGCTCGCCAGAACGATCGCGTCGGCACCGTCGCTTTCGTCGATGCTCGGCTCGGCGCCGGTCAATCAGCAATCGCCCGTGCTGATGCTTGCCGCGATCCACTTCCTCGTGCTCGCCGAGCCCGACAGCGACCTGGCCGAGTGGTATCCCAATCTCACCAGCGATCATCGAGCGGCGGCCGACCCCGCGCTCCGTACGACGTTGCAGGCATTCGTCGAGGAACGCGCACCGTCGATGTTCCAACTCCTCACGACTCGACGGACGCAGACCAACGAGGTCGGACGATGCGGTGTCCTGCTACCGCCGATGTCGGTGATCGCCGACGAGGTCGGTGGGCCGCTCGTCCACGTCGACGTGGGCACCAGCGGAGGACTGAACCTCCTGCTCCCCCGCTTCGCGTATCGCTATGGCGATCGGCCCACGATCGGGGCCAGTGAGGTGCTCCTCGAGGTCGGCGTCCGAGGCGGCGGACCGACGCCCGAGGAGATTCCACCGGTCGCATCGTCGGTGGGGCTCGACAGCGCGCCGATCGATGTCACCGATCCGATCGAAGCACGCTGGCTCGAAGCGTGCTGTTGGCCGGACCAAGCCGACCGCTTTCACCGCCTCCGGTCGGCGATCGAACTCGCCGCCGTGCACCCGCCCGAGATCGTCGACGCAGACGCGGTCACCGGCGTGGCCACCGTGATCGGCGACCGCCGCGACCTCGGACATCCCGTCGTGACCACCACGTGGGTGATGAGCTACCTCTCAGGTGAGCAACGCCACGAATTTCTTGCCGAGCTCGAACTCGTCGGCGCCGAACTCGACCTGAGCTGGATCGCGGCCGAGTCACCAGCCCAGACTCCCGAGCTCCCGCACCATCCTGACCTGGCAGGTGAACACCTCACCGAGTTGACACTCACGTCCTGGAGGGCCGGCGAACGATCGGTCGAACACCTCGGGACCTGTCACCCACACGGCTACTGGATTCACTGGCGGTGATCATGCCGCCCAGGACTGGGCCCGGGGTCAGTCGGGCTGACGGGCGGCATTGGCCGCACGGAGTTCGCTGAACAGGGTGCTCTCGAAGCCGGGATCGTAGGCGCCTTCCGGATTCGCTCGAACAGCTTCATCGAGTTGGTGTGCGTCGTCACCGACGAGGATGCGCCACCGCCCAGCACGCACCTCATCGAGGATGACCGTTGCCGCGTCCATTGCGGTCATCGGAGCGAGCTCGTGGAACAGCCGATCAGCCTCGGCTGCCAGCTCGCGCTCTTGATCGGTCATCGTGCGCGCGCCGAACTCGACCGAGTTCGACACGATTCTCGTGCCGATGTGCCCCGGCATCACCACCGACGCCGTGACGTGCGGAGCATTGACCGCAAGATCGGTCATCAACGCCTCGGTGAACCCGCGCACAGCGAACTTCGCCGCCGAGTACGCGGTGTGCGGACGATCTGGTCCGATCGAAGCCCAGAACCCGTTCACGCTCGACGTGTTCACGATGCGTGCCTCGTCAGCAGCGACGAGCGCGTCGAGGAATGCGAGCGTCCCGTAGCGGACGCCGTGAAAACAGACATCGAAACAGCGATCCCATGACTCACGCGAGTCGGTGAACAGCGATCCGCCGCCACTCAACCCGGCATTGTTGAAGAGGAGATTGACGTGTTCGGTGCCCTGATCACTCAGCACCTCGTCACGAAAGACCAACATCGCCGCTTCGTCGGCGACGTCCGCCGTGTGAGTCGTCACGCGGACATCAGAGGTCGCAGCCGCCCGAGCCATCGAGGCCGTCTCGGCCATGTTCGGTTCCGAGACGTCGCACATCGACACGTGCGCGCCCGCCGCCGCGAGTTGCACCACCAGCTCGCGGCCCATTCCAGTGCCGCCTCCCGTCACCACAGCGATCTTGCCTGCGAAGTCCTGCATGTCGCCGACCATAGGGACCTGCAACGAGACGGGACGAAGGCGAGGCCACCGGTACCGTGCCGCCAGTGTCCCTCCCGCTGTCGGTCAGGTCGTCTGCGTTCACCTTCCTGTCGTTCGCGATGCCCATCTCGATGTTCGGGGTCATCTGGCCGGACGTCCGGGAGCTCTTCGACCAGTCGCTCGGCACCCTGGGCCTCGTCTCGCTCGTGTACGGCATCGCACGGATGTCCACCTCCGGCGCTGGGCAGACGGTCACCCGTCGGTTCGGCATCGGGCGGGCGTTCATCGCCGGCCTCGTCGGACTGATCGTCGCCGACCTGCTCGTCGCCGCCTCGAACAGTTGGGCGATGTTCCTCGTCGGCGTCGCCGCCGTGGGGGTCGTGTCGGGTCTGCTCGACTC
>JBGCFW010000212.1:0-5127 GCA_045107155.1 Ilumatobacter sp. | reverse complement strand
GTCACCCACGCGTTATCTGAGATCGCACGGTTGCAGAAGCGTCGTAGAAGCACGGGCGTCGTCGGTCGGTTCCGTACAGTCGAGTGGTGCTCGATTTTCTGGCAGGCCTCCGCGTCGTCGACCTCACCACTATCATTCTCGGACCGTACGGCACGCAGATCCTCGGTGATCTCGGGGCCGACGTCATCAAGATCGAGACGCCGAGCGGTGACCTCTTCCGGGCACCTCGGCCCGGTCGCTCCGACGATCTGGGCGCCGGGTTCATGGCGTTCAACCGCAACAAGCGCTCGGTCGCGATCGACCTGAAGACGCCGGAGGGCCAAGCGTCCCTCCACGAGCTGCTGGCCGGTGCCGACGCGCTCGTGCACAACATGCGCCCCGCTGCGGCCGAACGCCTCGGGTTGGGGCTCGACGATGTCCGAACGCAGCATCCTCACCTCGTCTATGTGCGAGCACCAGGGTTCGATCAAGACGGCCCATCGGCCGACCGACCTGCCTATGACGACGTGATCCAGGCGGCATCGGGCCTGGCAGCGATGATCGGCGAAGGAACGGATGGTCCGCCCCGCTACGTCCCGAGCGTCGTGTGCGACAAAATCGGCGGCCTGCACGTCGCCATCGCAGTGCTGGCCGGTCTCGTAGCGCAACAACGCACCGACACCGGTCGCCGCATCGAAGTGCCGATGTTCGAGTCGATCGTGTCGTTCCTGCTCCCGGAACATCTTGCCGGCCATGCGTTTGAGCCGCCGGAAGGGGAGTTCGGCTACGAACGCGCCCGTTCGCCACACAGGCGGCCCTTCGAGACCGCCGATGGCTGGATTGGCGTGCTGCCCTACGACGGCGGACACTGGGCACGAGTGCTCGCCGAGATCGGCCGTGATGATCTGGCTCACGCCGACTGGGTGCAGGACCCGATCTCTCGGAGCCAACGCATCGGTGAGCTCTACGGCGTGCTTGCCGACGCGATCCCGCACCGGACGACCGCCGAGTGGTCGGCGACGTTCGACAGACTCGACGTCCCGTCATCGCCGGTGGTCAAGCCGGAAGACCTTTTGGCTGACGAACAGCTCGAGGCGGCCGGCATGTTTCCGCTCATCGAACACCCGACGGATGGGACCGTTCGCTTGATCCGCTCACCTTTCCGCGACCGCGACCGCGACCCCGACACGGTGATGCCTCCGGATCGCCCAGCGGCACACATCGGCGAACACACCGACGAGGTCCTCGGCGGACGGTGACCCGGTCTGGTCAGTGGCCGGTCAGGTCCGCCACAACCGATTGGTCGAGGTAGCTGCGTCGGTAGGTCGGCTCGTCGATGTCGGCCGCCACCTCACGAACACGACGCACTGCGAGGGCGCGCACCTCGGCGGCAGCTACCGGGTCGCCAGCGCAGTCGAAGACGGCGACGCAGTCGGCCATCGCCACGATCGGGTGAGGAAGTCCTCGGCCGCCCGTCGATCGAATGCGTTCCCAAACGTCGTGGGCGAGTTCGACCGCCTCTCGTTCGTGGCCCGAACCCAGCATCCATCGAGCACGGAGCGCATCGACGGTCACGACGAAGTGGTCGCCGCCGAGGCGTTCGCAGACCTCGATCGCTTCATCGAGCACGAGACCCGCCTCTACCCATCGCTCGGTGGCGGCGAGCAGGCGAGCCCACTCCGGCAGTTTCAGCCGCAGCCCGATCTGGTACTCCTCGGCCCGGAGACCGCCGATCCCCCTCTCGAACGACGTCTCTGCCACTTCCCGGTCGCCGAGTCCGACTGCGATCTCGCCGAGCTGACAGCGCAAGTAGGCAGCGAAGAGTGGATCACGCTGCTCGAGGGCGAGTTCCAACGCCGCAGTCGTGTGCTCATGGGCTTCGCCCCACGCTCCGACGAGCACCATTGAGGAACCGAGGTTGGCATAAGCCGTGCAGATCGCCTGTGCGTCGCCACGCGTCAGGCCGAGGGCCAGTGCACTTCGGTCAGCACGAAGCGCATCCCAGACGCGATACTGCTCGGCATAGGTGGCGGCGAGCAGCCCATCCGTATCGGCGGCTCCCCACGCGTTGCCGAGTCGCTCGAATCCCTCCGACGCCGACAGCAGCAGCGCCTCGGACTCGCCGAACCGCCCGCACAGCCCTTGGGCACGCCCCGCAGTGAGCTCGAGCTCGGCGATCAGTTCGAGGTCACCGATCGACCGCGCTTGCTCGAGTGCCCCCTCCGCGAGCGCCAGCGATTCGGCCGGGTTGCCACCCTGCTCCGTGAGGGCGGTCGCGTACAGGTTCGTGAGCACGGCGTGCCAGCGATGGTGTTCAACCGTCGGCGCCGATGGGGTGAGGGCCGCGTGGCCGCGCTCGTACAGATCGCTCGAAGCGGCAATCGAGTTGCGACGCCAAGTCACGGCCAACTCATGGGTCACCATGCATCCGAGTTCCATACCGTCGGCACGCGCGGCCGCTCGTCGGAACAGCTCCGCCGTCTCGCTGTCGCGCAGTGCAGCGACCGCAAACACCGACAGCGGCGGCGCGACCGACAAGAGACGGCCGAGGTCATCGTGCTCGACGGTGTGATTCCAGGCGGCGACGATGTTGTCGAAGTCGTGGCCGAGTCGTTGCACGGCCCGTGCCGACCACGCACTGACGAGGTCGGCACGCGCATCGACGACGCTGTCCAGAATCCACTCAGCGTGCCTGTCGCGTGCGTCGTCGTTCGCAGCGAGGAGAGCGACTGCGTGTTGGCGGATCAGCTCATGCATCTCGAACCGTCCGCCCGACACGCGGCGTAGCAGTGACCTGGTCGCCAGATGCTGCAAGTCGACGGGGGTCGCGCCGGTGACGGCCTCTGCGCCGGCGATGTCGAACCCGCCGCGGAACACTGCGAGCCGCGACATCTGCTGCTGATGGCGCGGCTCGAGCTCGGCCCAGGTGAGATCGAGCACGCGTCGCACGCTGCGCTGACGCTCGGGCACGTCGGCGGCGTCCGTCTGCAACAAGCCGATCCCCTCGCGCAAGCGTTCCGCAATCGTCGACACCGACATCGCACCGACCCAACGCGCGGCCAGTTCGATCGCGAGTGGCAGTCCGCCCACGAGTTCACAGACCGAGCGAACGTCGTCGTCCGGCGCGATCGCCGGGTCGAAGCGTTGCGCACGTTCGACGAAGAGGGCGATCGGTGCTGACGCTGCGTCGGGGTCCGAGTCGATGGCCAGCCCGTCGACCGGAACGAGGTGTTCGACGCTCACGTCGAGCGCGACGCGGCTCGTCACCAGCGCGAGCAACGACGGGCAGCGCGCTGTGAGATGAGCGCACAGCGCGCCGACATCCTTCGCGACCTCATCGGCGTTGTCGATCACGAGCAGTAGCGGCGCGCCGTCGAGCCGATCGATGAGGTCGACCAACGGGTCAGGCGAGGCAGTCGACACGCCGCACACACCGCTCACGACGGCAGCGACGCGACCGCCGTCATTGACACCTTGTAACTCGACGACGACCTGGTCGGTGAATCGCGGGCGCAGCCGATCGGCGGCACGTTCGGCGAGCCGAGTCTTACCAGCGCCGCCCGGGCCGACCAGCGACACGATGCGGGCGCCGTTGTCGATCAACCGTTCGATCCGTTCCAACTCCTCGACTCGGCCGAAGAACGGCGTCGGTGGGACGACGAGGCGGCCAAGCGCACCTTGACGTTCCAGGCCGGTTGCCAGCCGCGAACGGTCGAGCGCTCCACCGATCGACCCGGACTCGATCTCGCGCGCCAACTCGAGCGTTTCCGGCTCGGGGTCGAGCCCGAGCTCGCGCTCGACGAGTTCGACGCACGCCCGGTGCCGAGCGAGTGCGGCCGAACGCCCGTCGGATCGCAGCGCCGCGCGAATACCGAGCCGGTGCGCCCGCTCGTCGACGGCGTCGATCTCCATCGCACGAACGGCCGTTTGCAGGCATCGTTCCCAGTCGCCTGCCTCCTCCGCTTCGGCGGCTGCGTCGATCAGCCCTTCGACCGCAACATGCCGCAGCTGCGAGCGTCGTCCGGACACCCAGTCGTCGAACACTGGCGCGTCGTCGAACTCGATGCCGGCGAGGAAGTCTCCGCGGTACATCTCGGCGAGCTCGGTCGAGGAGGCTCCGCTGAGGCGGATTGCGTCATGGTCGATGGTCCCGACGAGTCTGACAGAGCGGCGGTCACTGTCGAGATGCGTACCGACCTCGCTGCGGAGTCGCGTGAGCGCGACACGCAGATTGGCCCGGGCGCGGTCCTCGGGCTGGTCCGACCACAGCAGGCCAGCCAGCCGTGTGCGTGTCGCGGAGCCGCCGGAGTCAGCGAGGTAGGCGACGAGCGCCGCCGCTTTCGCAGGGATGTGCTCATCGATTCGTTGCCCGTCGATCTCGATCTCGAGACCGCCGAGAGTTCGCGCTGTCAGCGTGGTACCCGTCGAGGCCCCTTCCTTCGCCAGGGTCGCCACGGTCGACGACGCTAGTCCAGCGGTCGACCGTGGCGCCTGTGAAATGCGGTGCTCACGGGCACTTGGGGAACGCCGCGGCGATGAAGCACCAAGCGGGGGGTTCACCAGTTTGTTCGGGTGGTTGGTCAGGTGTTGGCGGTGATCCAGTCGGCGAGTGCTCCGTTGGAGATCCCGAACTTGGTGTGGCCCTTGCCGAGGCCGGCATCGTCGATGATCTGTGATGCCGAGCAGCCGAACGTGTTGGTCAGGTCGGTGGAGTCGGTCCAGTTCCGGTTCTTCTTCAACTGGGCTGGTGCAGGATCGTCGTGGCTGGCTGGGCAGAGGTCGGCGGCGTCGTCGACGTTGTCGTTGTCGTCGTCGGGGTCGCAGGCGTCGCCCTGTAGGTCGCCGTCGAAGTCGGTCTGGTCGGGATTGGCGACGGTGGGGCAGTTGTCGGTGGGGTCGGGGGTGCCGTCGCCGTCGGTGTCGATGGGGTAGCAGTCGTCGGGTGATGTGGAGCCGGTGGTGGCGGTGGTTTCACCGGTTGGGCAGAGCGTGGCTTCGGTTGCTCCTTCAACATCGACGTAGGAGCCGATCGGAGCCGGGGTGGGCTCGGTGGCGCCGGTGGTGTCCACGAACGAGCCGATCGGTGCGGGGCTGCACGGCTGAGTCCCGGCCGAGGAGAACGTGCCGAGTGGGCACGGCTCAGCCACC
>JBGCFW010000211.1:0-8916 GCA_045107155.1 Ilumatobacter sp. | reverse complement strand
GCGCGCTGCTTCTCGACCGGGCACTCGTTCGACAAGGAGCAGCAAGCTCCGACGGACCCGCAGCCGATGCCCGACAGGCACTCGACCTTCTCAAGCGAGCCGGCCGAATCGACCACGCCGCCCTGGCTGCGTCGGCAACCGCCGGGTTGGTGTTCCGAACCGGCGACATCGAGACCGCCGTCGAAGACACCGTCGAGGCGATGTTGCTCCTCGACGGACTCGACGGATCCACGTTCGCCGCTCGAGCGGCGAACGCAGTCGCCGGTGTCTTCGTCCAGCTCGCTGCGTTCGAATTCAGCTACCGCTACTCGATGCGTGCGCTCGAGCTGCTCGGCGACGACGACGGCCCCATGCGAGACATCATCTACGCGTCGCATGCCCACATCGTCATCGAATCCCACCATGCAGGAGTGACACCACCGCTCGACACGGTCCGGGCATGCATCAACTGGCTCGAGTCGGAGTCGCACGACGAGGTCTCACGGCGGGTGTCCGGCCCCGGCCTCACCGCCGAGCTCGTCAACCTCGAGCAGCCCGCACGCCTCGGCTCGGTCAACGTCGATGAATCCGCGGTGGAGATCGCTGCACCGAGGCTCGCCTGTTGGTTCCGGCTCGTCGCCGCGACGATCCGGCATGCCCGCGGCGAGCACCAGGCGGCCGAGCAACTCCTCGACGTGGCGATCCCCGATCTCCTCGAC
This sequence comes from Ilumatobacter sp., assembly GCA_045107155.1. Lineage (GTDB taxonomy): Bacteria > Actinomycetota > Acidimicrobiia > Acidimicrobiales > Ilumatobacteraceae > Ilumatobacter_A. Next base: position 8,218 of record JBGCFW010000211.1, on the reverse strand, counting down.
GTACGAGACGATCACCGTCTCGTCCGGGCCTATCGATTGCGGAGCGAGGTCCGCACCGCCGTCGGCGACTTCTGCAGTGCTCTCGACGACGCACGCCGACGCTGCGACCTTCTGCGCTCGTGGCACATCGAACAGATCGGGCGGCTCGCCGTCCAGATCTCGCAGCGCACCGAGCTGGAACGCACTCGCGAACTCCTCGAGAACCGAGCGACCACCCTCGCCGAGAATCTCGACGTCGACCCGCTGACGGCGGTCGGTTCTCGTCATCTGCTCGACGCCACGCTCGCCGACATCGCGCGCGATCCGGGCGGGCGAGCCGCCGTCGTGCTGTTCGACCTCGACCACTTCAAGCACGTCAACGACTCCTACGGTCACGTCGCTGGCGACACGGTCCTGCAACGCGTCGGGTCAGTGCTGCGCAACGTGTCTCGCTCCGAAGACGTGATCGCTCGATTCGGCGGTGAAGAATTCGTTGCGGTGCTCATCGGCACGTCGATCGGCGACGCGACCAGCTACGCCGAGAAGGTCCGCCATCTCGTGGAGGCCATCGATTGGCGAGATGTTGCACCCGAGCTCGACGTTCGGGTCAGCGCGGGGGTCGCCGAAGGTACCCGCCCGGAGATCCACGACACCCTCCGACGAGCCGATCACGCGCTGTACGAGGCGAAGCATCGTGGACGCAACCGAACCGTGGCCGCTCCGCCGAGGGCGGAGGACGAAACACGATGACCCCCTTGCGGCCCTTGGCGGATGCGTCGAGACTATGCCACGACTCCCCCACGCTCAGGGGAGCAACACCTGCGCGGTCGCGACCGGGCGTCGACATCTCATGATCCACGAGGACACAACAGCGTCGCCGCCGGCCGCCGCCCGCCCCGAAGACCGGCAGGCATTCCATCATGTCCTGGCCGATCAGCTCGCGGCGATCGATGCGGCGATCGCCGACTCCCCGGACGACGGCGAACGCGGGGCGCTGCTCCTCGACCGTGCACTTCTGCTTCAAGGATCCGACGATCCGCGAGTGCCAGCGAACGACGCGACCGGAGCGCTCGGCCTGCTCCGTTCGACCTCTCGCCGAGACGAGGCCGCCCTCGCTGCTGCGGTCGCGGCCGGACTCGTGTTCCGCACGGACGACATCGAGCTGGCCATCGACCTCGCCGTCGACGCCGTCCTGTTGCTGGACGGGTACCAGCGGTCGCCGTTCGCAGCACGCGCCGCAAACGCTGTGGCGCTGCTGTTCATGCAGATCTCGGCATTCGAGGTCTCGTTGGAATTCTCGCTCCGAGCCCTCGGGCTCCTCGGGTCCGACGACGGGCAACTTCGCGACATCGTGGGATTCACCCACTGCACGGTGGTGGTCGAAGCGCACCACGCCGGGGTCACCCATCTGCCTCGTGAGGCGGCCGAGGACATCGCCGAGCGAGGTCTCCCCTTGTCCGGCAACGAGGTGGCCCGTCGGCTGCTCGGGCCTGGAATGCAGGCAGAACTCGCATTCCTCGCTGATCCGTCGCGGAGCATCGATGTGGGGTTGGACGAATCCGTCCTCGAGGTCGCTGCACCGCGCGTCACGGGCTGGGTTCGCCTGGTCCTCGCACAGGTGGCGAGCGCACGTCGTGACTACCAACGCACGACCGATCTCCTCGACACCGCCATCCCACAGTTGGCCGCTCTACGCGAGGATCACCGACTCGCCCGGGCATACGAACTGCGCGGCCGAGCGCGTGAGGAGCTCGGCGACATCCGAGGAGCGCTCGACGACGCGACGCGGCGAGGTGACCTGGCTCGATCCTGGCACGTGGACCAAGTAGGGAGACTTGCCGCACAGATCTCACAACGAGCGGAACTCGAGCGGACTCGCGAAACCCTGCAGCTCAGAGCTGCAGAGCTCGCCGAGAAGATGGATGTCGACGCACTCACCGGCGTCGGTTCGCGGCGTCTGCTCGATGTCACACTCGACGCGCTGGCTCGCGAGCACGGCGCCGCTGCGGTCGTGATGATCGACCTGGATCACTTCAAACACGTGAACGACGTGCTCGGGCACGTCTCGGGAGACATGGTGCTCCGGCGAGTGGGCGATGTCTTGCGCGCAGCAGCTCGCCCGACCGACCTGGTGGCACGACTTGGCGGCGAAGAGTTCGTGGCCATCCTCCCGACGGACGACCCGAACCGAGCGATCGAATACGCGAACACGGTTCGCGGCGAGCTGTCCAACGCCGACTGGCGCGACATCGGGCCCGAGCTGTCAGTACGCGCCAGTGCAGGCATCGCGACCGGCCCTGTGAGCGACATCCGTCGCATTCTCGAGCGGGCCGACCAAGCGCTGTACGCAGCGAAACGACAGGGCCGCGACCGCACGGTCGTTGCCTGATCGCGCGTGCACGCGGCCTGGCCGAACCCGGCCTCGGTTAGAGAACGTCGAACCAGACACCCTCGTCGGCCGTGCCCATGTAGTTGATGTAGATCTCATCGCCAGGCGCGATCTTGCGCACCGCCGTGATGATCAGTTCATCGCCGGTCTCCGTCGTCGTGGCGTTGGAGTCATACCGGTGGTTGTACAGCGAGCCATAGCCGAGCGCCAGCGCTGTACGACCGTCAGCCCAACCGAACACGTACCCCTCGGCACCCGATTCGAGGTCGTCGCCCCGGTCGGGTTCGGCGATGAGCATCGGGCATCGCTCGATCTGCTCGCCCTTCTTGAACGAGCGGGTGGCGAACACTCCACGGCCCGCACCCGTCGGTGAGTTTCTGACTTCGAGTCCTGCAGGCACGATGCGCAAGTCAACCCGACGCGGACCGCGCCTGCTACTGCGCGTTCCAGATCGCGGGCACCGGGTCTCCTCGCCAGTACTCGAGCCTCCGAATCGACTCAGCGCGAGCGGCGGGCAGATGACGTGACACCTTCAAGCGCATCAGGGTCGCCGACACCAGCCGCAGTTCGGCGACGGACTCACCGAAGCGATCACCCCGAGCGGACCAACCGGCACCCTGCGCCATGGCGTCGTACACGCCTGGGGCGCCACCCCATCGCTCGGTCCAGCTCATCATCGGTCCGTGATCCCAGCCACGCGGCGCTCGACACAGGAGGTCCCAGTCGACGAGCACCGGTCCCTCCGCCGCCATGATGACGTTTCCGGGGTGCACGTCACCGTGGCACAGAACCTCGTCGCTCGGAGCCCACTCGCGCCAGCCTCGATGACGGTCGATGGCATCGGCCAGACCTCGCCGGGCGTCGACGTCGAGGAGGTCGACCACGTCGGCGAGGAGTGCGTCGTGATCCCACCACGGAAAATCGGTGGGCGACGGTGTCGGCACGCCGGGCGGCACTCGATCGAGTGGGATCTCGTGCACGCTGCGCACGATCGCGCCGACTGCTCGCCAGTCGATCGGCTCGCCGGTCGCGACGACGTATTCCCACGCCGTCACCGCATGGCCCCGATGTTCGATCACCTCCGATGATGCCGGTCGAGCGACGGGCACACCTTCTTTTCGCAACATTGCCGCCAAGTCGAGCGACACCGATGCCGCAGCGTTGGGCGTCGCAACACGCAACACGACGTCATCGCACCGATAGATCGCGTTCATGCCTCGCCGAATCAGTTCGGGTGTCGAGAGTCCGAGGATTTCGGTCGCGGCGCCGGCCGCCGAGTCGGCAGCGGCGAAGTCTTCGACCCGCTGGTCGACGTAGGCGCGCATCACGCGCCTCGAAGTGCCGACCGACCACGGTTGAGGCGATCGGTCGGATCGAAGGCGGCCGCGATCCGCTGGTGGAGGCCGACGATGGCGTCCGACGCCTCGACGACATGGCGGGGACGGTCCCGGTGGACGATGCCGACCCCGATCTCGGCGACGAACGCTCCGTCGTGCTCGCCGAGCGTCGGAAGCTCGCCAGGCCGGAGCGACCAGCGGTGAGGCGGCAGCGGTGGCGGACCGTCGACGGGCACCAGCTGGTGGTGGCGCGCTGCATCCTCGACGTCGAGCTCGACGCCGTCGAGCCGCACCCAGGTCGTCCGACCGTTCCACAGCATCGACACCGGCCGATAGACGGCGTCGAGCAGCTCGACCGGGTCGCGATCCGAACTGAACCACCGAACACACGGTGCGATCGGTCGTGTCCGGAGCAGCACGGTCCCGAGGAACCCGAGCGTGCCGACCGAACCGACCAACAATCGACACAGGTCGAACCCGCTCACGTTCTTCACCGTGGGCCCACCGGCCTTCACGAGTGCGCCATCAGCGCCGACGTAGTGCGCCATCAGCAGCACGTCTCGAATCGCGCCGTGACCCAGCCGGGTGATCGCCGAATGACCGGTCGCCAGTGCGCCGCCGATCGTGCCCGAATCCGGCACGGCGATCGTCTGGCCGACCGTCTCGAGCTCGGCGAGCAGTTCGTCGACCGGCGTCGCCGCTCCACACTCGACGACCATCTCCGCTGCGTCGACTCGAACGATCCCCGCCGGTGCGGTCACCCGGCGAAGCCCTGCCACGCCGCCGCCTCGGGTGCCGGCTCCTTCGATGGTCACGGCGCCGCTCGTCCCAACCGCGTCGACGAAGTCGTCAAGCGTCAGATCCACGCGCCCTCCGGCACGGCTTGGACATCGCCGCACGGCGCAGCACTTGGCAGCACCTTGTCGGGATTCGCGAGATGCCGGGGGTCGAACGCCGTCCGGAGCGCTTCCTGGGCGGCCAGGTCGACCGCTGAGAACATCAGCGGCATGAGGTCACGCTTCTCGAGGCCGATGCCGTGTTCTCCCGACAGGACACCGCCGACTTCGACCGAGAACGTCACGATCTCGTCCCCCGCCTGATGCACTCGTTCGATCATGCCGGGCTCTCGTGCGTCGTAGACCAGCAACGGGTGCAGGTTGCCGTCGCCGGCGTGGAACACGTTGATCACGTCGATGCCGTACCTGGCCGTCACCTCGTACACCTTCTCGATGACCTCGGCGAGACGGGCCCGCGGTACCACCGTGTCGTGGAGGTAGTAGTTGGGCTTGACCTGAGCCACCGCACCGAAAGCACCCTTGCGGCCCTTCCAGAGCGTCGCTCGTTCCGCCTCATCGGCCGCCTCGCGGATGGCGGTGACGCCTCGAGCAGCAGCGAGTTCTCGAATGGTGGCCACTTCGGTGGCCACTTGGCCGGGCAGACCGACGCACTCGACCAGCAAGACCGCTGCCGCCTCGATCGGCAAGCCGGCCTGTAGCCACCGCTCGACGGCGACGAGACACAGCTGATCCATCATCTCGACAGCCGCCGGCACGATGCCGGCAGCGATGATGTCGCTCACGAGCTGGGCACCCGCGGCGACGGAGTCGAACTCGAGGAGCAGCGTGGCGACGTCAGGCGGGTTCTGCATCAGGCGCACACACACCTTGGTCGCTACACCGAACATCCCCTCCGACCCCACGAAGACACCACGCAGATCCAAACCGTCCGGTTCGGCCTCACCGTCACCGAACACGGCGACGGAGCCGTCGGGCAAGACGACCTCGAGGCCGAGCACGTGCGCGTTCGTCACCCCGTCGGCCAAGCAGTGGGGTCCCCCTGAGTTGTTGGCGACATTGCCCCCGATGGAACACGTCTGTTGGCTGCTCGGGTCCGGAGCGAAGTGAACGCCGAGGTGGGCCACCTGTCGGGACAGGTCGAGGTTCAACACGCCGGGCTCGACCCACGCCTGACGGTTCAGTGCGTCGACCGACAGGATGCGATTCATCTTGGCGGTCGAGATGACGATTGCACCCTCGGTCGGGACGGCGCCGCCGGCAAGGCCGGTCCCCGACCCCCTGGGAACGAACGGGACGCCGAGCTCTGCGGCGACCTCGACGGCTGCGCGCACGTCATCGGTGGACGCTGCGAACACGACGACGCTCGCGTCGCCGCTCAGGCTGGAGGCATCGTGGCGATAGAGCCGCGTCTCGGTGGCGGAGCTCCTGACGCGAGCCGGATCGATCCGCTTCCGTAACGCTTCGGCGATCCGCTCGGGTCGCATCGAGCCGTCAGCGCGGCCGCATCACGACGACGCGGTCGGACGCGACCTCGACGCCGTCGACGAAGACCTGATCACCGGGAGCCACGTGTTGATCGAGTGTGACCAGCCGACCGTCTCGCCGGGACTTGAGTTCATCCTCGTGCTGGTTCATCGCTTGACGGCCTTCGCGCACTGCATCGACCACAGTCGTTGCGGTGGCTCGCGCTCTCGACGCAGCCGAGCGTGCGACGCCGGCAGGCGATACCTGAGACGCCTTTTCGACCACCTTTTTCTTCGCGTAGTTCGCCCCGGCGGCACCTGCGACGGCCCCACCCACGAACCAACTGACCCGCTTCATCATGCTCGTTTCCTCCTGGATCGCCGATCGAGTTCGCCCAACTGGCGTTGCACATCGATGACGTTGTCGTTTCGTTCCGGGACCGGTCGTCCGCGGAGTCGTGCCATGGTGCGCGATGCGCCACGTGCGAGTCCTGCCGCCTTGATCGCCGGCGACGAGAACGCGGATCGAGCGACCGTCGACCCGACTGCGTCACCGATTGCCTCCGCCGAGCCCAGCACACGATCGAAGCGCTCGAGGTCGTGGCGCGCTTCGTCGACGGTCTCGCGAGCGTCGTCGGTCGAGATACGTAGATCGTCGACCAGGAATCGGGTCTCATCGGTCAACTGGTCGACCTGCGTACGCAGATGGTTCATCGTGTCGATCACGCGCAGCAGCACGACCGTCAACGCGACCAAGACGAGCACGCCGATCACCGACGCGACGATCAAGATGAACTCGACGACGCTCATGCCGGATCGGGCGTGTCCTGATCGACACCACGGCGCTTCATGGCTGCGGCCACTGCGACCTCATCACCGTGCTGCGACGGCTCGTACCAGGTTCGCCCCACGAGGGCGTCGGGCAGGTATTGCTGCTCGACCCATCCAGACGCATGGTGATGAGGATACTTGTAGCCCACGCCGTGACCGAGATCGGCGGCTCCTGTGTAGTGCGCCTCTCGCAGGTGGGCCGGCACCTCGCCGGTCGCTCCGTCCCGCACTGCGGCACGGGCTCCGGAGATCGCCGTGGTGACGCGGTTGCTCTTGGGCGCCGTCGCCAGATGGATCACAGCGTGCGCGAGGTTGAGTTGAGCTTCGGGAAGCCCGACGTGTTCGACGGCGTGGGCAGCTGCGACGGCGACCGGCAATGCCTGGGCATCGGCCAACCCCACGTCTTCGCTGGCGAAGACCACGATGCGGCGGGCGATGAAGCGGGCATCCTCGCCGGCCTCGAGCATCCGGGCGAGCCAGTACACGGACGCATCGGGATCGGAGCCGCGCATCGACTTGATGAATGCGCTGATCACGTCGTAGTGGTCGTCGCGGCCATAGCGCAGCGCGCTGGTGCCGAGCGCCGCTTCGACGTGCTCCAGCACGACCCGTCCGTAGTCGGCGAGCGCACAGGCGACTTCAAGCGAGGTGAGCACCTGGCGTCCGTCACCACCGGACCGCTCGACGAGGAGCGCAACGGCATCGTCGTCGGCCGTCGCTCCTTCGGCATCGAGACCGCGACGGACCAACGTCTCGATGTCGGGTCGCTCGAGTGGCTCGAGGCGGAAGAGCGTCGACCGACTCCGCAGCGGCGCGTTCACCTCGAAGAACGGGTTCTCCGTGGTTGCACCGATCAGCGTCAACGTGCCGTCCTCGACGGCTGGGAGCAAGGCGTCCTGCTGAGCCTTCGAGAACCGGTGGATCTCGTCGAGAAACAGGATCGTTCCCTGACCGCGCTCACCCAACCGCTGACGCGCCCGCTCGATGGTCTCTCGTACGTCCTTGACGCCTGCGGTGACCGCCGAGAGCTGCTCGAAGGCTCGATCGGTCGTCCCGGCGACGGCGAGTGCAAGCGTGGTCTTCCCGGTACCAGGCGGCCCCCAGAGCAATGCCGAGGTCAACCGGTCGCTCTCCACGAGTCGCCGAAGCGGTTTGCCGGGACCCACGAGGTGCGTTTGGCCGACGACGTCGTCGATCGTTCGCGGCCGAAGTCTGGCAGCGAGCGGCGCACGCGTGAGCTTTGCCGACTCTGCGGCAGCGCCGAACAGGTCGTCGCTCATCGGTGCCGACCTCTGAGCTTCACCACAGATGTCGCAACGTCAGCCATCGCCGAGCAGCACCCGCCGATACGAGTCGCGGCGGAATTCGACCACGTTGTCCACCAACCAACGGCGGTCGACCCACTTCCATGCCGAGAACTCG
>JBGCFW010000210.1:0-3065 GCA_045107155.1 Ilumatobacter sp. | reverse complement strand
AGCAGCAGCTCGACGGCGTCCCATCCCGACGCGACACCGCCGACGCCGATGATCGCCAGATCCGGGAGTGCCCGATGGACGGCATCGACGGTGCGCACGGCGACCGGGTGGATCGCTCGCCCCGACAGACCGCCCCCGCCGGCACCGAGCACCGGCTGCAGCGTCTCGGGGTCGTAGGCGAGTCCGAGCAAGGTGTTGATGCACGTGACTGCCTCCGCCCCCGCATCGCGGACCGCTGCAGCCACCTCGACGGTTCGATCGGTGTTCGCACTGAGTTTGGCCCAACGCGGACGGCCACACGCGACCGTTGCCTCGATGACCGCCGCTGACAGTTCGACGTCGTGCGCGAAGATCCCGTGCCCCGCGAGGTTCGGACACGACAGGTTCACCTCAACGGCCACGACCGCCGCGGGCGCGCTGGCCAGCTGCTCGGCCGCCACGCGATAGTCCTCCAACGACCGCCCCCAGATCGACGCCACCACAGTTGCACCGGTGTCGACCAGGTCGGGCAACACATTCGACAGCCAGTACTCGATACCCGGCCCCTGGAGCCCCACCGCATTCATCATCCCCTGCGGTGTGGGATGCACACGCGGCGCCGGATTCCCCGGCCATTCGTACGGTGCCAACGATTTGGTGACCACGGCTCCGAGCGACGACAGATCCATGTACGGCGAGAATTCGGCGCCATACCCGGCGGTGCCCGATGCCGTCATCACGGGCCCGTTGAGCTCCACGGAGCCGATCTGCGTCAGCATCTGTCCCTCGCTCCCTGCCCGCTCATGGGCGGCCACCCTGCCAGCTCACATCGCATCGGTCGGTGACGCAGCGGGTGGGGCGGCGGGCGGAGCGGCGTGGAACTCTTGCAACGAGCGCACCGTCAGGTCACTCACCGCTCGTTCGGCGAGTCCTTGCGCCGCCGCCAGTGCCGCCGCGGTGGTCGTGACGCACCCGACCTGGTGGAGGCTCGCCGACTTGCGGATGGTCTCCCCGTCGCTGCGCGCTGCTCGCCCGCTCGGGGTGTTCACGACGAACCCGATCTTGCCAGCGGCAATGAGCTCCGGAGCCGTCGCAAGGGACGGATCCTCGTCGGAACGATTGCCATCGTTGCCGACCTTCGCAACGATCTCGTCCGCGGGTTGGTCGAACTTGGCCAGGTACGCAGCAGTGCCTGCAGTTGCCGCGATCCCTAGGCCGAGCGCTCGGAGCCGGGTCGCAATCACCAGGCCCGCAGGCTTGTCTCGATCGGCGAGCGACAGAAACACCATGCCGTCGTCCGGGCTCAGCGGGAGGACCGTGCTCGCGGCGAGCTCGGCCTTGTAGAACGCTCGACCGAACGTGGAGTCGATGCCCATCACCTCACCCGTTGACCGCATTTCGGGCCCGAGTGCCGGGTCGACCTGCGGGAATCGCGTGAACGGCAACACGGCCTCCTTGACCGCAACGTGCGGCGACGGGCCCTCCACGGCGCCGCCCGGACCGTGATGACCCCCGCCGACGGGCGGCCGAAGCAGGCCCTCGGTGCGCAACTCGGCGAGTGTTGCACCGAGCATCACCCGTGTTGCGACCTTGGCCAGCGGAACACCCGTTGCCTTGGCCACGAACGGCACGGTCCGGCTCGCACGCGGGTTGGCTTCGATGACGTACACGACGGTGCCGGCGACGGCGAATTGCACGTTGATGAGGCCGCACACGTCGAGCCGCTTGGCGATCGCGGCGGCGTACGACTCGATGACCTCGACGACCCATGCCGGCAGCGTCTGGGGCGGGATCGCGCACGCAGAGTCACCGGAGTGAACCCCCGCTTCCTCGACGTGTTCCATCACACCACCGATCAGCACCTCACCGGTGTGGTCACGGATCGCATCGACATCGACCTCGGTCGCATCGGACAGGAATCGGTCCACCAGCACCGGGCGCTCTGCCGACAGACCGCCCTCTCGCCCGAGCGATCCGAACCCGGCGAGCTCCTCCATCGCGGCTGCGAGGTGATCGCGATCGTGCACGATCTGCATGGCTCGGCCGCCAAGCACGTAGCTCGGCCGAACGAGCACCGGGAAGCCGATCTGTTCGGTGATCGCGAACGCTTCGTCGAAGTCGGCGGCGGTGCCACCTGGAGGCTGCGGAATCTCGAGTTCGTTGCACATCGCGTTCCAGCGCTCGCGATCCTCGGCGGCGTCGATCGAGTCGGCCGTCGTACCGGCGACCAGCTCAGCGGGGATCTCGCCCGACAGCTTCAGCGGCGTCTGACCGCCCAACGACACGATCACCTTCTCGGGTCGTTCTGCGTCGATGACGTTCAAGACGTCTTCCTTGGTGAGCGGCTCGAAGTACAACCGGTCGGAGGTGTCGTAGTCGGTGGACACCGTCTCCGGGTTGCAGTTGACCATGATCGTCTCGAACCCCGCCTCGCGAAGAGCAAAGGAGGCATGCACGCAGCAGTAGTCGAACTCGATGCCCTGTCCGATGCGGTTCGGGCCCGACCCGAGGATCATCACCTTGCGGCGATCCGACGGGCGGACTTCGGTCTCGTCTTCGTAGGTGGAGTAGTGATAAGGCGTCTCGGCGTCGAATTCGGCCGCGCACGTGTCGACCGTCTTGTAGGTCGGGACGACGCCGGCGGCGAGCCGAGCGATGCGAACGTCCCCCTCGCCGACGCCCCACACATAGGCGAGCTGAGCATCGGAGAAGCCGAGCTGCTTCGCGCGCTTCCAGGCGCGCGTTGTCATCTGTGCCATGCCTCGCTCGGCGAGCGCGTGGCGTTCTTCGACGATGATCGACATCTGATCGAGGAACCACGTATCGATGCGCGTGGCGGCGTGGATCTCGTCGACGCTCACGCCGCGACGCAGCAGCTCGCCCACTTGGAGGATCCGGTCGGGCGTCGGGACACACGCCGCTTCCAAGAGTCCTGAGTCCTCGGGGAACGCCGTGGCGTACTCCTCCTCGCCCGTGTCTGCGTTGAGGCCATGGCGACCGAGTTCGAGCGAACGGATCGCCTTCTGCAGACTCTCGGGGAAGGTCCGGCCGATCGCCATCACTTCACCGACGGCCTGCATCTGCGT
>JBGCFW010000021.1:0-13670 GCA_045107155.1 Ilumatobacter sp. | reverse complement strand
TGCGATGTGGGAGAACAACAGCGCGAACTCCGAGTTCGGCACGACGATGTCATTGATGCTGCTGCCGCACTGGACCGACGGCTGCATCGGCTCGATGGAGGGGCTGTTCTTCGAGGCGACGGCATCGACGAACTACCACTTCATCACCGCGGCGGCGATCTCGGAGAGTTCATCGAACCCGGTCCGACAGCTGCGGTACACGAACAACGACGCCGAGGTGGGGGTCCGGCACCTCCGTGATCTCGGGGTGCGGTATCTGATGGTCCGCACCGACGCCGCCAAGGCCGAGGCTGCGACGACCGAGGGGCTCGAGTTCGTCACGCTGTCGGGTACGTGGGAGATCTACCAGGTGACGGATTCGCAGATCGTCGAGGCACTCGAGGTCGCGCCGGTCGTCGCCACCCCGGCCCCGTCAGACGACTGGTACAAGCCGGGCGATGACCGCGAGCGCAACCTCGAACTCGGGACCAGCTGGTTCCAGAACCGCGAGACCTGGCCGGCAATCCCGGTCGACGAGGGTCCTGAGGAATGGCAGCGTGTGGTCGCTTCGATTGTTCAGGACGAACGCATCGAGCCGTTCGACGATCAGCGCCGCCGCGTCGACTACGTGGCGCCCGACGGCGGCATCACCCCGACACCGTTGCCCGAGGTCGAGGTGTCGAACGTCGACATTCGCCAGCAGTCGCTCTCGTTCGATGTCGATCAGGTCGGTGTGCCCGTGCTCGTGAAGGTCAGCTACTTCCCGAACTGGCGCGTCGAAGGAGCCGAGGGCCCCTTCCGAGCGGGTGCGAATCACATGATCGTCGTGCCGACAGCGAACTCGGTGGAGCTCACCTACGACAGTCGATCAGGCGTCGACTGGTTCTTCTACGCATTGACGGCGCTCGGCATCGGACTCTGTTTCCTCTGGCGACGTCTGGGCGATGTCGAATACGCCGAGACGACAGCGGCCGGATTCCGGCCGCCGGACGCCGAGCCCACGCTGTCGGAGCGACTCGCCGCCGAACGCGAGTGGCGGCCCGCACCGGTCGCGACATCGATCGACCCGTCTCGTTCCACGCTCGACACCACCGACCCGCTGAGACGGCCCGATCGCGTCGCGAGTGATCCGAGCGTCATCGACGAACTCGATCCCTGGGGTGCGCCCAGCGGCGCGACGAGTGCGCTGGCCGAGCCCCCGGGCGAGGTTGACGGCGACGCCGAAAACGATGCCTCGGCCGGTCTCGACCGGTCGCTCGAGGGCGATTCGACCGGGCCGGACGACGAATCCGATCGCGCGGACTGACTGGGCGTTCGCGCGGTCCGTCACGCTCGCGCAACCTTCGCGTCACAACCCACCGGTAGCATCACGCCCCGCTATGTCAGTCCTCGACCAGATCGTCAAGGCGTACGACATCCGCGGCACGGTGCACGACGAGATCAACGTCGATGTGTCTCATGCTCTGGGTGTCGGCTTCGCTTCCTTCGTCACCGCTGCCGGACACGACACCGTCGTGGTCGCTCGTGACATGCGGCCCTCGGGGCCTGCCCTCGTCGAGGCGTTCGCCCGCGGTCTGCGTGACCACGGCGTCGACGTGGTCGACGTCGGGCTCGCCTCGACCGACCTCATGTACTTCGCCTCGGGAACGCTCGACGTTCCCGGCGCGATGTTCACCGCTTCGCACAACCCGGCGGGCTACAACGGCATCAAGCTGTGCCTCGCCGGTGCCCGACCGGTCGGATCCGACTCCGGGCTCGACGACGTCAAGCGCGTCGCACAGCAGGTGCTCGACGGGGCCGAGCCGGCCAAGAGCGAGACGGCGGGGGGCGCGACCGAGCGGTCGATGCTGTCCGACTTCATCGATCACGTCCTCACCTTCGTCGACGTGGCCGACATCGGGCCGATGAACGTCGTGGCCGACACGGCGAACGGGATGGGCGGCCTCGTCGTCCCGGCGCTGCTCGAGCGTCTCGAGCAGGTCGATTTCGAGATCATGTATCCCGAGCTCGACGGCACGTTCCCGAACCATCCTGCCGACCCGTTGCAGCCCGCCAACCAGCGTGACCTCCGCGCTCGCGTCGTCTCGGGCGGCTTCGACATCGGCCTGGCGTTCGACGGTGACGCCGACCGCGTGTTCGTCGTCGACGAGCAAGGCGTCGGCTTGAGCGGGTCGACCACCACGGCGATCCTCGCGGCAGCGACCCTGCGCCAGAACCCGGGCGCCACGGTGCTCCACAACCTGATCTGCTCACGCTCGGTGCCCGAAGTCGTCGAGGAGCAGGGCGGGACGCCGATCCGCACTCGCGTCGGACACTCCTTCATCAAGCAGACCATGGCCGAGACCGGAGCACTCTTCGGGGGCGAACACTCGGCGCACTACTACTTCTCGCGCAACTTCAACGCCGACAGCGGACTGATTGCATCACTGATGGTCATGGCCGAGGTCGGTCGCTCCGGTGCACCGTTGTCGGAGATCCGCAAGCCGTTCGAGCGCTACTCATCGAGCGGGGAGATCAACACCCAGGTCAACGACACCGCGGCCGTGATCGCGCTCGTGAGCGAGAAATTCGGCGACCGCCCGCAGGATGACCTCGACGGGCTCACCGTCGATTGCGGCGACTGGTGGTTCAACCTCCGTCCGTCGAACACCGAGCCGCTCCTTCGCCTGAACCTCGAAGCCGCCGACCGGGATTCGTGCGATCAACACGTCGCTGAGTTGCTCGCGCTGATCACCACCTGAGACGCTCACGTCCATCTCCACGCCTCGCCAACTCTCGCCGACTTCAACGCCAGGAACCCGATGTCTCTTTCGCCCGATCTGCTCGCCATCCTCGCTTGCCCGGAGGACAAGGGTCCGCTGTATCACCTCGCCGACGAGGAGCTGCGCTACAACCCGCGCCTCACGCGGGCGTACGCGGTCCAAGACGGCATCCCGATCATGCTGATCGACGAGGCGACCACAGTGGATGCGGTCGAACACGAACGATTGACGGCCAAGATCGAAGCCGAGGGCGTCCAGCCCACGTTCTCGCCGTCCTGACCGGCTCGGGCTGACGCGGGCTCAAGTCGGTGTCGCTGTCGGCCGAATAACCCACTGGTCGCGACGGCGCGGCCGCTCCCGTTGGGGAATTTCTTCCTGACGTGCTGCCCACACTGTTACAAACGAGTTACGATCTGACACGATGAGCTTCACATCCGCACTCCGCCGCGGCGCCGTCGCGCTGCTCGCCGTCACCGCACTGGTGGCCGCCCCGTCCGTCACGCCGGCCGAAGCGCAGACGTCGTCGTCGCTCGGAGCAGGCGGTGAGTACTTCCCGCTCACGCCGACTCGCATCTTCGACCAGTTCCGCAACTCGAACAGCACCTTCACGGTTCCGGTCGCCGGGCGCGGCGGTGTGCCGTCGAGCGGCGTTCTCGCCGTCGGCATCAACGTCACCGTCGATCGCACGCAGGGAAGTGGCTACCTGGCGGTGTCGCCGTCCGACTTCCAGCGCGGCGCAAACGAGGCGCCCAGCTCGTTGTTGAACTTCAACGGCCGCAACGACACCGTGCCGAACTTCGGCATCGTGGGCGTCGGGCCCGATGGCATCAAGATCGAACTTGTCACCAATGGCGGTGGCAACACGCGTGTGATCGTCGACGTCTTCGGCTTCGTCGCCACGTCGAGCTTCACCGGCGGCAACGGCGTGTCGGTGAACGACGGTGCCCGCCTGGTGGCGGTCACCCCTGAGCGCATCGTCGATACCCGACGCATCACCGGCTCGCCGCGCACCAACGGTGGGAACCCGCTGTCGGCGCGTCAGAACCTGCGAATCCCGGTCCGTGGCGTCGCCCCCGTGCCGAACGACTCCGACGTGTCGGCCGTCGTGGTGAACCTCACCGGGATCAACACCACCTCGAGCAGCACGACCACCTATCTGTCGGCAGGGCCCTCAGGTGTTCCGTCGAGCCAGGCCGAGGCGTCGAGCTCGAACGGCAACTACGACCGCGACAGCATCCAGGCCAACCTCGCGATCGTGCCGCTGGCGTCGGACGGCAGCTTCACGCTCTTCAACCGGGCCGGCCGGATCGACGTCGCCATCGACGTGGTCGGCTATCTCGAGGAGAACGTGTCACAGACCAGCACGCGAGGCCGCATCGTTCCACTCGAAGCGCCCTTCCGATCGTTCGACACCCGCGAGCCGGAGTTCGACAACGTGAAGCTCGGACGACAGCAGTGGGAGGACTGGAGTTTCGAGGACTTCGCCAACTCGGTCCAGCTCGACGGCCAGGCGGTCGGCTCGCAGTCGGCGCTCTTCGGCAACCTCACGGTCACGCAGTTCGCCCGGTTCTCGTCGGCCGAATCCCGCGAGAACTACATGACGCTGAACCCGGCCTACCCGGACGGGCAGTACCCGCAAGGCGACGCACCGAACTCGAACATCAACGTTCGCGAGGGCTCCGACGTGGCCAACGCCGCGATCGTGACCTACGGCTCGAAGGGCGGCGACGACTACATGATCTCGGCGTTCAACCGCTGGGGATCGACGCACTATCTGCTCGACGTGTCGGCAGTCATCTTGAGCTGACGACGAGCCCGATCAGCTCGCGAAGGCCTGGCTCGAACGAGCCGGGCCTTCGTCGTTTTCGCAGCTAGCCTGGGACGTACCGGGCTGTTGCTGATCCGGACCTGTTGGTCCCGGCGTGGTTCGACTCACACGAACCACCGGAGGTCTTTCCATGTCCGAATCCACGATCACCGACGCACCCGCGTCGACGTTCGCCGCCCGCAAGGACTGGCGCGTCGCCGATCTCTCGATGGCCCCGTTCGGCCGCAAGGAGATGCTCCTCGCCGAGCACGAGATGCCCGGCCTGATGGCCATCCGTGAGGAGTACGGCGAGTCCAAGCCGCTCGCCGGCGCGCGTATCTCCGGATCGCTCCACATGACGATCCAGACTGCTGTCCTCATCGAGACGCTCACCACGCTGGGCGCCGAGGTGCGATGGGCGAGCTGCAACATCTTCTCCACGCAGGATCACGCTGCTGCGGCAGTCATCGTCGGCCCCAACGGCACCGTCCAGAAGCCGGACGGTGTTCCCGTCTTCGCCTGGAAGGGCGAGACGCTCGAGGAGTACTGGTGGTGCACCGACCAGATGATGACCTGGCCCGATGCCCCCGACGGGACGACGTACGACGGCCCGAACATGATCCTCGACGACGGCGGCGACGCCACGATGCTGCTGCACAAGGGCGTCGAGTTCGAGAAGGCGGGTGAGGTGCCCGACCCGACGGAGGCGTCGAACGCCGAGTTCGCGATCGTGCTCGGCCTGCTCCAGCGCACGCTGAAGTCCGACCCCGGGAAGTGGACCCGCATGGCGGCGCACATCAAGGGCGTCACCGAAGAGACCACCACCGGCGTCCACCGCCTCTACAAGATGATGGAAGAGGGCGAGCTGATGTTCCCCGCCATCAACGTCAACGACTCGGTCACGAAGTCGAAGTTCGACAACCTCTACGGCTGTCGCCACAGCCTCGTCGACTCGATCTCGCGTGCGACCGACGTGATGATCGGCGGCAAGACGGCGCTCGTGCTCGGCTACGGCGACGTCGGCAAGGGCTGCGTGCAGTCCCTGCAGGGCCAGGGCGCGCGAGTCATCGTCACCGAGATCGACCCGAACAACGCGCTGCAGGCCGCGATGGAGGGCCTTCAGGTCATGCCGCTCGAGGATTGCATCGAGGACATCGACATCTTCGTCACCGCCTCGGGCAACTTCAATCTCATCTCGATCGATTCGATGAAGCAGATGAAGCACAACGCGATCGTGTGCAACATCGGTCACTTCGACAACGAGATCGACATGGAAGGTCTTGCCCGCTCCGGTGCGACGCGTGACGAGCTCAAGCCGGGCACGGACGTCTGGAAGTTCGACGACGGCAAGCAGATCATCATCCTGGCCGAGGGTCGCCTCGTGAACCTCGGTTGCGCCACCGGCCATCCGAGCTTCGTGATGTCGTGCTCGTTCACCAACCAGGTGCTGGCCCAGATCGAGCTGTACCAGAACACGGCGAACTACCCGCTCGACGTCTACGTGCTCCCGAAGCGCCTCGACGAGAAGGTCGCGCGCCTCCACCTCGATGCGCTCGGCGTGAAGCTCACGCAGCTCACCGACGAACAGGCGGAGTACCTCGACATCGACCCGTCGGGCCCCTTCAAGCCCGAGAACTACCGCTACTGAGCAGCGAGGCGCCGTCGGCGCTGTCGTCGATCAGAACACGTCTGAGTCCAGGTGTCCTCTCGGGGTGCCTGGACTCGGCCGTTTTCACACCGAGGGCGAGCGGCGAACCATCGAGTGCGGCGCAGTCCGCCCCGCTCGCTACCCGCTCGCGCCAACAAGCGTCGGTGGGCGGGTTCGTTCAGGCCGGCGCGGGCGAGGCGGGGCTGTCGGTCATCGACAGCGGCGGCAGGAACACCTGGACGAGCGGGCCGATGCCGAGCATGAACGCGACCGTGCCGATGCCGATCGCGCCACCGAGCACGACACCGACGACCATCACGACGACCTCCACGAAGGTTCGCCCCGCGCGGATCGAGATCGAGCGGCCGGCGATCGAGCGCTTGGCGAGGCCCGTCATCAATCCGTCGCGCGGGCCCGGCCCGAGCCCGGCCCCGATGTAGAAGCCTGATCCGATCGCGACGATCACCACACCGGCGAGTGTCATCGCCAGGCGGGCGAGGAACGCATCGGGTTCGGCGATGATCGGCAGCGCGATGCCCACGACCAGGCCGATCACGGTCGCGTTCAGGATCGTGCCGAGGCCCGGTCGTTCGCGGAGCGGGATCCACAACCCCAGGAGCGCGACTCCGGTGATCACGATGATCCAGCCGGTCGAGACACCGGTCAGTTCGCTCACACCGGTGTGGAACACGTCCCAGGGCGCCGCTCCGAGGTTTGCTTCGATCTGCATGGTGATTCCGATGCCGAACAGGACCAAGCCGAAGAGGCAGCGGCCGATGCGCTCGATCGCCCGATCCCTGGGGATGAACCGTGATGTGGTCGTCGAGCGCACCGGGGCACGGTACGTGGACGGGGTGCCCGCCGGTGCGGTCCGATTCGCCCAACGTGGTACCGACGGTGCCAGGCGACGCGTCGCTCGCGGGCATCGCCCCAGCTCAGTGGGGTCTTCGAACCCTGAGGTACCCCTTCGCTTGGATGGCACCCATGATCTTCGAGACCCGATGCGCCGGATGCGACCGACCCGGTGCTGCTGTGTGCACGTCCTGTCGATTCGCGTTGCTCGCGCCGCCGCCGCGACGCCGCACCAACGGGGTCATCTCGGCGGTGTCGTTCTCTGGGCGAGCTCGCGACGTCGTGCTGGGCCTGAAGTATCGGAATCGGCGAGCCGTGGGGCGGCACCTGGCAGGCCTCCTCGTGAATCGAATCGTGGAGTCGGGCGCACACGTCGGTATCGATCTCGTCACCTGGTCACCCACGAGTGCGAAGCGGCGCCGCGAGCGCGGGTTCGACCAGGGCGAACTCGTCGCCCGAACCGTCGCCCGTCAGCTCGGCGTCCCGTGTCGGCGCCTCCTCGAGCGTGACTCCTCGCCGAGCCAGACGGGTCGATCACGGTCCGAACGTCTGAGCGGTCCGGCGTTCCGAGCGCGGCCAGGCCTCGAGGGCCTCACCGTGCTGGTCGTGGACGATGTCGTCACCACGGGCGCCACGCTCGCGTCCGCTGCCACGGCGCTGGCCGATCGCGGCGCGGTGGCACGCCTGGCGGCTGTGGCAGCCACCCCTGATCCGCGTGCGGGCACCGTCGTGCCGTTCCGTCGTCCGGCTTCCGTCGCCGCCTGACGGTTCCGTGAACCAGGCCGAGCCGCCGAGCCGGTTGGCAGCGCGCCGGTAGGCTGGCGGTTCCCATGGGCATCCTCGATCGAATCCTCCGTGCCGGTGAAGGCAAGAAGCTCAAGGCGCTTCAGGGCATGGTCCCCGACGTCAATGCGCTCGAGCCCGAGATGCAGGCGCTCTCCGACGCTGCGCTGCAAGCAAAGACGGCTGAGTTCCGTCAACGCCTCGACAACGGCGCCGACCTCGACGACATGCTCATCGAGGCATTCGCCGTCTCTCGCGAAGCCGGCGTGCGGGTGCTCGGCCAGCGCCAGTACGACGTCCAGCTGATGGGAGGCGCCGCCCTCCACTTCGGATGGGTCGCCGAGATGAAGACCGGCGAGGGCAAGACCCTCACGTCCACCGGCCCGGTCTACCTCAACGCACTCGAGCAGAAGGGCGTCCACCTCGTCACGGTGAACGACTACCTCGCGCAGTACCAGTCGGAGCTGATGGGGCGCATCTACCGCTTCATGGGCATGGAGGTCGGATTGATCCTCCCGGGCCTCAACGCCAAGCCGGCCGAGAAGCGCAAGGCCTACGACGCCGATGTCACCTACGGCACGAACAACGAACTCGGCTTCGACTACCTGCGCGACAACATGGCGCCGAGCAAAGACGCCAAGGTCCAGCAGCGTGGCCACAACTTCTGCATCGTGGACGAAGTCGACTCGATCCTGATCGATGAAGCCCGTACACCGCTGATCATCTCTGGCCGCGTCGCTGATGCCGCGAAGCTCTACTACCGCTTCGCCTCGATCGTTCGCTCGCTCAAGCGCGACGCCGACTACGAGTTCGAAGAAGACAAGCGCATCGTCGTCCCCACCGAGCAGGGCAGCGAGAAGGTCGAGGCCGCTCTCGATGTCGACAACCTCTACGACAACGTGCAGGCGAACCTCGTCCACCAGTTCACCGTCGCGCTGAAGGCCAAAGAGCTGTACAAGCGTGACAAGGACTACATCGTGCAGGGCGGTGAGGTGAAGATCGTCGACGAGTTCACCGGTCGCGTGCTCGAAGGGCGGCGCTGGTCCGAAGGCATCCACCAGGCGGTCGAGGCCAAGGAGGGTGTGAAGATCAAGGAAGAGAATCAGACCCTCGCCACGATCACGCTTCAGAACTACTACCGCCTCTACGACAAGCTCGCCGGCATGACCGGTACCGCCGCCACCGAGGCGGCCGAGCTGATGAACACCTACGAGCTCGGCGTCGTACCGATCCCCACGAACCGGCCGGTCGTTCGCAAGGATGAAGCAGACCTCATCTACAAGACCGAAGAAGCCAAGTTCAACGCGATCATCGATGACATCGAAGAACGCCACGAGCGTGGCCAGCCGGTGCTGATCGGCACCGCGAGCGTCGGGCGCTCAGAGCTGCTGGGTCGACTGTTGGAGCAGCGCGGCATCAAGCGTGAAGTGCTCAACGCCAAGCAGCACACGCGTGAAGCCGAGATCGTGACCCAGGCCGGTCGTCTCGGAGCGGTCACGGTCGCCACGAACATGGCCGGTCGCGGCGTCGACATCCTTCTCGGGGGCAACCCCGAGGGCTTGGCTCGCACCGACGTGTTGCGCGCGGGCTACGAAGAGGACCATCTCGCTCACGAGTTCGAGCTGCCCGTCCCGATCGACCAGATGCCTGACGAGTACCAGACCCAGCGCAAGGAAGCGCAAGCGCTGTACGCCGAGCGGCTCGAGCACCACAGCGCCGAGTGCAAGGCCGAGGGTGAGAAGATCCGCGAGCTCGGAGGGCTGTACGTCGTTGGTTCGGAACGACATGACAGCCGGCGTATCGACAACCAGCTGCGTGGCCGTTCCGGTCGTCAGGGTGACCCCGGGGAGAGCCGATTCTTCCTCAGTCTCGAAGACGACCTGATGCGCTTGTTCGCGACCGGTGCGTTGAACTACGTCATGGGTCGCACGCTGCCCGAAGACGAAGCCATCGAGGCGAAGATGGTGACCAAGGCGATCGAGCGAGCGCAGACCACCGTCGAGACCAAGAACGCCGAGATCCGCAAGAACGTCCTCAAGTACGACGAGGTGATGAACGAGCAGCGCAAGATCATCTACCGCCGTCGTGATCAGATCCTGGACGGCGAGGACCTCCGCTCGGCGGCGATGGAGTACCTCGCCGAGGCCGTCGACGCACTGATCTCGACGCACTGTGCCTCGGCCGCCGACGACGAGTGGGACCTCGACGCACTCGCCAAGGAGCTGACCCAGTACTGGCCGAACTCCAGCACCGAGGAACAGCTCCGCGCGGCGGGCGACACCGACGACATCTACGACATGGTCATGTCGAACGCCACGTCCCACTACGAGGCCCGAGAGGCCGAGATGGGCGAGGAAGTGCTGCGCCAGGTCGAGCGCCAGGTGATGCTGCGCATCATCGATCAGCGCTGGCGCGAGCATCTCGAAGAGATGGACTACCTCCAGGGTGGCATCAATCTGCGTGCGATGGGCCAGAAGGACCCGCTCACCGAGTGGCAGCGTGAAGGCTTCGAGATGTTCGGCGGAATGATGACCGGCATCGCTCAGGACTTCGTGAAATACGTGATGCATGTCCAGGTTGTCCAGAACAAGGCCGGCGCTCCGACATCGAGCGACGGGCGTGCCGCGATCGCCGATCCGGCCGACACCGACGGCAACGGTGTCATCGACGCTGCGGAGTCAGGCGTCAGCAACCTCCAGACCAGCTCGTCCGACGACGTCGACCTGAGCCTGTCCGAGGCGGGCGGAGCGCCGCAGCCGGCCCCCACCGGGTCGACGAAGCAGCAGACGGTCACGAAGGACATCGTCGCCAAGACCCCGCGCAACGCGCCGTGCCCGTGCGGCAGCGGCAACAAGTTCAAGAACTGCTACGGCACACCCGAGTGCGGTCTCTGACAGCTGCGGGCGTCGTCGAGCCCCAGCACTGTTGGGACCGATAGCCTCGTTCCGGCCCATGCGTGACTTCACACCGGACATCCGCGACCTGCAACGCCGCCTCGACGAAGCCGAGAGCTACCTGTCGGTCGCGGACAACCGCGAGCGCTTCGCCGTGCTCGAAGCCGAGAGCGCCGACCCGGCGCTGTGGGACGATCAGGACCGTGCTCGAAAGCTCAATTCCGAGTACGCGAATCTCAAAGACGACCTCGAGACCTTCGATGGCCTGAGCAACCGTGTCGCCGACGCCGAAGCGCTGCACGAACTGGCTCGCGAAGACGACGACGAAAGCCAAGAACCAGAGATCGACGCTGAACTCGTCGGCGTCGGTCGCGAGCTCGACAAGCTCGAACTCCGGAGCCTCTTCACCGGAGAGCACGACGACGCCGACTGCATCGTGCAGATCAATGCCAAAGACGGCGGCGTCGACGCGCAGGACTTTTCCGAGATGCTGCTGCGGATGTACGAGAAGTGGTGCGAGCGACGGGGCTTCACGATCAGTCTGAACGGCGTCAGCGAGGGCCAAGAAGCCGGGATCATGTCGGCGGAGGTCACGATCCAGGGTCGCTACGCCTACGGTCTCATGTCGGCCGAGCGCGGCACCCATCGATTGGTACGAATCAGCCCGTTCGACAACCAGGGTCGGCGACAGACCTCGTTCGCAGCGGTCCAGGTGTGGCCGATGATGGATGACGTCGATGTCGAGGTCGACGAATCCGAGATCGAGATGCAGGTCTTTCGAGCGTCAGGCGCAGGTGGACAGCACGTCAACAAGACCTCCTCTGCGGTGCGTTTGATCCACCACCCAACCGGACTCGTGGCGAGTTCGCAGGAAGAGCGCAGCCAGCTGCAGAACCGGGAGCGGGCGATGAATCGCCTGTCGGCGATGATCGCGGCGAAGGCAGAACAAGACCGCCAGGCCGAACTCGATGCCATCGCCGGCAAGCAGGCACAAGTCGGTTGGGGCAGCCAGATCCGCAGCTACGTGATGCAGCCGTATCAGATGGTCAAGGATCTCCGCACCGAACTCGAGACCGCGAACGTGCAGGGCGTCCTCGACGGCGACATCGACTTCCTCATCGAGGGATTCCTCCAGCAGCGACGCGCCGGTAGCGACGACTGACCAACTCGGTCACGGCTGCGTCGATCCGAGGGCCAGGTGGGCGGTCAGCCGATGGCCGGCCACCCGCTCGGACCGCATCCGGTGCCACCCCTCGCAGGCGGTGGAGCGGTACCGTGTGCCAGCTCGTTGCACCGGCCTCACGCAACGTGATCACACGCACACCATGATCAGACTCGAAAACGTCACCAAGAGCTATTCCTCCGAAGTCGTCGCCGTGAAGGACGCCAGCTTCGACGTCGCCAAGGGCGAGTTCGTCTTCCTCGTCGGCCCGTCGGGCTCTGGCAAGAGCACGCTGTTGCGGATGCTCAACCGGCAGGATCGGCCCGAGCGAGGAGCTGTGTGGGTGGCGGGGCGCAACATCGTCGACCTCCCCGGCGGCCGCATCCCGATGCTGCGCCGCAACATCGGCAACATCTTCCAGGACTACAAGCTCCTGCTCGAGAAGAACGTGTTCGAGAACGTGGCCTTCGCGCAGGAGGTGATCGGGCGACCGAAGCACGTCATCAAGCAGCAGGTTCCCGCTGTGCTCGCTCTGGTCGGATTGGCCGGCAAGGAGCAGCGCATGCCGAATCAGCTGTCCGGCGGTGAGCAGCAACGCGTCTCGATCGCGCGGGCATTCGTGAACCGACCGCTGATCCTCCTCGCCGACGAGCCCACCGGCAACCTCGACCCCGCAACGGGCGAGGGGATCATGCGGCTGCTCGACCGGATCAACAAGACCGGCACCACCATCGTGATGGCCACTCACGACCAGCGCATCGTGAACAACATGCGCAAGCGGGTCATTCAGCTCGACCGCGGCATCATCGTTCGTGACCAGGCGCGCGGCGTCTACGAGTGACCTCGGACTGAACAGGACTGCCTCCCGATGCTCTCCCGCCTCCGGTACACCTTCCGCGAAACCTTCGACAGTTTTCGACGCAACGCGACCCTCACCGTCGCGTCGATCATCACGGCGGCGATCTCCCTGCTCGGCGTCGGACTCACGCTGCTGAGCCAGGAGGGCTTCGACAACCTGCTCTCCAAGTGGGAAGGCGGCGTGGAGATGATCATCTTCATGCGCCCTGACGTCACCGATGATCAGCGTGCGCTGATCGAGCAGAACCTCGACGACAACAACCAGTTCATCGAGTCGTGGACGTATTGCGACATCGAGTGTTCGCTCGGGGAACGAGACCGTGTGCTCGCCGCAGAGCCAGGCACCCGTGACCTGCTCACGGCCGACAACATCCCCACTCAGTACAAGGCTGTGCCCACCGAGGCCACCGATGTCGATCTGCTCCGACAGGTGACCGAGTCATTCTCTGCCGGCCCGGGGGTGTTCGAAGTGGTCTTCGCAGAGGATCAGATCTCGCTCATCGAGCAGCTGCAGTCGTTCTTCGGGTTCCGATTGTTCCTGCTGTCGGGATTTCTGCTCCTCGCGGCGATCCTGTTGATCTGGAACACGATCCGCACAGCGATCTTCGCGCGACGCCGTGAGATCGAGGTGATGAAACTCGTCGGCGCGACCGACTGGTTCATTCGGATCCCGTTCATGCTCGAAGGCCTGCTCCACGGGATCATCGGCGGCATGTTGGCGTCGGCCGGCCTGTTCGTGTGGAACTCACAGTGGACCAACGGCGTGCAAGGTTTCCCCGAGAACAGTTTTTGGTAGTTTCCTTGGAAGAAACATCCCGCGATACACACGCAGTAATGCAACGCGTCCATGCCCACTTGGGTCTCCCGTACGTTCCCATAAATGATACCGCCGCAGTCAACACGGGAAAAAGCAAGCCAGGTCCCA
>JBGCFW010000209.1:0-7619 GCA_045107155.1 Ilumatobacter sp. | reverse complement strand
GACTCGGTCCATCCGTCGCCGGCGGGTTCCGCGGTCATCGGTGCCCTGGTCGCCGACGTCATCGAGTCGAACCTCAGCGGCTGAACAACCAGATCTCACGACTGGCGCTGCGGTCGATGAGCCCAGACTGGATCGTCGCCTCGGTCCCTGAGGGGCCCGCTCGACAGCGAACTGTGCGCCGGCGGAGCTCGCGGTCGTCGAGGGCGTACGCGGGGACACTGTCACCCATCGCCACCGACGGGACGGTGAGGAGCAGGTCTGTCTTGGCGAGGATCGGTGCGGCCATCGAGAAGTGAGGCACCACCGCTCTGATCACTCGATCGATCCCCAGCTCGGCGACTCTCCGATCGGTTGGACCCGGCCCTCCACCGCCTGACGGTCGAGTCTGTGCGCGCGGGCGAACCTGGAGGTGGGGGCAGGCGTCGGGGTCGAGTGGTTGTGTGATGTCTTCGACCACGGCGACGAACTCGCCCGTGATCTACAAAAAGGAGACGTAGCCCACCGACCAGAACGCGGTCACGATCCGGGAGCGAGTCTGTTCGGTCAGTCGTCTTTCGGGCCGCCGCAGATGGTGGCCCTCGGTCGTTCCGGCACCATCGAGGACGCCGCCAACTCGATCTTCTACCTGTGTTCGCCGATGAGCGATTACACCACCGGCCAGGTCCTCGCCGTCAACGGTGGCGCTCGCGGCGGAATGAGCTGAGACGACGGGCCCGGTTCGCGGCGCTCCCCGACGAACTGGTCAAAACGGACCTCACCGATCAAGTTCGTCCCCGCTTCCCGTCTTCGTACAACACTCGTACAACCCAGCCCGCATCAACGGGTGCAGACGAGGGCAGACGAGGTGACGCTGTCAGCTCTGTCTCAGGGCATCTGACCGGGATTGATGAAGCCTTCGTCGCACCCGGCCACGGAGGTCGAGATCGACGGCCGGTCGCGTCATTGAGCCGGGGTTGCGGGGTTGACGGTCGGTTCGCTCAGTCGGTGGCGCTGCGGATCAGGAACACCGAGGTGATCAGGGTCCAGATGAGAACGGCGAGGCCGCCGATGAGGCCCAGGCTGGCGACGCCGCTGGCAGGGTCGCCGCTGAACAACCACGTC
This sequence comes from Ilumatobacter sp., assembly GCA_045107155.1. Lineage (GTDB taxonomy): Bacteria > Actinomycetota > Acidimicrobiia > Acidimicrobiales > Ilumatobacteraceae > Ilumatobacter_A. The sequence goes on along the minus strand of JBGCFW010000209.1, from coordinate 6,518 downwards.
CCACCGATCACCGAGACGCCGCCGCCGACGAACCCGAGGCCGGCCAGCCACGCCGGCATGGCACGAGTCAGCAGCATCAGAATGGACGCACAGGTCACGCTCAGGGCGGTCGTCCACGGGAGGATGCCGAAGAAGATCACGGAGTCGAGCGCCGACACGGTGACCAGCACGTCATCCGATGCGGCGCGCACGGGTTCCAGTGTCATCGCACCGAACAGCGCCATGCCGACCGTGACGGCGCCGAACGCAGCGACTGCCCCGGCGTACGTGAGCCGCGGGAGAATTCCGCCGCTGGTGTCGTCCTGCTCGAACCGGCGCAACAGACCGCTCAAGAAGACCAGATTGAGGATCCCACCGACCAGTGGGGCGATCCAGACCCAGAACGCGGTCGGGCCTGCGTTGTCGGCAAACCAGGAACGCAGCTCGTCGGCTCCGTCGGTGAACACCGGCGCGCTGGCGGAGATCCCCACGGCGAGCGCGACGAACGAGACGGCGCCGATGATTCCGGCGGCCCCCGCAACGCGGTTCCACATCCGGGCGTGGCGTTGGGTGTCGACCCGGTTCTCGGTGAGGGTGATGGTCATGGTGATGTGCTCCTTGCACCGTTCTGCGGTGCGCTCGTGTGTACGTCGGTGCCATCGTCCACCGCTGGAGGCTCGCGGCCCAGCGTGTCAGCGCGCCTCGTCCTACGTGTCAGCACCCACTCGCGTGCCGGGGGTCCACGGTGGCGGCGACGACTCGGATCGTCGAGACTTCGAGGATGTTCACCGCAGCCACCGGGACCACGTGGGCGGTGCCCATCCGTGGGCCGAAGAAGGCTGCATGACCGGCAGGCGGCACCGAGTCATCCGCGCGACCGCCGCGAAGTCGTTGACCTACCTGGGGCTCGCCGTCACGATCGTCGCGATCTACTCGGCGATCGTCCTCGGTCCGGTCGTCGTCCTCGGCCGCTGGCGCGACGGGGGTCCCGGGCTGATCTTGCCCATCGTCGCCTCGGGCGTGGTCGCCGTGCTGTTCGAACCGATCCGGTCCCGACTCCAACGGGCGGCGGACCGCCTCGTGTTCGGCGACCGGGTGAGCCCGTACGAGGTGCTGTCCCAGGTCACCTCCAGCCTTCCCGCCGCCACTGCAGCGGACGGCACCGCCGCTCTGTCGCAACTGCTCGCCCGAGGGACCGGAGCCGAGCGTGCCATCGTGTGGGTCGCCAATGGCGAGACGCTCCGACCGAGTGGAATCAGTCCCCACTCAGCACGCAACGACGTCGCGCCTGTGGCGGTCGACGGTCTGTCGAACGACGAGATCACCGAATCCCGACCGGTTCTCCATCGCGGCGTGCCATTCGGGGCGCTCACGATCATCAAGCCTCGGACCGATCCGGTGACGCCGGCCGACCGGCAGCTGCTGGCCGACGTCGCAGCGGCATCCGGGCTGCTGCTCCGCAACGTGAGCCTGAACAGCGAACTCGAGCAGCGCGCTGCCGACGTGCGGGACTCGCGGCGTCGGCTGATCGTCGCGCAAGACGCCGAACGCCTCCGCCTCGAACGCGATCTGCACGACGGGGCTCAGCAGCAGGTCGCCGCCCTCAAGGTCAAGCTCGGCATCGTCCGGGCGATCGCCCAAGGGGAGGGGGCCGACGAGATCGTCACACAGGTCACGTCGTTGCTCGACGAGACCCAACGGGCCGTCGACGCACTCCGTGCCGTCGCTCATGGGATCTACCCACCGCTGCTCGAATCCGATGGGTTGGAGCCAGCGCTGCGAGCGCTCGAGCGGATGTCGCAGATTTCCGTGACGGTATCGGTCGACGAGCTGCGAAGATTCGGTCACACGGCCGAGGAAGCGGTCTATTTCTGCGTGTTGGAGAGCATCGAGCGAGCTCGGATGGCCGAGGCGTCGGCGGCGTTCGTTGTCGTCGCGGCGTCGGGTGCTGACCTCATCGTGACGATCGATGTCGAGGGCTGCGACGGGGCACTCGACCTTGCCCCGATCACCGACCGGATCGACGCCGCCGGCGGGACATTCACCGTCGAGAAGCGCGCCGGCGATCAGGCGCGGATCACGAACACGGTGCCAATGAGCCACGCGGCGCAGGAGTCGGCGTGAACCGAATCCGAGCGTTCACCGGGCCCGTGCGCCTGCTGCTCGTCGGAGTGGTCGTCTACCTCACCGCGTTCGTCGTCGTGCTGGCGCAGTTGCGCGGCATCGTGCTGGTGAACCTGCTGGCCTTCGGGACATTTGTCCTGGTTGGCGGCCTCATCGTCATACGGCGAGGGAACGCCCTGGGGCTCCTCCTCGTGACCTACGGCTCGCTGCTGAGCCTGGCCAAAGCCTCACTCGTCACTGCCGAGACACTCGACGCCGCAGGTCACGACGGAGCGGCCAGCTGGGTGGCGCTCATCGGCACCGTCGCCATCTCGCCGGGGACGTGGCTGCTCGCCGCGACCTGGCTGGTCTTTCCCGACGGCCGGACCCGCACGACGATGGACCGCAGGCTACTGCGGGCAAGCGGCGCGCTCGTGGCGACGTCGACCCTCATCAGCGTCTTCGGCACGCCGCAGGTGCTGCCGGAGAGCGATGCGTATCCGCATCCGTTCGTCGACGAACAGCTCGCGCAGGCTTTCTACGTCGCACACGTCAGCGTCTTTGTTCTGTTCTTCCTGTTTGCGGTCGTCGTCGTCGTCCGGCTTGTCAACAGGACGCGCACTGGCAGCTTGGTCGAACGTCGACAGGTTGGCTGGATCGCCGTGGCGCTGATTGCGAACAATGCCATCCTCTTTGCGAATGCAATCTTCCAGCCGCTCGGGACCGAGGACGACTCGTTCCTGTTGATCGACTCTGTGGCGACTGTGCTCATCCCACTCGCCGTGGGTGTCGCGATCATGCGATATCGGCTCTACGAGATCGACCGCATCATCAGCCGGTCGGTGACCTACGGCGCGCTCGCGATCTTCATCGGTGGCGTGTACGTCGCGATCGTCGTCGGGCTCGGCGCAGTGCTCGGCGGCGACTCGGGGTTCGCACTCTCGATCACGGCGACGGCGCTGGCTGCGATGGCCTTTCGACCGGTCCGGCGCCGGGTGGAACGCTGGGCGAACAAGCTCGTCTACGGCGAACGCGCAACGCCCCACGACATCCTCGTGGAGTTCTCGCATCGCTCGTCGGAGCTGTCCGACGACGAGCTGATCGGTCGGGCCCCAAAGCTGATCGTCGACGGCACGGGGGCAGCCACCGCCGCGTTGTGGGTTCGTTCCGATGAGGGGTTCCGGACCGCATCGACATGGCCGAGCGACATGGGGACGCGAACCCTCGACGCCACCGACGAGTTCGTGGACCCGGAGGCGGATCGTTCGTGGCCGGTGCTGCACGACGGCGAGCTGCTCGGTGGTGTGTCGCTGGTCAAGGAGCACGGCGAGACGATCACCGCGATCGAAGCAGCGCTCCTCGCCGATCTCGCTGCAGGACTCGGCTTGGCGTTGCGGAACACGCGCCTCACGGCTGAGTTGCGGCGGCAGCTCGCTGAACTCGAAGCCTCACGCGAACGGGTGTTGACCGCTGCCGATGCGGTACGGCGCGATCTCGAGCACGCTCTCGACAGCGGCCCCCAGCAGCAACTCGTCGCGCTGAAGGTGAAGCTGGGCCCGACGCGCAAGCGCGCCGAGCAACTCGGTGCCACCAAGACGGCCGCGCTGCTCGAGCAACTCGAACCACAAGCCGGCGAGGCGGTCGGGACGATCCGCGAGTTCGCCCGCGGGATGTACCCGCCGCTGCTCGATGCCGACGGACTCGCATCTGCGATCGGGCATCAAGCTCGCACGTCAGCGCTCCCGGTGTCGGTTCGCACCGGCGACATCGGGAGACATCCGCGTGTGGTCGAGGCCGCCGTCTACTTCACCGTGCTCGAAGCACTACAGAACGTGACGAAGCACGCGAACGCGAAATCGGCGACGGTCGACCTCGCGGCGGTGAACGGCACGCTGGAGTTCGAGATCGCCGACGATGGCCGCGGCTTCGACACTGCAACGGTTGACCCGGGTACCGGGCTCGACGGCATGGTCGACCGTCTCGATTCGGTTGGAGGTTCGCTCACGATCAGCTCTGAACTCGGAGTCGGTACACGTGTTGCCGGGGCCGTGCCGATCAGGCCGTTCGACCGCGTGTGATCAAGCGTCGATCCCTGCCCAGGCCGCCTCGAGCGCATCCATACTGAACATCGACTTGGGAACGAACCCGATTGCGCCTGCGTCCAGTGCGGGTGACTCATAGCTCTCCGACTCGTGGGTCGACATCACCAGCACGTGCGGAGGATCGTCGAGGAGCATGATCCGCCGGGTTGCCTCGAGGCCGCCGATGCCGGGCATCTGGACATCCATCAGCACGAGATCGGGACGTAGCGTCGATGTCAGGCGGACGGCGTCTTCGCCATCGCCCGCCTCACCCGCCACGTCGAAGCCGTCGGTCATCTCGACGACCATGCGCGCGGCCTCGCGAAACGGCAGTTGATCGTCGACGATGAGCACGCGGACATCAGGCATTGGTCGATCCTCGCATCCCCGGAATCGGTGGGCTACCGGGGTGACCCGCAGGAATGGTGCGGTCAACCCCTGCCGGCTGAGCCCAATCCGAGGAAGACCAGCACTGCTCGCACCCGTCGGTGTGCGTCCTCGGTCTGCACGAGGTCGAGCTTTGCGAAGATCGCGCTGATGTGCTTCTCGACCGATCGAGCCGAGATGAACAGCGCCTCGCCGATCGACGAGTTGCTCTTCCCGGTCGCCATCTCGGCGAGGACGTCTCGCTCGCGTTCGGTCAGGCGATCGAGCGCGTCGAACTCTTGCGTGGCGTTGACGCCGATCAGCGCTTCGACCACCTTCGGGTCGACCACCGATCCGCCGTCGGCCACTCGGCGAATTGCACCTCCCAGCTCGTCGAGGTCGGCGACACGCTCCTTGAGCAGGTACGCCCTGCGCTCCGATCCGTGCTCGAACAGACGGCGGGCGTATTCGGGTTCGACGTACTGGCTGAGCACGACGACACCGATCTCCGGGTGGTCGGCGCGGATGACGTCGGCGGCCCGGATGCCTTCGTCGGTCTGACTCGGGGGCATGCGGATGTCGGTCAGGACGACGTCGGGCTGGTGCGTTGCGACGGACCGGAGTAGCGAGTCGTAGTTCTCGCACGATGCAACGACATCGACGTCGTCGGTCAGTGCGAGCAGAGCGCTGATGCCGTCACGCATCAAGAAGCTGTCCTCGGCGAGGACGAGGCGCAGCACCATGGCGGGAGCGTAGCTCTGCACCCCCGAGGCGTCATGAGCATGGGCAAGCCGCGTTCGCCACCTTCGACCGCGTCGTTGGCTCCGCTCCTGAGCGTCAACGGTCGCCACCGCGTAGGCGTCGGTCGAACCGGCCCACCGCCACGCCCGGCTGATGGAGATTGATGCACGGGTCCGGCAAGGGAGCGGTCACGGCGCCGCGACACGCACGCCGCTTTCGACGCTCGGGTCCCTGGATTTCGCGGCGGTGCGGATCGCAGACCGTGCGATGTCTCTCGACGTGATGGCGAAGTACTGCGACCAGGCGAGGATGCCGAGCAGCTTCAAGCCGTCCTCGACCAACAGCCCGTCATCGCCGTCCAGCCCAATCGCGACGTCGACGGTCAGCGACGCGCCGAGGGCGGCGACGGCAGCGATCAGGTACAGCGACCGCGTCCGTCGGATGTCGTCGCGGAACGACAGGGCCCACGAGATCGCAGGCAGGACGATCAGGAGCTGCGCGGCGATCTTGGAGTCGCCGAGTGCCCTCCGCAACGGTCCGGCGTGGAGCGCGAAAACGTCGTCGAGGACGAGCACGAGCGTCGCCAGCGCGCCGACCGCCAGGAATCGGTAGGCGCTCGTGCGGCCGACGTGGCGCGCGACCCATGCGCCGGCGGCGGCGAACACGGCGCCCGTCGTCCACACGAGGATCGCGAGGTTCGACATCGCGCCCGTGTACCACGGTGCTCCGGTGAAGTAGGCGGGATCGAGGAACAGCGACGGGAGTGACGTCGCCGTCTGCATACGAGTGACGGCGAGTGCTGCGAGGCCGATGCACCACAGCACGATGAGGGGCACGAGTCCGCGAAGTTGACGTCGCGGCGAGAAACCTCGGCGCCGTTCATCGTTGGGCATCGCGGCCACGGGATTCGTCTCCACACTTCTGCATCGGCGCAGAGGCCGACCCACTGGAGCGCTGCGGCTGTTCGTCGACCACGACAACCCCGACGAGCGGCGACTGTCAGGACGTGATCTCCCACTTCGTCGGTCGCTTCGGGTCGCGTGACCGTCGACCGTGTGCCAACGCGGCGCGGTCCTGCGCGCCTTCTTCCGCTCACCTCGTGTTTTGCGAGAGCGGGAGTCAGTCGGTGAGCGCTCACCGTAGACAGTGGCCTTGACCTTCGGGTCGTTAGCCCGACGCTGCCCCGAGGACCGCCGCGGGAGCGTCGCCGTCGGCATTGGGCGTGCAGGTTCGCGAGTCTCGAGCGGC
>JBGCFW010000208.1:0-11948 GCA_045107155.1 Ilumatobacter sp. | reverse complement strand
TGCTTCCAGATGACCGCACAGGAGCTCGTGACCGCGACGCTCGAAGGGTTGCCGATCAAGGTGGCACTCCTGAACAACCGCTACCTCGGCATGGTGCGTCAGTGGCAGGAGATGTTCTACGACGAGCGCTACTCGTCGGTGTTCCTCGACTCATCCGCCGTTCCCGACTTCGTGATGATGGCTGAGTCGATGGGGTGTGTCGGAATCCGAGTCGAGTCGCCCGAAGAGGTCGTTCCGGCAATCGAGAAGGCGAACACGATCAACGACCGTCCGGTCGTCGTCGAGTTCCTGACCGAGGCGTCCGAGGGTGTGTTCCCGATGGTGCCTGCCGGCTCGAGCAACGACGATCTGATTCTGCACCCGACACAGCAAGACCGGAAAGAAGGCCTGCGATGAGCCGCGTCCGCGACTACGGCAACAACACCGGGACCGACCCGGAGTTCAATCACCACATCCTCTCGGTGCTCGTGCAGAACCGCCCGGGTGTCCTCGCTCGAGTGGCGGGGCTCTTCGCCCGCCGTGGCTACAACATCTTCAGCCTGGCGGTCGCTCCGGCCGAGGACCCGAATCGCAGTCGCATCACGATCGTGGTCGACCTCGACTCGGCGCCGCTCGAGCAGATCACGAAGCAGCTGTTCAAGCTGATCGACGTCATCAAGATCTCTGAGCTCGACCCGACGCGCAGCGTCGAACGTGAGCTGCTGATCGGCACTGTCAAGGTCGCCGCAGCGCAGCGCAGCGAAGTCGCCAGCCTGGTCGACATCTTCGAGGGCAAGATCCTCGCCGTTGCCGAAGGTCATGTCACGGTGAGTCTCGAAGGGCACCCGCGCAAGCTCGATGACTTCGAAGAGCTGCTCAGCTCGTACGGCATCACCGAACTGCAGCGCACAGGTCGCGTGGCGCTCCCGAAGCTCGATCGTGCTGCGGCGCGCCTGCGCGTCGCGAACTGAGCTCCGTCCAATACCCTCCCACCGTCCGTTTCCAGGACGCCGAACGAATCACCTGAAAGGCAGGCCCGACATGGCCGTCACCCTGTACTACGCCGAGGACGCCGACTCCTCGATCATCCGCTCCAAGAAGGTGGCCGTCATCGGCTACGGCTCGCAGGGCCACGCCCACGCGCTGAACATGAAGGAGTCGGGTGTCGACGTCGTCGTCGGCCTGCGTGACGGTTCGTCGTCGACGGCCAAGGCCGAAGAAGCCGGCCTGACCGTGATGTCGATCGCCGAGGCCACCAAGGCCGCGCAGGTCATCATGCTCCTGGCGCCCGACACCGAGCAGAAGAAGATCTACGACGAGCACATCGCGCCGAACCTCGATGAAGGTGACGCACTCGCGTTCGCGCACGGCTTCAACGTGCGCTTCGGTCGGATCCAGGCGCCCGAGGGCGTCGACGTGATCATGATCGCGCCGAAGGGCCCCGGCCACCTGGTGCGTCGCACCTACACCGAAGGCGGCGGCGTGCCGTCGCTCATCGCTGTCGAGCAGGACGCGACGGGCAACGCTCGCGCCGTTGCCATGTCCTATGCCGATGCGATCGGTGGCACCCGTGCCGGAGTCATCGAGACGACCTTCACCGAAGAGACCGAGACCGACCTCTTCGGCGAGCAAGCTGTGCTGTGCGGCGGCGTCACTCAGCTCGTGAAGGCCGGCTTCGAGACGCTCACCGAGGCGGGCTACGCCCCTGAGATGGCGTACTTCGAGTGCCTCCATGAAGTGAAGCTGATCGTCGACCGCATGTACGAGGAAGGCATCGCCGGGATGCGCTACAGCATCTCCGACACCGCCGAGTACGGCGATCTCACTCGCGGTCCGCGCGTCGTCACCGACGCCACCAAGGCCGAGATGAAGAAGATCCTCGAGGAGATTCAGACCGGCAAGTTCGCCGACGAGTGGGTCAGCGAATCCGAGTCGGGCCGTGAGAACTACCACCGCATGCAAGAAGAGGGCAAGCGACATCCGATCGAAGAAGTCGGTGCGCAGCTGCGTTCGGCGATGCCGTTCATCAATGCCGGCAAGCAGAAGGTCGCTGAGGCCTCCGGCGGCGCCGACGTCTGATCACGAATCGGACGGTGGGGCGCTGACCCGCACCGATCACGATGTCACGGGCCGGCCCTTCGGGGCCGGCCCGTTCGCGTTCCGCTGCGGATTCGGCAGCCGGCTCACGAGGGGGCCGACGATCACGAGTGCGACGGCGACCACGAGCAGTCCCGGCGTGGGGTCGTCGGCCCGAGCGGCGATCGTGATGACGACCAGCGCAATGCCGGCCACCACGGCGGCGCCGAACTCGCGCGCGCTGGTGACCGTCGCTCGTACGTGGGCAGGAACCAATGCCTGCATTCGTGCGTCGCCCACCACCCAGGTGGCCTCGATGGCTGCATATGCGATGCCGATGAGGGCGAGCGTCCACGGCGACCCGGTGACCAGCGCGATGACGGTGGCGATGCCGCCGATCGTGACGAAGACGGCGAGCCCGGTCGATCGGATGCCAGGCACCCGCGCCGCGACCTCGCCGCCGACCATCAATCCGACCCACACCGTGAGGAACACGAGCGGCACGATCGAATCGCCGACGCCTCGCTCGCGGGCGAGTAATGGGACGTACTCGTCGATGATCGCGAGTCCGCCGACGGCGGCTCCGAGGAGTACGGGAAGCGCGACTCCGCGATTCGTGAGCGCTTGACGCAGCGCTGATGGCCCCTCGGGGTCCTCATCGTCGAGCGCTCGTGACCGCTCGACCACCCATCGGACGTCTGGCAGCGAGAGCACCAACGCGATCGTGATCGTCTGCAGAGCGAGCGTGAGCCAGCCGAGGTCGCGGAGGCCGACGCCGAGCCCCAGCGCAGGCGTTGCCACCAGTGCGGCTGCCGCGAACCCGGCGTTGCCGAACTGGCCGACGCGAGCGATGAGCGTCGGGTAGGTGTCGGCTGCGTCGACCGCTTCGAGCTCGTCGTGGATCAGCGACTCCCAGGCTCCCGATGCGGCAGCGTCGTGCAGCACCCAGAGCGCGCCGCCGACCAACAACCCGCTGAACGTGGGCCACACCAGCCACACCGCCAGGCCGGCGAGACGCGCGACGAATGCGGCAGCGAGGAGTCGGCGCCGATCGACACGGTCAGCGAGGGCTCCGCTCGGCACCTCCAAGACCAGTACGCCGATCGCCCACATCACGAACACGGTCGAGATCTGGCCAACGCCGACACCGTTGTCGTCGAACCAGAGCGTGAAGACCACGACGAACGGTACGAACTCGTCGACGAACGCCATGGCGAGGATCCGTCGGCGTAGCCCTCGCGTCCTCTCGGTCATCGGCACTACGGTAGGCATCTGACCGCAGTCGGGGAATCTGCGGTTTCCGCCGTCGTCGGCTCGGGCCGATCGCGGACCACGACCGAGTCGAGGAGTCGAGAGTTCGGCACGAAGATCGTTCGCCCGTCGGACTCCAACTCGACCGAGGTCGGGTGCACCTCGATGACCACACCCTCGATGCGATCGTCCGCCGAGACGGGCCGAGCACCCGGGGACACCACGGTATCGATCCGGTCACCCGATCGAAGCGCGGACCGCCACGCACGACCGGCAGCGATCTCGCCGGCCACCTGTCGCCCACCGAGCCCGGTCAGCAGCGCCACGGCTCCGGCGACGCCGAGCAGCAACCCGGCGACACCGATGTTCACCACCATCGTGTCGACGTCGGCCTGACCGGCCGCCACGATCGCGCCGCCGATGAGAATCGCGAACTTCGTGATCATCGGCGCGAACCGGGCGGCCCCGCCGGTACCTGCGAGCGACGTCGCCACCGCCGTCGCGGCGAAGGTCGACGCGACGTTCGCCGCGATGATGATCACCAACGCGGAGATCGCCTTGGGAAGGAACCCGATCGCGTCGGAGGGTGAGCTCCCGCGTCGCTGACGACGGGTGTCGAGAAATCTCGGATTCTTCGCGACTTTCCGCGGCCGGCCTGCGTCCCTCTTCACGTGGCGGACAACCCGGCACCACTCGGAAGGGCTCAGCGAGGCGGGTCGCAGTGTTCCTTCTGGGTGGGGTCGGGCTGCGTCCGACGAACGGCTCATGCACCGCCGTCACCTTCTCCCGGGTGATGTGGCGGCCAGGTCGACGGCGGTGGGGTGGCGGAGCCCCGCCGCCGTGTCGGACGCTCGTGCATCTCAGGCCACGCACCCGCAGGAAAAGTTGACTTGTCGGGTCGGGATTCTGCTGCCTAGGGTGTCGCCCCATGAGCGACAACTGGGGATTCGAGACCAAGCAGATCCACGTCGGCGGTGAGCCGGACTCCGCCACGGGTGCCCGGGCCGTCCCGATCTACCAGACCACGTCGTTCGAGTTCGACAGCCCGGACCACGCGGCGAACTTGTTCTCGTTGTCCGAGGTGGGGAACATCTACACCCGCATCATGAACCCCACCCAGGGAGCTCTCGAGGCACGGCTCAACGCGCTCGAAGGGGGTTGCATCACTGCGATCGGACTTCCTGGCGCGCTCGCCGTCAGTTCCGGGCAGGCGGCGTCGACGCTCGCCGTGATGAACGTGGCCGAGTCCGGCGATCACGTGGTCGCATCGCCGGCGCTGTACGGCGGTAGCTACAACCTGCTGCACTACACGCTCCCGAAGATGGGCATCGAGGTCACCTTCGTCGACGACCCCGACGATCTCGAACAGTGGAAGGCCGCATCGAACGATCGGACCAAGTGCTTCTACGGCGAGGTCATCCCGAACCCGAAGAACGACGTGTTCGACATCAAGGGCGTGAGTGGAGTGGCGCACGAGGTCGGCGTGCCGCTCATCGTCGACAACACCGTCGCCACGCCGTACCTCATCCGGCCGCTCGAGCACGGCGCCGACGTGGTCGTGCACAGCCTGACGAAGTTCATCGGCGGTCATGGCACCTCGATCGGCGGTGCGATCGTGGACGGCGGTTCGTTCGACTTCGGCAACGCCGAGCGCTTCCCGAACTTCAACGAACCCGACCCGAGCTATCACGGCCTCGCGTACTGGCCCGCGCTCGGCGCTGGTTCGTACATCCTCAAGGCGCGTGTGCAGCTCCTGCGCGACGTCGGCATGGCGATCTCGCCGTTCAACGCGTTCATGTTCCTTCAAGGACTCGAAACGCTGAGCTTGCGGATGGAGCGGCACTGGTCGAACGCGCACGCAGTCGCCGAGTTCCTCGACGGGCATGCACAGGTCGAATCGGTGAACTACTCGGGACTCCCGTCGAGCCCCTGGCACGAGCGTGCGAAGGAACTCGGCGGTGGCAAGGGCTTCGGCTCGGTGCTCGCCTTCGAGATCGCCGGGGGCCACGAAGCGGGCAAGAAGTTCGTGCAGGGCCTCTCGCTGCACAGCCACGTCGCCAACATCGGCGACGCCCGCAGCCTCGTGATCCATCCCGGCTCGACCACGCACAGCCAGCTCACCGCCGAGGAACAGGTCGCGAGTGCCGTCACACCGGGTCTGGTGCGTCTCTCGGTCGGTCTCGAGTCGAGCGACGACATTCTCGCCGACCTCGCCGCTGGCTTCGAGGCAGCGGCGAGCTGACGTTCAGCGCAGCGCTTCGCTGATCGGGCGACACCCGAGGCCGAGGCCGGTCGCGAGCGTCGAATCGAGTTCGACATCAGCGGGGCGCGTCGTCCCGGTTTCGGCGATGGTCTTCGCCGGCAGGTTGGCGTGATCGAACCCAGCGAACTTGGCACACGCATCGGCGAAACGAAGCCGCGACAACCGCTCCGGGCCCGCGACATGGATCGGCCCCGAGCGGTCGCGCATCTCCGCGAGACGGAGAAGTGCGGCCGCGACGTCCTCGGCGTGTGCCGGGCACCGGAATTCGTCGGCGTAGAGGGTCATCGCCGGGCGGCTTGCCTCCAGGTCGGCCTTGAGCTTGCGCTGGAAGGCCGACAGGTAGTCGGTTCCGTACAGCAGTGAGGTCCGGACGATCGCAGCGCGGGGTGCGACCTCCGCGACGGCATCTTCCGCGTCGCGCTTGCTGGCCCCGTACCTCGTGATCGGGTCGGGAATGTCTGCCTCGACGTAGGGCTGCGACCGTCCGCCGAACACCGCATCACTCGACACGTGCACCAATCGGGCGCGGGCTTTCGCGGCGCCCTGCGCGACGTTGCGCGATCCGTTCGCGGTCACTCGATGATCGTCTTTGTCGTATGCGAGATGGATGACGGCGTCGGGCTTCCACGCGGAGATCGTGTCGACGGTGCGGCCCTCGTCGGCCACGTCCATCGCCGTCGACGACGGCGCGATCAGCTGCCATCGATCCATCCGCGGCGAGCGGATGAGGTGCCGACCGAGGAATCCGGACGCGCCGGTGACGAGCAGAACAGATGAACGTCGTCGCAGCCGCATCCGGGGCACGCTAGAGACTTCGAGCGCCGGATCGAACGGAATCTGATCCAGGCTTGATGTTCGCTCGGGCTGCGCTTGATGTGGGCGGTCGAGGATCGTGTCGTTCAATCCGACGACTTCGAGGTTCCGACATGCCTACGAAAACATCCCTTCCCGGTTCCAACTCCAGAATCGCAGCGCTGTGTGCGCTCGCCGCCATCACCGTCGGCGCGACCGCGGTCGAGTTCGAAGCCGCCACTCCCGCTGCGTCAGCGTCTGCCAGCTCGGCGCCGCCGCTGACCGCTGCGATCTCGTCGACCGACCCGGCCATGGCGATGACCTCGACCGGCGCCGAGTCGACGCAAGCCACGTCGACGAGCGCCGCATCGCCTGGTGCAGCCGATGCCGACGCGGGACAGGTTGAATCGCCGGCGCCCGCCGAGCAGATCGTCCCCGCCTCGACGACGCCGCCCCCGGCTGCGGAAGTGCCGACGACGACCGAGGCGGCCCCCGCCCCGACATCCGTCGTCGACGATGCTTCGTCACTCGTCGACGATTTCAGCGCCGACATGGGTCGCTGGACCCCGATGTCGGGTGTCTGGTCCGTCGCCGACGGTCAGCTCGTCCAGGCCGACGCTGCCGGCTACGACCTGATCAATCAGTTCGAGACCACTCCACCGGCTGAGTACAGCGTCTCGGTCGACATGACGGCACGCGACGGTTCCCTCGGCGGAGGCATCTTGCTGGGCCAGAGCACCCGCGGCTCACGTCGAGGCGCCACGCTGGTCGACTTCACCGATTCGGGCAGGTTTCTTCGCTGGGGTGTGTACGACGCCGAGTCCGGCCGTCACGAGTACAAGGGCGGGCTCAAGACCGGCGAGGGCTTCGATCTTGCAGCGACGCACACGCTGACCGTCGAGGTCTTCGCCGGACGCACGCGGGGGCTTCTCGACGGACACCCGTTCGGTGAGGCCTCAGCGGTCGCTCCCGGCAACGTCGGTCTCGTCGCATCGTTGTCAGCGCTGTCGTTCGACAACTTCGAGATCGTCGAGATCTGATGAGCGCGACACTCACACGAGCGGGGTCACAGCCGCTCGCCGCTCCCGTCGCGTCTGCACGGGTCGCGACCGATCACTCCTCGGTCGCAGCTGACGCCCGGGTCCCGCTGGCTTCGGCGGCGCAACGGACGAAGGCCCCGAGAGATGGTTTCCTCGACGCACTCCGTGCGGTCGCGATCATCCGGGTCGTGCTCTGGCACGCATTCGGGACGCCGTGGCTCTCATGGGTCGTTGCGACGATGCCATTGATGTTCTTCGTGGCCGGTTCGCTGCTCCACGCATCACTCGAGGCGCGCCCGGCCGCCGAGGTGCTCCGCTCGCGGCTGCGGCGGCTGATGCTGCCGTTCTGGCTCTTCGCGGCGATCGTGCTCGGTTTCTTGTCGATCGTGCATCTGAGCAACCCGGGACCGACCACCGGCTTCTCACCCGAGCAGCTGTTGTCCTGGGTGGTTCCGCTGGTCAACCCGACGGCTTCGGTCTGGGAAGCCGGTTGGGCGTCGAGCCCGCTGTGGTACATCCGTGCCTACCTCTGGCTGCTGTTGCTGTCGCCGGTATTGCTCGCCGCATGGCGTCGTTTCGGTGTGGCGCTCCTGCCCGTCCCGCTCATCGTGATGATGGCGGGGGAGATGCTCGCTCGCAGCGCCGACCCCGGGCCGAACAGCGGCATCTGGCTGATCGGCGACCTCGGCATCTACGCGTTCTTCGTTCTCCTCGGTTTCGCACACGCCAACGGCGCCTTCGACGATCTCGACACACGGGCACTGATCGAATGGTTGATCGTCGGTGCCACGGCGACCTTCGTCGCCTGGCAGTTCTTTCCTGCCGAGAGTGGCGTCATCAATCACAGCTACCCGACCCTGTGGGCGTCGGGCATTGCCTGGATCGCCGTGGCGTTCCTCGCCCGCCCGATCTTGAGCGTGTTGCCGCGGGTCCGGATCGTCGGCGGAATCCTCTACTGGATGACTCGACGTGCCATGTCGATCTACCTCTGGCACAGCCCGGCGATCGTCGCCTCGTACTTGCTCGCCGCTCGGCTCAACCTCGATGCAACCCCGGCGGTCGTGTTGGCGATGGTCGTCGTGCTCGTGGTGCTCGCGGTCGTCCTGACCGGATGGGTCGAGGACATCGCGGGAGGCAAACCCGCCGAGATCTGGCCTACGCAGGCCACGGAGAAGGTGACCGTGCGTGACACGATCGGTCACATCGTGCCCGCCCGGCGCCACGGCCTGGTCGGAGCACTCGCAGCAGGTGCTGCTGTCACCCTGATCGCGCTGGCCGCGGTCGCCCCGGCCGCACCGATCAGTGCGGCTCAGGAAGGGCAGGCACCGACGTCGCCGTCATCTCCCGATGGCGATGTCGGTGCCGCCCTTCCGCCCGCACCGTCCGGTCGCCCGGACCCTCAGGCCGGCACGACGAGCGAGCCGTCCGATGATGCTGCTGGTGTGGCCCTTCCGCCCGCTCCGTCGGGTCGGCCGGATCCGCAGGCAGCCAATGATGTCGAGGTCGAATCAGGCACTGCATCGGTCGCAGCCGCGCCGAGCGCTGCTGGCGCCGACGAGCTGACGGCGTTCGCCGAACAGTGGCTCACGACAGCGGGAATCAGCGGCGTGCGTGTCGCTGTCTCGATGCCCGACGGAGAGCGGATGTTCGCCGGCGCCGGCGTCGACGCCGATGGCGACCCGATGATCATCGACGGTGCCGAGGCCGTCACCTCCGTCACCAAGACGATGACCGGTGCGCTCGTCATGCAGCTCGTCGACGAGGGCCTGCTCGAGCTGGATGCGCCGATGACGTCGATCCCGGGCGCTGGCGACCTCAGCGCCGCGACGCCGATCACCATTCGTCAACTCCTCAACCACTCGAGCGGTCTGGCTCCCTACCAGGAGACGCCGGGGTACGACCCCAACTCGACGCTCGACCCGGTGGCCGCCGTGCAGCTGGCCCTGGCCACGGATCTTCAGTGGGCTCCCGGAAGCGCAGCCGGCTATTCGAACAGCGGCTTTCTCGCCCTCGGCCTGATCATCGAGGCCGCCACCGGCCAGTCGTATGAAGCAGCACTCTCCGAGCGCATCCTCGAACCCTTCGGACTCGGCGAGACGTCGGTCGACACGACCCCTCGACTCGGCTGGATCGGTGACTCGGCAGGCGGCGTCTCCTCCAGCGTCGAGGACCTCGCGACGTGGGGCGCCCATCTGTACCGCGACGGCGATGTCGTCACTCCCGCCTCGCTGCTGGAGATGACCACGATCGACGCAGCGCTGTACTCCGGGCTCGCGACGTTCCCGGTGTGCCCCTGCCAACCCGGCGAACCGGGCACCGTGTCCGCGCTGTCCTATGGCCACAACGGCGGTTCGGTCACACTTCAGTTCTCCCCCGGCGATGGCATCGTCATCGCTGCCGGTTTCAGCGAGTCGTTCTGGCTCGGTGGGTTCGGCCAAGCCGACGTCTACGAGTTCCTCGCAGAGGTTCGTCGGGTCGTCGGCGGCTGAGCGGTCGGCCGCGCGGCATCGTTGTCGGATGCGATGTCGCGCGGCTCAATCGCCTGGACGCAGGGGTGTCGGCCGCGAGGTCCGCGCGGGATCGTCGATGGAGCGGTAGACACTTCGTGTGCCGATCCTCCACGCGATCGTTCTCGGCCTGGTGCAGGGACTGTCGGAGTTCTTGCCGATCTCGTCGAGCGGCCATCTGCTCCTCGTGCCGTGGCTGTTCGAGTGGAATGACTTCGAGGGCCCCAACGGCGAGTCCGTGAAGAAGACCTTCGACGTGGCCTTGCATCTCGGCACCTTCGTCGCGGTGCTCGGCTATTTCCGCCACGACGTGATCACCTACGTGCGCGAGGGAACCAAGCTCGTGCTCTCTCGGACCAAGCCCGCGACGGTCGAGGGGCGTCTGGCCTGGTTCTTCGTACTCGCGACCCTGCCCGCAGCGGCCATCGGTGCGCTCTTCGAGGACGTGATCGACGAGGCGCTCGGCACGCCGATCATCATCGCCATCTCCCTGATCGGTTTCGGCCTCCTGCTCGGATGGGCCGATCGCGTCGCCGGTCGCCGCGAGTTGGAAGAGTTCAAGGCTCCTGATGCGCTCAAGGTCGGCATGGCGCAAGCACTCGCCCTCAACCCGGGAACGTCTCGCTCGGGCATCACGATCACCGCAGCACGTTTCATCGGGTTCGATCGCGATTCGGCTGCTCGCATCAGCTTCGTCATGTCGCTGCCCGTGATCGCGGGTGCGGTCGTGGTGAAGAGCGTCGGGCTGTTCACCGGTGAAGTCGACAGTGATCTCTACATCCCGATGGCCGTTGGCATCGTCACATCGGGACTCTCCGGTCTCGTCGCGGTGTGGGGAACGCTGCGCCTGATCCGCACACGGAGCTTCATGCCGTTCGTGATCTATCGCGTGGCCGCCGGTGTGCTGGTGCTCGTCCTCATCGCGACCGGTGTCCGCGACGCCTCGATCTGACGTCGACGCGTTCGCTCGCTCACGAGCCCGGAAAGACGAGCGATGCAGATCGCTGCTGCGCTGCTGTCGCCACGGCAGCGACATCGCTTGCCGGAAGCGCGACGAACACGACATCGGCGTCGATCGCCGTGATCCGACCCGAATCGCTGAGCTCGACGCCGTCGCTCACGATCGCCACGTCGAGCCCGACCGACAGGAGCGCTGAATCGGCGAGGATCGGGTCCGACACCGGCACCACCACGAGCCCTGGCGCCGCCAGCGCCGCCGGGCCGTCTGACGCTGTGAGGTCGCCTGTGGTCAGCACCTCGCCGGTGCCGATCCGCTGCATCGCTCGCTGGTCGGGCTCGAGTCGGGTCACCGCAGAATCGGGGATCGCGGCGAGCGGGAGCTCGACGAGCCGCGCACGGATCGGATCGCCTGCGGCATGGGGGGCGTTGGCCACCTGCACCTCGCGAGTCTCGGACCACTCCGCCCGAGCCTCATCGACACGACGCAACTGCGCGTGGACCACCAACCCGGTCGAGACGGCGACGAGCACGGCGACGCCGAGTCGGAGATGTCGATGGCGGGCGGCGAACCACCGAAGTCGAGGACCCAGGCGGGCGAGGTCGAACAGCATTGCGAACTCCTGTCGAGTGAACGTCGAGAGGAGGAGCCGGTGCCGAGGATCGTAGCTGCGACGCAGGAGATCCTCGACGTGTGTCGGCGCGGCGTCCGATCGAGCCGATGATCAGGGGAGCAGCGGGACCGTGGCGGCGAGCAGCCGCTTCACGTTGTCGACGTTCTGTGCGACCACGGCCATCACTGCCTCCATGGTGACCGGAGCATCGTCGTCGCTGCCGTCGTGCTGACCGGCATCTCGGTCGGTCACGAGCGCGACCGTCCCGTACGGAATGCCGGCCTCCGCCGCGAGCACCGACTCGGGGTGGTTCGTCATGTTGACCACATCCCATCCCATGGTCGAGAACCAGACCGACTCGGCCCGCGTCGAGAAGCGAGGTCCGTCGATGACCACGACGGTGCCACCGTCGTGGATCCTCACGCCGTCGACGTGGCGACCTCCGGCGAGTAACGCAGCTCGCACGGCC
>JBGCFW010000207.1:0-14805 GCA_045107155.1 Ilumatobacter sp. | reverse complement strand
TGTTGACGTAGTCGCGGACCGTGGTGAGTCGTCTGCCGATCACTTTGCCGATCGAGGCATAGGACTCGCCGGCCTCGACGAGGTCCCAAATCTGGTTGTGGTCGTCGGGGGTCATGTGAGCGCCCATTGCAACACCTCGCTGTCATCGAGAATCGGATGGTGTTGCGTTCACCGATTGAGAGCACCGACCGATCTGGTCGATTTCCCCGGCAGTCCGCCGCGTGCGGAGCCGGGCTTCGCTAACTCAGAGCGTTGGGCCGAGGACGCTCTGGTCGAGATCGCGCACGTGGACTCGGGCCGGCGCCGAGGCGAAGCTCGACGCATCGGCGGCCACTTCGAGCCCTGCTTTCAGTTCGGCGAACACCAGCACCTCGGGAACAACCCGAACTCGCCAGCCGCTTGCTTCGGGAGCAACAGCGCACAGGGCGTCGGTGGCGACGTCGTCGAGCACATGCTCACGGCCCTCACCATCGGTGACCGTGGCGCCATGAACGCCCACTTCGAACGACACGACATCGAACACGATCGCCTCGTCAGACTCGAGATCGACGACGTCGATGCGACCATCGTCGAGATGGACGGCGATGTGACGGCGGCGGGCGAGCACGGCGCGGCGCTCGGTGCTCGACCAGCTACGCAGCAGTCCGGTTCGCTGGATCGTCGGTGACGAGTCGACCAGTGCCGTTCCGAGGCCGTGAGCTGACCGGATGGTGCCGAGCACTCGGTCGACGACGCCGATGAGGCGATCGAGCTCGTCGGTGTCGAAGTGTGCCGGGGCTCCCGACGGCGCAGAACGCGTCAGACGATCCAGGAGCGCAGCATCGGGATCGTCGGCGAGACCTGCTGCGGTGGCCGCACGCTGGAACGCTCGCAGCTGCGACAGGCGCCCGAGACCGAACGGTGACTCCCAGGTCTGGCGCCAGGCGACGAAGTCGTCGAGTCGGCGCAGATGCGCCCGCAGGAGCACCCAGTCATCACCACCGGGAGTGCGTGCGATCGCTCCTTCAAGGTCGCTCGGCGGAATCTCGGGGACGCCTCCTTCGGCGATTGCGACCGAGACGGTGTCGTCGAACATGGTCGGCGAGGTCATGGCGTGGTTCCGGATCGGCACCTGGCTGCTGAACAGAAGGCGATCGATCTCTGCCAGCATCAGTTGTCCTCGTCGATCAGCTCGAGTGCCTCCGACAGTGACAGCTTCTTTCGCTTCGTGGGCGAGACACCCCCGAAGTAGCCGCCGGCGATCTCACGGTCGTAGGCGTGGGTCAGGCAGTCGCGTCGGGCTTCGCAGCCTCGGCACATCTCCTGCGCTTCCTTCGAGAGCGACTTACCTGCACTCACGAAGAAGAGGTCGATGCGCTCGACGCCGAGCGATGCACACGATGCACGATCCATCCAGGGAAGCTCGGGGGATTCCTCGATGATCTTGGCGAGATCGGATGTCGACATGATGGCTGCTCCTCGGTGCCCGCTACGGCTTCGACTCGAACAGTCCTGGGACTGTGAGAACGTGCACGGAGCTTCGCACAGATTCTTTCGCCAGTGGTTGTTTCGACCGGTTCTCTTCGAACTTGAGCAGAAATCCAGGATTTCTCGAAGATGCGTTGACCATGTCACGACGATCGACCGAAGTTCGCTGCGAAAGGCCAGCACAGCCGTGCTGTCCTCCTCAGTCGGCCGTCAACTCCCCACCGACTCCTGCCGGGTCACGATCGGCACGTAACCGATCTCGAGTCCGACGGGCGGCTCGACGAGAATTCCTGGGTCGAGGGAGGCCAACTCCCCGGTCGAAGGCGGGGCGAGCGTCGGAGACCGACGGTCCCAGACTCGGTGGATCTGTTCGACGCGGGACTGGATCTGGTCGAGTCGTTCATCTGGGAAGTCCCAGTATCGGATCGCCGGCTGATCGACGAATCGATACCACGCATATGTGACCACGCTGTTGTCACCGAGCACCGCCTCGAACGGCCCACTGGCCGGACCGGGGCTCTGCCAGAGACTGTCCGGTTCGTCCGGCGTCACGTAGGGCTCTCGGTCGGACTCCTCGACGGCGTCGACGAACGAATGCTCGACGAGCCCTGTCGAGACCGGGACCTCTTCGGGGTCGATGGGACGCCACAACTGACCTGTGACGGTGTCGGTGAGTCGGTAGTAGCTCGGTAGGACGAAGCTCTCCCCCACTCGATCGACCACGTCGAGGTTCCACCGATATCGGAACGTGCCAGGGTCGCTCACGTCGATGTCGACCAGTAGGTCCCAGTCGATCGGCCGCTCGTCTTCCTCGGCGAGCCCCTCGTACACGAACGTGTAGGTGGAGCCGTCGGCGTCGTCGATGGCGTCGAACTCATGCCGACGAGCGCCGTCGGGCCGGAATGCTGTCTGCGGTGCCACTCCCCCGTCGAACCAGTCCCGCATCGGCGCCGCCAACGCGACGTCGGAGTACGAGACGACGCTGTCGAGGATCACCGACGAGACCTCGTCGGTGGCCGGGAACTGAGTCGGGGCGATCCGCGCGAAGGTGGCACCGTCCGGCCCTGCAGCGACGACCGATGGGATGTACTGCGTCTCCATCGACACCGCACGGCTCGGCTCGGTCGGGCTCGAGTCAAAGTACGCCCCCTCGACCGCCGGGTCCACCAGGGCCGGTTTCGAGAAGAAGTTCGGGATGAAGAAGCTCACCGGACCGTGAAACTCGGCGGTACTCAGGAACAGCGTCCAGCTGCGTTCGCCCGTGGCGACGGGCTGACCGGCCGTCACCGGCTGCTCGTCGATGATCGGGAGCGGGTGGTAGCCGTAGCCGAAGAGTTCACCGTTGGTGTCCGGCGCGAGGTTCAGCCCGTCCGGCGCCCAGAGCACGTACTGACTGAGCTGCGCGACGCCGTACTTGCCTTGCGGAACGTCCCAGTCTCGACGATTGACATCTGCGGTCCCGGCTCCAGCGCCCGGCCCGTTCGCCCATTCAGAGAAGCCCGCGGCGACGCCACCCATGACGAACTTCGGCGTCTCGGTGGCGAACCGCTGCTCCTGCCACCACCCCAGGCCGCCCTCGATGGTCGAGTACTCGGCGTCGACGACACCGTCGCTCGCAGCCGGGTACAACCACGTGCTCGGCAGCCCGGTCTGATACTCGAACGGGCCGTGGTAGGTCTGCTGGAAGGGCCACGCAGCGACGTACATCGAGAACCCCGCGCCGAACTCAGGGTCGGGCTCGGTCCATCTCGACGGATACTCGAGGAATCCTGCGCCGAACGCACCTTCGTCGATGGTCCAGTCGGCAGCCGGAGAGGGCTCCTGCGGCTCGGCGGCGGGTGTCACCCGATCCGCGACGTCGTACGGCCCAGCGCTCGTGCACGCAGTCGCACCGAGGGCGGCGACCAGCGCGAGGGCCCTCGGTCGAGTGGAGCGCCAACGCATCGACGTGCCAGGTCGCCGTGTTGAGCGGGAGGCCATGTGGCGGAACCTACGCATCGCTCGATGAACACTCGATGAAGGACCGTTGGCGACGATCGACACGGGCAACGGCCGCACGATCGACCAATGAGCCGCTCGCAGACTTCAGGTCGACACAGAGTCAGCCGATAGACAACTGATTGGTCATGCCCTCACGTCTCGACGACCCTGCGAACCGAGAGTCCGCCATCACCGCGCGCCGGCTCACGACGGCGTTTCCTTCCGACATCACGAAACACATCGAACAGATCGAGCGTGAGGTCGCCGCCGCAACCGACGACGGCGAGCGCGGCTCGCTGCTGCTCGGTCGAGCTCTAGTCCTCCAAGGTTCATCTACCCCAGGGGTCCCCGCCGCTGACGCGCTCCGGGCGTTCCACCACCTCCGGGACACCGATCGCGTCGCCGAAGCCGCACTCGCCGCCGCTATCAGCGCTGGAATGATCTGGCGAACCGGCGACATCGAACAGGCCGTCACGTTGGCCGTCGAGGCGATGATCCGCCTCGACCGGACCGTCGAATCGGTCGAGGCGGCCCGAGCCGCCAATGCCGTGAGCATCCTCTTCCACGGCTTCTCCGCCTTCGAATTCAGCCTCGACTACTCACACCGGGCACTCGAGCTGCTCGGCGATCACGATGGTGGGACACGCGACGTCGTCGACTACACCCACTGCTCGATCGCCGTCGAAGCTCGGCGGGCCGGGCTCGACGTCTCACTCGCCTCGTCACACCAATGCGTCGCCCGCCTGCTTCAGTCCGACGACGAGGTGTCGGTTCGCGTGCTCGGTGCCGGCATGCGCGCCGAGCTGTTGCTCGTCGAGAACCCCGAAGACGTCGACGCAGCCGAAATTCTCCCCGGTTCCGCCGAGATCGCGGCTCCTCGCCTCGCCAGCTGGTTCCGCCTCGTCCTCGCGGAGGTGAGCCACCAACGAGGCGACTCGGCCGACGCCCTGACGCTTCTCGATCAGGCGATTCCCGAGCTGGTGGCCGTTCGCGATGATCACCGCGTGCTCCGCGCGTACGAACTGCGCAGCCGCGTTCGACGAGCATTGGGCGACGTCGATGGCGCCCTCGACGACGCCACCGAGCGGGGCGACATCGTCAGGTCGTGGCACGTGATGCAAGTTGGTCGTCTGTCGGTTCAGATCGCCCAACGGGCCGAGCTCGAGCGAAGCCGCGACTCACTCCAACAGCAGGCCTCCGAACTCGCAGCCGAAATCGAGAGCGACCCGCTGACCGGCGTTGCGTCCCGGCGCCGGCTCGACGCCGAACTCGATGAGCTCGTGGCCACGCCACCTGGACATGCGCCCGACACCGTAGCGATCGTCGTCTTCGACCTCGACCGGTTCAAAGCGGTCAACGACACCTTCGGCCACGGCGCCGGCGATGACGTCCTTCGAGAGGTGGGTGCGATCCTCAGCGGAGCCGTCCGTCCCGAGGATCTCGTCGCCCGGCTGGGTGGCGAGGAGTTCGTGGTGGTGATGCGTGATGCTCCCGCCTTCGCTGCGCTGGGATGCGCCGACCGGGTACGAGCAGAGCTCGCCGATCGGGACTGGAGTGAGATCGCTCCCGGCCTGCCGGTCCGAGCCAGCGCCGGCGTCGCGGTCGGGCGCTCCGAGGCAGCGCGCAGCGTGCTCGAACGAGCAGACGACGCGCTCTACCGCGCCAAGCGAGCGGGACGAAACCGAACGGTGATCGCCGGCGATCCGCGACTGACCGCGGTCACGACTCGTACGGCGTGAACGTCAGCTCGAACGTCCCCCGACCGTCGACATCGCCGGTGACGTCACCGATGATGGTCCCGGCCACCGGATCGACGATCGCCGACAAAGTCGCGGTCGCACCGCCAGCACCGACCCCGATGTCCGTGACGGCATCCGCGGTTCCGCTGATCGCACCCGTTGCCGGGTCGTAGGTCCCCGCGATCGTGCCGCTCACGTCGATCGTGATGCCCTTGAAGGTCACGTTGTAGCCGAAGTCACCGGTGACATCACCGCCTTCCGGGCGGAAGATCACATTGAACTCGTTGCTGTTGAACGTGGACACATCGGCCCCTTCGGGGAACGAAGTGAACGCACCCGTCGCGAGGACTTCGCCGGGCAACAGCGGTCGGTCGGTGGCACCCGACGAGCCAACCGGTCGGATGAAGTCCTCGCCGCCTTCGACGTCTGTCAGGACGAATTCCTCGACCGGGTCCGGGCCTGGCACCACCACCACGGTGTCGGCGGGATCGAACTCGTCCCAGCCAGATCCCACATAGCTCGTGTTGCCCTCGACCGGTTCGGGCAGCGTGAGCGGACTGCCGCTCGCGCAGCGGACTCGTGGTGCGCCGAACTCGTCGATCAGCACGCCAGTGCCGACCTGCAGCACGACCTGACGGGGCACGGCGACCCCGTCGATGAGTTCATGATCGGTGATCCGAGTGTCTGCTGTGAGCACGGTCGCCGTCAGACCGTCGACGAACTCGGGGATGTCGGAGATCTCGACGTCGAGAACTCGCGCCCATTCGAGGGTCTCGGGTGCATCGGGGTCGAGCAGACCGACCAGGTCCTCGGGCTGGCACGGAGCCACACCCTGCGTACCGGCGAAGACACCGTCATCGGTTCCGGCGCGACCTGTGACGGCCGTGGTCGAGTCCGGTGTCGCCTCGGGATCGTCCTCGCCGACCTCGGCGGTCGCGGTACCACCACTCCTCACGAAGTCCTTCAAGGCAGCGGTGGCGACGTTGCTCACCGAACTCGTGAAAGCGACCTCGCCACCATCGTCGTCAAACGGCAACAGGAAGACCTCGCCGCCTTCCACCACGAGCACCGCTTCGGTCGTGGCAGGAAGCGTGGACTCGGAAACGGGATCGCCACCGTCGTCGGGCTCGGGGTCGTCGGCCTCGGCCTCGATCTGTTGGGCGGCGTCGGTCGGCAGCGACTCGGGCGTGGCGGTCTCGTCGTCGCCGCCTGATTGTGCGACCAAGACGCCCACCGCCGCGATGAGGAGTACGACCACGACGGCGACCGCCGCCAAGATTCGGCCACGACCTCCACCGCTCGGCTCCCCGGGAACGGACGGCGCCACCGGCGCGGGAGGCACGACCGTTGCGGGCACGCCCGCAGGCGCGGCGAGCGCCCGGGCGGAGGTGAGCGCATCGAGCGCGTCAGCCATTTCATCGGCCGAGCCGAATCGGTCGGCGGGCGCCTTGGCCATCGCGCGGTCGATGACCGCCTGCACGCCGGCGGGGGCACGGTCCCCGACACTGGGAGCCGGCGAATCCACGATGCTGCGCATCAGCGTCATCAACGTCTGTTCACGGCCGGGCTCGCAGTACGGGGGATGACCGGCGATCAGCGCGAACAGCGTCGCACCCAGCGAGTAGATGTCTGTCGACGGGTCCGCGACGGTCGTCTCGAGGGCCTCGGGCGGGCTGTACGCCGGCGTGAGCGTCAGCATCGTGGCTTCGAGGTTCGTCTTCGAGTCCACGATGCGAGCGATGCCGAAGTCGGCCACCAGCGGCCGCCCACTCGACGACAGCATGATGTTGCCTGGCTTCAGGTCGCGGTGGACGATGCCTTCGGCGTGTGCGACGCCAACAGTCCGGCTCACATCAGCCATGACCTCGACGGCCCGTGCCCAATCGAGCGGGCCGTCCTTCATCTCGTCGTCGAGTGATCGCCCGAGCAGCGGCATCACGATGAACGGCTCATCGCGGTCGGTGAAGCCCGTCTGGTGCACGGTGACCATGCCTTCGTGCTCCGACAAACGCCCCATCAGCCGGCGTTCGCGGTCGAAGCGACGGCGAGCGTCTTGGTCGATCACTCCGCCGAGAATCTTGACCGCGACATCGCGATCGAGGTCGTCCTGGCGGGCGCGATAGACGGCGGCACTGCCACCGGAGCCGATTCGGGTACCCGACCCCAGGCCTTGAATGCCCAGATCGTCTCTGTCGCCAGCGTCACTCACCGGTTGCGAACGTAGTGCCCCTGGTACACCCGGCACTGGGGTTTCGCGTTCAACACCGCTCGTGCACGCGTGCTGTGATGATCGCGCGACCAAGACGTCATGCGTCGGTCGCAGGGTCGCGATGGCGCCGACTCACGAAGTCGTCGACACCGATCTGTGCACGCAATGCCTCCGTGGAGGCCACGGATCTGCGATCCAGTGGCGTGCCGGTGCCGTCGGCGACGCGGGTCATCATGTGGAAGTTCGCGCTCACGGCGACAGCGTCGACCAATGCGGCCTCGCCCATCGCGTCGACCAACGCCGACCGAGCTGCGGCGAGAGGCCCCGAGTCGCCGCTCCACATGGCCTCGGCGAGCGAGGTGAGGAGTTTTCCGTGCTCGACTCCGCCATCGGCATCTCCGGAACCCATCACGAGGTCGTATGAGACCTCGGCGTCGCTCACATCGCCGCTCAGACCGAGCAGCATCGAATGGCTCGTCGTTCAATAGAAGCACTCGTTGAGACTCGAGGTGCGTGCGGCGATCAGCTCGATCTGCAGACGGTCGAGCGTGTTGCGGCCCCCGGCCAGGTCGGACATGGCTGCAGCAGGCATGTAGTGGACATCGTTGAGGCGCATGATCGCAGAGTGCTCGGCCGGAACGGCGCTCAGCGCCTTGAGGACCTCGGCCGTGCGCGTGTCGACCGTCGGAACCCAGTGGCCGTGTTGCGCCGCCCCATCTGGTGCGACCCGTGTGGGCTCCCCTGGAGCCGGGTCGCTCAACGCTGGGCGAGCGAGTTCGAGTGCGTCGGCGAACCTGTCGATGGTGTTGGCCTGTGCGACCAGGCCCACGAGCTCCACGTAGCGGAATGGGTCGCCGAGTTCGGTGACGATCCCCTCACACCACTGGCCGGTCAGCGTGCCCGGATGATTGGTGAGTCGCCAGACGGCGTCGATCGCTGGATCCGGCAACGGGCCGCCGCCACGCGTTTCGCTTGGTTTCGCCCACGGCGGCGGCTGAACGTCGGCGTCGAGGGCGGCCCGAACCTCACCGATGATCGCCAGGCGTTCCGCCGCGTTCCACCAGGTTCCAGGCTGCGCCCAATCGGCGACCGTCGCCGCCCGAGCGTCGGCGAGGTCGGGGCGGATGGCGATGCCGTCGTGGTTCATGTTCCCGATTCCACAGGGGTCGTCGGCCGCGCGACAAGTCGGGCCGACCGGGCCCGCGGCGTCACGCTCGTGCGACGACGACCTTGAACGCTCCGGACTCGTGCACCGAGCACGAACCCTCGAACACGCCCGCCACGTTGAAACGCTGGCGCAACGTCTCACCGGGGCCGACGAACCACGGCCCGACCTGGTGTGCCTCGTCATCGGCGTTGACGATCTGAATCGTGTCATTCAGCTCCGCGATCAACTCGCCGGGCAAGATGTCGAGTGTCTGGCCCGATTCGATCAGCTCGCCGGCTCCGGCGGGGATCAGGTAGTCGAACGTCGGCTGTTCCGGCCCGGCCGACTCAGCGGATCCACACGCAGCGACTGCGACGAGTAGGCCGATCAACACGACGATCAGTGACCCGACGCCTCCGATCGTGCGAGTCGATGCCGACCGATCGTGGTCGGCATCGACGGTCACGCATCCTCCTTCGGGTTCACGATCACCGCCGTGACCATGCCGAACATGCCGTCTGCCCGCTCGACGTGGGTGAGGATGTGACAGTGGAAGACCCAGGTTCCGACCGTGTCGGCCTGGAACAGCACCGAATAGCGCTCACCGGGAGCCACGTTGATCGTGTCGGCCCAGTACGGCTGATCGAGCGGAATGCCGTCCTTGGCGTACACGAGCTGCGGGAACTGGTGGAGGTGCATCGGGTGCGCCGTGAGGCCTTCGTTGAAGTAGTGGAAGACGCCCCACTCACCTTCGTCCATCACGTAGGGCGCGGTTCCGGGAAAGCTCTTTCCGTTCAGCGTGAGCCCGATGGTTCCTGCGTCGTTCACGACCATCGGATCCTCGAACGCGAGCTCGAGGTCCGCCGGGATCGTGACTCCGGAGATGGTCTCGCCGAGCGGAAGCGGGTTCTCCCCGATCGTGAACGGGGCGAACATGCCGTTGATCACCGAGACCTGGCTGTGCAGATGGGCGTGGTACATGCCGATCCCAGGGTCTTCTGCAACGAACTCGTAGGTGAAGGTCTCGCCGACAGAGATCGGGTCCTGGGTGTACGGCGACACACCGTCTTGATCGTTCGGGGTGTGGATGCCGTGGAAGTGGATGTCGGTGCCCATCGGCGTCAAGTTCGTCAGTTCAACCTGCACGTTGTCGCCGACGTCGACCGCGATCCACGGTCCGGGGATCTGACCGTTGTAGGCCCACCCCTCGACGAATTCGCCCGGCGAGACCTCCCAGTCGATGACTTCGGCCGTCAGCGTGAACTTCTTCGTGCCGTCGGCAAGGATCTCAGGCTCGAGCTTCTGGTTGCCGACGCCCTCGGTCTCGGCCGGAAACGCGAGCATCGATGCGACCATGAGCTCGTCCATCTCAGCGGGGGTGAGACCGGCGTGCTCATCGCCAAGCTCCGCTGGGGCGAACGTGTCGGCATCAGTGATCGTCAAGTCAGCGACCATGCCAGAGGTGTCGTGGCCAGCGATGCTGCAGTAGAGCTCGTAGGTGCCGGGCTCGAGCTCGCCGAGCGCGAGTGCGTCGACGCCACGCGACATCAGGTTCGGCGTGCTCACGCCAAGTTCACGCACTGCGAGGTTGTGCTCGATCGCGCCACCGTTCACCACGTTCAACGTGACGTTGCCGGCCGGCGCTGTGAGCTCACCTTCGATGGCGAACTCGGACAGGGAGATGTCGAGGTCGCTGGAGATGACGTCGCCGTCACTCGAACCGCCGTCGCGAAACAGGGCCGTGAATGCAAGCGCGAGGAGTCCGACGAGCATCAGCAGGATCACCACGACCCCGGCACCGAGAAGCGCCGTGCCCAACAGCGACGGCGCCTGTCGACCGTTCGATGTGGGCTCGGGTCGGCCTCCCGTGGGGGCGACCTGTTGATCGATGACGGACATACGCGGACTCCTCGTGTCGTCGGGGTTGACACCCCCATCGTGCTGAGAACTCCCTGGTCAGGCCAGGGACCTAGGTCCTTGCCGCGGTTGCCCGTCGCGAACGCGCTGGTCAGCCCATCGCTTTGGCGTAGTCCGTGGTCCGCCACTTCTCGGGGGTGAGCCGAACGACCACGGAGTCCTCCCCCACGGGGTTGTTGTCGGCATACCACTGGCCCGTCCCCTTGCCGAGGTAACGCACGGCCATCGAGAGATTGTCGCCCTCGGGTGCCTCCAGCTGGACGGGGCCCTCGACGCTCACGTACTTGTACGGCGGCGTCTCGCTCTGGACGGTCATCGTTGCTCGGCCGGCGGCGCGAAGCAGCTTCGCTTTCATGGACGAGCCGCTGATCGAGATGGTGACGTCGCCGTCGTCGAACGAGTACCAGATCGGGAGAGCGAGCGGGCCGTGGCCTTCATGAGCGATCGCGAGAATGCCGACGTGCACGCCGGCGAGGAACTCGCGGGCATCTTGTTGAGTCATCGTGATGTCCATCGCGGCAGTCTTGCCGGTGCCGCACCGACGAGACGGGGCGGCGCCGTTGAGTCTGCGTCCGGGAGATGTCAGGCGTGGACCATCAGCGAGCGTCGTCGCGCTGCCGGGTCAACACGGTGATGAGCCGGGCGTTCCGACGGCCGGTGAGGTACTGCCAACCCCAACCCGACATGGCACGAAACCGTGAGCGGAAGTCGATGAGCGACCAGATGTGCACGACCCACCAGATCAGCCAGGCGAAGTAGCCGCCGAACTGCAATCGCGGACTCAGGTCGGCCACCGCCTTGGATTTGCCGATGGTCGCGAGTGAGCCCTTGTCTCGATACGAGAAGCCGGGTCGCGTGCGTGCGTCGAGGTCGGCCTGGATACATCGGGCGACATGTTGTCCGCCCTGTTGCGCAGCGGGCGCCACACCGGGCACTTCCTCTCCGTCGGAGACCGCGTGGGCGAGGTCACCGATCACGAACACGTACGGGTGCCCGGCGACGGTCAACCGGTCGGTCACGGGGACCCGCCCGGCTCGATCGGTCTCATCGGCGACTGCAGCACCGAGTGGTGATGCGGCGACGCCGGCACCCCAGAGCACCGTTGCGGACGGGATCACGCGGTCTCCGATCGTGACCCCGCGATCGTCGATCCCGGTGACCGTTGCCGAGGTGCGCACCTCGACGCCGAGTTTGCGGAGTTGCTTCTCCGCCGACACGGAGAGCTTCTCGGGGAACGAGCCGAGCACCCGATCGGCACCCTCGAGGAGAATCACGCGGCTCGCGGTTGTGTCGATCGCTCGGAAGTCGTCGTGCAGGGTGTGGGTCGCGATCTCTTTCACGGCGCCGGCCAGCTCGACGCCGGTGGGTCCGGCGCCGACGACGACGAACGTCATGAGGCGCTCGCGCTCGGCGAGGTCGTCCGTGGTTTCGGCGCACTCGAACGCGAGGAGGATGCGGTGTCGGATGTCGAGTGCATCGCTGATGGTCTTGAGCCCTGGCGCATGTGCGGTCCAGTCATCGTTGCCGAAGTACGAGTGCGTCGCGCCGGTCGCGAGGACGAGATAGTCGAAGTCGATCGTCCGGTCTGAGGTGACGACACAGCACTGCTCGACGTCGACGTCGACGACTTCGTCGAGCAACACGCGGACGTTGTCCTGTTTGCGCAGGATGTGGCGGATCGGCTGAGCGATGTCCGATGGGTTCAGCCCAGCGGTGGCAACTTGGTAGAGGAGCGGCTGGAACGTGTGGTGATTCGCTCTGTCGATCACCGTGATGTCGACGTCGGTGTCGGCGAGCGACTGTGCGGTCGCGAGGCCACCGAACCCGCAGCCGACGATCACCACGTGCGGACGGGCTTCGGGGTGCGAGTTCATCGGAGCAGTCTCCCGCGGAACGACTGGCCCGTCGACACCGTTTGCTGTGCGCGCACACGAGGTCGTGTGGCCAACCGGGCGGGAGAAACCCGGCCCTGCCACCGACGGTCAGGTTTCCGCAGGGTGAAGCCTTGCCACCCACCGGTGTGATCCAAGCGGCTGCGGACATACTCGGCGCCATGAGCCTCGCCCATGCCGCAAGGATGATCAATGCCACCGGATACGGCTACATCTCGTCGTGGGCGCTGTTGACCGCAGCCGAACAGCGGCTGTTCGACCGCCTTCCCGCATCGGCGACCGACCTCGCGGACACGTACCCGGACCCTCACCTGGTGGACACCTGGCTGCACGTCCTGGCCGACGCCGATCTCGTCGAACGGCACGACGGGGTCTGGCGTCTGGACGACGACATGGCCAGGCTGCTGGTCGGCGACAACTCGTACGCCGATTACCTGGGAGGGCAGATCCTGCAACAGATGACGCCGCGCCTGACCCTTGGAACGACGGGCGAGAACGTGCTCGGGTCGGTGCTGCGCGACCCGGACAGCCGGGCGGGCTACGAGGGTTGGTTCGCTGACGCCGAGGAAGCCAGGGCGTACCAGGCATCGCAGTATGCGGGTTCGCTCGGGCCCGCGAAAGCGATCGCTTCGTCACTCCCATCTTCGATAGGTCGGGTCCTCGACGTCGGCGGCGGGTGGGGCGCGATCGCCCGTGCGGTGGCGAAACGTCACTCGGTCGAGGTCGACATCGTCGACCTCGAGGCCGTCACCTCCGCAGCTCCCGATGCGGGTCCCGCCGTCAGCTTCGTTCCCGGAAGTGCGCTCGACCCGGCGACGTGGCCGACCGACACGGACGGTGTGGGCTACGACGGCGCGATACTCAGCTATCTGTTCAGCTCGATTCCCGGCGACCGGCACGAGGCGCTGTTGGCCGCCCTCGCTGAGCGAGAGGTCCGGTGGATCGCAGTCCATGACTTCATGCTCGATGGCGGCGCACACGCTGCGGCATGGTCGCTGCAGCACGCTGTGTTCGTCCCCGGTCATGTTTCACGCTCGATCGAGGACGTCACCGGCATGCTCGACGCAGTCGGCTTCGACGTGTCGACATCGCGCGCACTGGTCGACGAGATGACCACCCTCCTCGTCGCCGAACGCCGCTGACGCGGTGTGATCGACCAGCGGCGAACGGGACGTTCGCCTCTGAACAGACCGAGTTCGCCGGTGTTGAATCGCGATATGAGCTTCATCGCACCTGGAACGGAGATCATGAACGGCGGCGAGTGCTGGTCGCTGCTCGAGGCGACGAGCGTCGGGCGGTTGGCCGTGAACGTGGCGGGCAAGCCGGACATCTTCCCGATCAACTACGTGGTCGACGGTGCATGCCTCGTGTTTCGAACCGGTGCGGGCACGAAGCTCGCTGCTGCCGCCCTCCTGCATGACGTCGCCCTGGAGATCGACGGCTACGACCCCATGGAGCGCACGGCGTGGAGTGTCGTTGCGAAAGGCCGCGCTCACGAGGTCGAGAACATGAACGACGTGTTCGCCGCCGAGGACCTTCCACTGTTCCCCTGGGCCGCGCATCCCAAGCCCGCCTTCGTTCGCATCGATCCGACCGAAGTCACCGGCCGCCGTTTCCACGTGATCGACTCTGTCACGCCTGACGCGTCGATCGGCTGGGAACCGCAGCCGACGCCGAGGTCTGACGATGCGGTCGTTCCGGAGCCGGGTGCCGAATATCACCCGGGCGAGCCGAGAATGCGACCCGGCTGAGCAACGCCGATCGACGACGAGGGCCCAGCTACGGTCCGGTGCATGCGCGAGTCGCCGCTTCCGCCACACTCGAACGAGTCGACTGCGGTACGAGCTCTGGTGGTCGAAGCGGTCGAGGCTGCAGCGGAGCTGATGGCGCGGCCGTCGGTCGGCGTGGCTTGGAATGAGCCCTCGGCGCTCGACGGTATGACCGTCGGTGGACTCGCAGCCCATCTCGTGCGCGCCGCCGGCGCGACGCTTGCCTACCTCGACCGAACGCCGGTCGACACCGAGCCGGACGGCGACCTGCTCACACCGGTGACCTACTTCCGCGCCGCGGTCGAGGCGCCGATTCACGAACAGATCAAGCAGGTGTCAGCTGACGAGTCGGCGATCGGGCACGAGGCCACTGCCACGAAGTGCTCGGTCCTCGCCGCCGAGCTCGGCCGACGACTCGAGGCCGAACCCGCCGACCGTCTGGTCGGTGCGCTGGGCGGCAGGATGCTGACCCTCGACGACTTCTGCCGTACTCGCCTGATCGAGGTGTTGTTGCACGTCGACGACCTCGCGGTCAGTGTCGGGGAGGAACGTCCCGAGACGCACGCGTCGGGAACCGCCATCGTGATCGACATCGTCGGGAACATCGCCCGCGATGTCCACGGTGACTGGACGGTCCTCTACGCGCTCGCTCGTTCGGAGCGCCTCGGCGATGATCCCGTGTTCC
>JBGCFW010000206.1:0-12172 GCA_045107155.1 Ilumatobacter sp. | reverse complement strand
GCGGCCGAGGGCTTCGCAGGGGGAGCCGATCTCGCGCTCGGTCTCGCGACGGTCGGCCTGCTCGGTGGCCTCCTGGTCGGAACTCTGCTGATCAATCGTGCGGTCCGCTCGAACTCGATCGAGATCGCGCGCGAGGAAGAGGTCCCGTTCGATCACGAGGTCGATCTCGGAGGCGAACCAGACCTGGACGCCGTTCCCGAGCGCGACCTTCCCGACCCGGCCACCAGCCCGATCACCATCGTCGTCGGCGCGATCGCCTGCTCGATCATGGTCGGATGGCTCATCCAACAGGCGATGATCGGCGTCGAGGCCTCGCTGGCCGACGTTGCGGCAGACGAGACCTTCGTCGGAGACATCCCGCTCTTCCCGTTCACGATCGTCGGTGGAGCCATCGTGCAGATCGTGCTCACGCTTCGCCGTTGGTCACACCTCGTCCCGAGACGGACCGTGAATCAGACCTCGGGACTCGCGCTCGACCTGCTGATCACCGCAGCGATCGCCACCCTCTCGCTCTCGACGATCGGCGACAACGCGGTTCCGTTCGCGTTGATGGCCGTCGCCGCGCTCGCCTGGTCGACGGTCGCGATCATCTGGTTGGCACCGCGGTTCTACGGACCGAGATGGTTCGAACGGGCGATCGGGGACTTCGGCCAGTCGTCGGGGACGGTGGCGTCAGGTTTCATGCTGATCGACATGAGTGACCCGGCACAGCAGTCGGGAGCACGTGACAGCTACGGCTACAAGCAGTTGCTGTTCGAGCCGTTCTTCGGCGGTGGCGTGGTGACCGCTCTGTCGGTCCCGATCATCGCCCGCAGCGGGCTGACGGCCTCACTGATCGTCGCCACCGTCTTCGCGGTGCTCACGATGACGGCGGGAGTCCGGAGAGGCCGGCGTGTGGTGCGGAGCGACGGTTCGGCCGACCGCACGCGGTCAATCGATTGACTCGGTCACCTGGGCATCACGCAACAGCTGCCGGTTCATCGGGTTGAGATCGAGCGCCTCGATCTCGCCGACGTCGAACCATCGCAGTTCGGCGACCTCGTCATCCCCTTCGAGCTCGCCTGACACGACCGCTGCGTCGAACACGATCGAGACATACGAGCAGAGGTCTCCATTCGGGTACTGCAACCTATAGCCCGGGCCACCGAGCGCCGTGCGGAGCCGTTCGAGGCGAACCGTGAGACCCGTCTCCTCCGCCGCCTCTCTGATCGCGGCGTCCGAAGGTGCTTCATCAGGGTCGACCATGCCCCCGACCGTCTGCCAGTGCCCGGTCTGCGCCTCGCGCATCAACAACAGGCGCCCGTCGTCATCCCAGATGAGCACCGACACAGCGGGCAGCAGCACCAGGTCGTGTCCGATTCGGTCGCGCAACTGACGCAGGTAGGGAGAGATCGCCACCGCCGAAAACTACGCCCTCCACCGCGCGGAGATTCGCTTCGCGGTGCTCCGACGGTCGATACAGTCGACTCGGTGGCTGCCCGACTCGTCGTTCTCGCCTCGGGGTCGGGGTCGAACCTTCAGGCGATCATCGACGCATGCTCCGCTGGAACCATCGATGCGAACGTCGTCGCGGTCGTCGTCAACCGACCGAGTGCCTACGCCCTCGTCCGAGCGCAGCAAGCCGGGATCGAAACCCGACTGATCGAACGCCTCGACGGCGAAGTCCGGGGCAACTACGACGCTCGTCTGGCCGACACCGTCGCCCCGTTCGAGCCCGACTGGATCGTGCTCGGCGGCTGGATGCGCCTCCTCTCCATGAAGTTCCTCGACCGGTTTCCGAGTCGCGTCGTCAATCTCCATCCCGCCCTGCCCGGCGAACTCCCGGGCATGCACGCCATCGAACGTGCGTGGGAGGAGGCGCAGAGCGCTCAGCGCACACGCTCAGGCGTGATGGTCCACCTCGTTCCCGACGAAGGCGTCGACGACGGCCCCGTCCTGGCGACACGGGAGATTCCCATTGACCTGTCTGGCACACTGGAAGAGTTCGCCGACACCGTCCACCGCACCGAACACGCCCTCCTGGTCGACACGCTCTCCGAGCTGTGCTCGCCCGGGTGAACCGACGCCCCGCACCCACGTAAGGAAGGTCCCCAGATGACCGAAGCATCGCCCGCAACCGAGCACGTGAACGACGGCTTCTTCGATCGATTCGAGGCCCTGACCTTCGACGACGTGGTCGTCATCCCGGGATGGTCCGAAACCCTGCCCGACGCGGTCGACACCTCGGCGACGTTCGCTCGTGAGATCGAGCTGGCCGTCCCCCTTGTGTCCGCTGCGATGGACAAGGTCACCGAGGCCCGCATGGCGATCGCGATGGCCCGCAACGGCGGAATCGGTGTGATTCACCGGAACATGTCGATCACCGACCAGGCCGCCGAGGTCCAGAAGGTCAAGCGGTCACAATCCGGCATGATCACCGACCCGGTCACCTTGCCTCCTACGGCGCTGCTGCACGAGGCCGAGGCGTTGATGAACCGATTCAAGTTCTCGGGCGTTCCGATCACCGATGACGACGGTCGTTTGGTTGGCATCTTGACGAACCGCGACATCCGGTTCTGCCAGGGTTCCGACTTCGAGCTCCCGGTGAGCGCGTTCATGACCTCGTCCGATGACCGTGGCGGCCTGGTCACCGCCGAGGTCGGCACGTCGCTGGACGAGGCACGCGCCATCCTGCAACAGCACCGCATCGAGAAGCTGCCGCTCGTCGACGGCACCGGCCACCTCGCTGGACTCATCACCGTGAAGGACATTCAAAAGCGCCTCGACTATCCGAACGCTTCGCGAGACGGACGCGGCCGACTGCGCTGCGCAGCGGCGGTCGGCGTCGGCGCAGACCTTGAGGAGCGAGTTGCCGCGCTCGTCGACATGAGCGTCGATGCCGTCTCCATCGACACAGCTCACGGGCACTCCGCCAATGTCGTGAAGGCCATCGAGCGAATCAAGGGCTCGTGGCCCGAACTCGCGGTCACGGCGGGCAACGTCGTCACCGAAGAGGGCGTCGACGCACTGTCGAGAGCAGGCGCAGACGCCGTGAAGGTCGGTGTCGGCGCCGGATCGATCTGCACGACACGCGTCGTGTCCGGCGCGGGAATGCCTCAGCTGTCGGCTATCTGGCACGCCGCAAGGCGGGGCAAGCAGCTCGGCGTCCCGATCATCGGCGATGGCGGCATCACCTTCTCGGGCGACATCGTCAAGGCGATCGCCGCTGGGTCCGAGACCGTGATGATCGGTTCGTTGCTCGCCGGCACCGAGGAGTCGCCCGGTGAGGTGGAGCTGATGGAGGGCCGCCGGTACAAGAGCGACCGCGGCATGGGTTCGATGGGCGCCATGACTGGCGACAGCGCCGACCGCTATGCCACGAGCCAGTCCTCGACGGGGGCATCGGCCGTCGGAGCGGCGAGTCAGAAGCTCGTGCCCGAGGGCATCGAGGGTCGAGTGCCATACGCCGGCCCGCTGGGTGACGTCCTGTACCAGCTCGTCGGCGGTCTTCGCTCGGGCATGGGGTACGCCGGCGCTGCAACGCTCGATGCGTTGCGCCAGGCCCGCTTCATGCGGGTCACCACCGCCGGTCGTGAGGAGTCGCATCCGCACGACGTCACGATCACGGCCGAGGCCCCGAACTATCAGCGGAGCTGACTCGACGCGGAACCGCGGCGCTGTGCGGTGGCTACCGTGGTCCGATGCAACGTGTGGCCATCGTCGGCGTGTCTGGCTCGGGGAAGACCACCCTCGGATCGCAACTCGCCGAGTGCCTGGAGGTCGACGCCATCGACCTCGATGCACTGTTCCACGGGCCGAACTGGGAGCCGACGCCAACGCCTGAGTTCCGTGCCCGGGTGAGCGACCGCCTCGCCCAGGCCACCGACGGATGGGTCGTCGCCGGCAACTACACGCCCGTGCTCGACATCGTCCACGGACAGGCCGACACCGTGGTGTGGCTCGACCTGCCGCGTTGGCAGAGCACCGCTCGGGTCGTCAAGCGCAGCGTTGGTCGAGTGATTCGGCGAGAGAGGCTCTGGAATGACAACCGTGAGTCCGTGCGCAACCTCGTCAGCCGTGACCCCGAGCGCAACGTCATTCGCTGGGCATGGGTCAGCCACCCGGTCGTGTCTGCTCGCTACGAGTCCTTCGCGACCGACGGCGGGTTCTGGTCGAGCCTCGACGTTCAGCGCCTGCGTCGCTCGAAAGAAGTTCGCGACTTCCTGCACGCCGCCTGTGACTGACGGAGTGACACAATCCAGGATGCGGATGACTGCTGATCGCCGCTCCTCGCCCTAGTCTCCGGATCGTGGTCACGGATGCAACGAACGACGAGCGGCGGCGGCTCCTCGATCTCCAGCGGCTCCTGCTCCCCCAGGCCCTGCCTCCGGTCGGCTGTACCGAGGTCGCCGCAGGCTACGCCGCTCACAACGAGGAGCTCCGGCTCGGCGGCGACTGGTACGACCTCATCGACCGACCCGATGATCAGGTCGTCGCGATCGTGGGCGACGTCGTCGGACACGGCATCGAGCAGATCGGCGTGATGGGCCAGTTGAGAGCCGCCGCCAATGCGCTCGGACGCAGTTGCGCGGAGCCGCACGAGGTACTCAACCATCTCGATGCGTTCGCGCAGGACGTCCCCGGCGCGGCGATGACCACCGTCGTCGTCATGATGCTCGACGGCTCGACGACAGGCCGCATCGCCTCCGCTGGACATCCGCCAGTTCTCCACGTCCGCCCGGGCGGCATCGCGTCCGTGATCGAAGTCGGGCGACGCCCACCGCTCACGCTCGGTGACGGTTCAGCGGTGTCGGCCACCTTCCAGTACGACGTCGACGACCTCCTCGTGCTGTACACCGATGGTCTGGTCGAGCGCCGTCGTGTGCCGTGGGACGACCGGGTGAAGCGCCTCGGCCGTCTGGTGGCGGACCGGTTCGACAAGTCGTGCGCCGAGATCACCAATGACCTGATCGACGACGCCGTGTCCGATGGCGAGGACGATGTCGCGCTGATGGTGCTCAGGCCTCGGAATCACCGCGCTCCCGACCACCTGCTGCGGCGCCACGACGTCCCCAACGTCAGCATCCGCTGATTCGGGCCGCCCGCGAACGGACGCTCAGCGACCTTCCGGCCGGTACATCTTGATCGGACGAGCATCGGTCATGTTCGAGTGCTGCTTGTTCCACGGCTTGCCGGCGAACGCTCCCCCGTCGACCACCTGAGCATGGCCGGTGATGTAGCTCGACTCCTCGCTCGCCAAAAAGACGGCGGCGTTCGCGATGTCGACCGGGTCGCCGATACGGCCGAGCACCTGAGTTCGCCCGAACCTCGACTTCATCTCGGCCAGCTGTTCATCGGTCGCCCTGGCGAAACCGGCGGCCAGCGGGGTGGCGATGATGCCGGGACAGATGCAGTTGCAGCGGACGCCGTATTCGCCGAGTTCGAGCGCCATCGACTTGGTCATGTGGACCACGGCCGCCTTGGCCACGCTGTACAGGTGCGGCGACCAACCGGCTTGGAGACCCGCCACCGATGCCGTGTTGATGATCGAGCCCGTTCCCTGCTCCCGCATGATCGGCGTGGCGTGTTTGATGCCGAGGAACACACCCTTCACGAGCACGTCGAACGTGATGTCGAAGTCATCCACGGTCAGCGTTTCGACCGGACCGATCGCTCCGCCGAACCCGGCGTTGTTGAACATGACGTCCAGCCGGCCCCACCTGGAAAGCGCTGCACCGACCATCGCCTCGACATCGTCTTCGCGAGACACGTCGGCCTGGAAGAACTCGGCGGCGTCGCCCAGCTCCTCGGCGAGCGGGACAGCCTTCTTGTCGGTCATGTCGGCAATGAGCACCTTGGCGCCCTCTTCGACGAAGCGTCGAGCGCTCGCCGCGCCGATCCCACTGCCTCCGCCGGTGATCACGGCGACGTGACCGTCAAGTCGTCCCTGTGTCATGTCGCACTCGCCTTCGGTTCGCTGTTCGAATCGGTTGTCGTCAACACGCAGCCGGGAAGCGATCCGTCATCTCTCCAGGCCTGCAGGATCTGGAAGAACTTCACCGGACCGGCACCATAATTCGCGGCGAAGAACCCGTTGCCGTTGCCGACCTTGCCTTCGTTGTTGTAGTAGCCGGGGGTGCACTCGGCACGGAACCGCTCGCCGAGGCGGGCCTTGGCGATCATCTCGTCG
The DNA here is from genome assembly GCA_045107155.1 of Ilumatobacter sp. GTDB lineage: Bacteria > Actinomycetota > Acidimicrobiia > Acidimicrobiales > Ilumatobacteraceae > Ilumatobacter_A. The sequence continues at coordinate 6,003 of JBGCFW010000206.1, read as the reverse complement.
ACCCACTCCTGCTCGGCCTGTGGTGTCGTCTCGACCACGGTCGCGCCGCGATCCCGTGTCGTCGCCAGGATGTGACTGATGTGCACGGCCTGCTCGTTGAGCGTCTCGGGGACGTTGACCGTGACCGCGCCCTGCGTGAAACCCATGTGGAAGGAGTTCGGGAAGCCCGCCGTCTGCATCCCGTGCAGCGTCCTGAGCCCGTCTGCCCATTTCTCACTCAGCGCCACACCGTCACGGCCCACCACCTCGTAACCCGCTCGGCGGGTGTAGCTGGTGCCGACCTCGAAGCCTGTCGCGAAGATGATGCAGTCGAGTTCGAAGTGCTCATCATTGGCAACCAGCCCGGTCTCGGTGAATCGGTCGATGCCCTTGCCGTCGGTGTCGACGAGGTGGACCGTCGCACGGTTGAACGTCGGCAGGTAGTCATCGTGGAAGCACGGCCGCTTGCAGAACTGGCGATACCACGGCTTGATCAGCTCGGCCGTCTCGGGGTCTTCGATCGTCTCCTCGGCACGCCGTCGGATCGTCTCCATCTTCTTGTAGTCGGCCATCTCCATCAGCCGCGCCTTCTCGGAGCTCGTGAGCCGGCGGCCGAGCTTCTCCGACGCGGTCTTCGCCGCGATGCCCGTCAAGTTGCGGAAGATGTCGGTCCAGCCGTCGTTGACGAGATCGACATCGGTCTTCGCACCGATCACCATCCGGTTGAAGTTGTCCATGCGCCGGTACTGCCAACCCGGCTCCAGCGAGTCCGCGAAGTCCTCCGGCGTCTCACGGTTGTTTCTCACGTCGATCGACGACGGGGTTCGCTGGAACACGAACAGCTCGTGGGCTGACTCGCCGAGATGCGGGACGCACTGGACAGCGGTCGCGCCGGTCCCGATGATTCCCACCCGCTTGTCGGCCAGCCCGGTGAGTCCGCCGGTGTTGTCGCCGCCCGTGTAGTCGTAGTCCCACCGGCTCGTGTGAAACGTATGGCCGGCGTAGTCATCGATCCCCTCGATACCGGGCAGCTTCGGACGACTGAGCGGACCCGCCGCGGTGATCACGACCCTGGCAGTGAGTCGGTCACCTCGATTGGTCTCGATCGTCCAGACGCCGGAAGACTCCTCCCATCGCATCTCGGTGACTTCGGTGGACATCAGGGCTCGCTCGTACAAGCCGTAGTGCCGCGCGATGTTGCGCGAGTGCTCCATGATCTCCGGGGCGTAGGAGTACTTGTGCTTCGGGATGTAGTCCAGCTCCTCGAGCATCGGGAGATAGCAGTACGACTCGACGTCGCACATGGCTCCCGGGTAGCGGTTCCAATACCACGTGCCCCCGAAGTCACCGCCCTTCTCGATGACGCGTACATCGTCGAAACCAGCCTCGCGGAGGCGACCTCCCATCAACAGGCCACCGAAGCCCCCACCGATGATCACGACGTCGGTGTGATCGTTCAGCGGATCGCGCTCGATCGGTTCGGCGTAGGGGTCGTCGACGTAGCTGCTGAAGTCACCGGTGACCTCGACGTACTGGCTGTTGCCGTCGGTACGGAGACGTTTGTCCCGCTCGGCGAGGTAGCGAGCCTTGAGTTCCGCCGGGTCGAAATCGATGTCACCGAGTGTCTGTTCGAGTACTTCTTCGAAAGTCGTCACACTGCTGCTCTCTCTCGCTCGCGTTTGCGATCCGGCTGCGGGCCGGAGCCGTACTGTTGGGCATGGCCATCACCATCGCCGACCGACTCGAACTGCACGAGCTCCCGGGCCGCTATGGCGATGCGATCGACGATCGCGATTGGGATGGGCTGGATCGGATCTTCACCGAGGACGCGGTCTTCGACCTCTCCGACCTCGGGGTCCCGCTGCTCGAGGGACTCCCAGAGATCAAGCGATTCATGGACGAAGACGCGCTGCATCCGAAGACCCACACGATGACGAACGTGTACGTCGACGACACCGACGACGGTGTGCAACTGAACTTTCGAATCATCGCGCTCCAGGCGAAGGGGCTCACGGGAACAGCGTCGTACTACGACGAGGTCGTGAAAACCGACGCGGGTTGGCGCGTGACTCATCGTGTCGTCACCCTGCGTCGCCGCCCGCGATGAGGTGCTTTCCTCGACGTACCGCCTCACGCATCAGGTGGCGATTGCCCTCCTCGCGGAGCAACCGGAGGCGCACCTTCACCAGTTTCCATCCGTCGTCGGTACGCACCGCGTCATCGAAGTAGGTGCCGAACATCGTGTAGCGGTCGCTTCCCTGCCCGGTGTGCAGCCAGTGCTCTGCACGCATGTGTGCCGTGATCGTGGCCGTGTCGCCGTCGATCGCGAACCTGTGTGACCCCATGAAGTGCTGCGAGCGCTCGAGCCCTGCGAACATCACGCGCGCGTTGGCGACCACCAGGTCCGCTGCCGCGGGTCGAGGCGCGGGGTCAGGTTGGAAATCGCTCATGTCCATCGTGACCTCGTCGGCGAACACGCTGCGCCACAGCTCCCAGTCCTCGTGGTCGAGCCCGAACGCGTACCGATGGAGGAGTTCCATCAAGTCCGACTCGTCGGCCAGGCGCTGTACGAGCCGATCGGTCATGGCGCCGCCTCGACCCACTCGTCGACGCTCAGCGCCTCGATGCCCGCCGGTGTGATCCCCAACCACTCATCGAGCACTTCGACGTTGTGCTCGCCACGGAACGCCGCCACGCCAACATCAGACAGATCGGTTGCCGACATGCGATACGGGTTGCGAATCACCTGGCGGGTTCCGCCGGCACGATCGTCGATGTCGACGACCGTCTCGCGGTGGATCAGCGTCGGCGACTCGAGCACCTCCCCGCACTCGCGAACATCGGCCCACGCCAGATTTGCCGCGTCGAGGGCATCGATGACCGCTCCACGACCCGGCAGTGCACACAGGAATTCGGTGATGATCGCCCGCCGAGAGGCGATCTTGTCACCGATGTCGGCGTCGTTCGGGGTGGGATCCTCCAGCCCTGCGGTCTTCGAGAGCTGGTGCCAGATCCAGCGGAGTCCACCGGGGATCATCTTCGGACCGTCGGCGGTGCGCCACACCTCACCGTTGACCGGTTCACGACGGCGGCCTCGATCGAGCGAGTTGATGATGATGTCGGCTGAGAACGTCATCGCGTCCATCATCGCCATGTCGACGTGCTGACCGACGCCGGTGAGATCCCGAGAACGTAATGCTGCGAGCACCGCGATGACACCGTGCATTCCGGACAGCACGTCCGCAGCGCTGAGGTCGAGGTCGAGCGGCATCTCGTCGCCGACTGCGGGTGGAAGGATTCCGGACTCGGCGTGGATGATCGACGCGTAGGCGGCTCGCTGCGACTCCGGTCCGTCTTGGCCGAATCCGCTGATCGACAGCATGATCAACGACGGCTTGCGCACGCTCAGCGCATCCCAGTCAATGCCGAAGCGGGTCAGCACACCGGGTCGGAAGTTCTCGATCACGACATCAGCCTGCTCGGCCAGCCGTGCGACGAGTTCCGGACCGTCACTGCTGTGCAGGTCGATGCAGACGTTGCGCTTGCCACAGTTCTGTTGGGTGAAGTACGTCGACAGTCCAGCGGTCTTGCGACCCCAGAGTCTCGTCACGTCCCCGTCCGGCGGCTCGACCTTCACGACATCGGCACCGAGATCGCTGAGCGTGCGCCCGGCGATCGGCCCAGCGAAGACCCGCGTCAGATCGAGGACCCGGACGCCATCGAGAGGCTTCGGGAGCGACGTCATCACATCCACCGATCGCGCGCGCTGCGCCGTCGTGATCTCTTTGGGGCGTGGACGTGCGTGGAGCAGGTACAGACCCTGCGATCGGGCCTCATGATGCCGCCTTCGCCAATCGGGACAGCAGTGCTCGGGTCCGTGCTCGATCGTCAGAGTTCAGCCCGAATTCGGACGCGCCGTAGTCGGTGAGGCCGGTGCTCGCGAGGTCGCCGAGCATCTGCTCGACCTGGTCCTCGCTGCCGATCATCCCGAAGTCACCGGTCGACTCGACACCCTCTTTTTCGAACATCGCCTGGTACGACGGCAGCGTCGTGTACATCTGCGTGCTCGCTGTGAGCTTCGCCCGTGCGGTGTCGGGGTCGTCGGTGACGCACACGGGCAGGGTCGCGATGATCCGCGGTGGTGGGCGGTCGGCCTGCTCCGCCGCGTCGGTGATCGTCGGGACGATGTGTTCGCGGATCGTCTTCGGTCCGCACCACGCGAGGTTTGTGCCCGCCGTGGTCCGAGCTGCGACGCGCAGAGCCTGCGGACCCAGCGCTGCGACGGTGACCTCGGGTGGAGTATCGGGCCGGGCGAGCATGGTGGCTCGCGCCGACAGCGTCTCCCCCTGCGAGTCGACGCGCCCCGTCTCGATCAACGGCATCAGCACGTCGAGATACTCCCGAAGATGCCGGATGGGTTTGTCGTCGTGGATGCCGAGCTCGGCCATCATCACCTTGTGTGACATGCCGATGCCGAGCGAGAGCCGGCTGTTGATGGCCGCCTGTGTGGTGACGGCCTGACCGGCGAGGATCGCAGGGTGGCGGGGGTAGGTCGGGACGATCGCTGTTCCGAGTTCCATGTGCTGCACCGACTGGCCGATGACGGTCAGAACGGTGAGGGCGTCGAACCCGCCGGTCGGGTGTTCGGCGAGCCAGTAGCTCGAAAAGCCGGCCTGCTCAGCCGCCACCGCGTGCTCGGCAAAGCCGGCCGGCCCGGTGCGACCGAGCATCGTCGTCGCGTTGATCCCGATCTTCATGGACAGCCCCCAGCTGACTCGATCCGATTTGCAGAAGTTACAAGTGTCTTGAAAACTGTGCAAAGTGACACGTCAGACACCAGCGACAACGGCAACCGTCGCAGCCGAGCCGGCCCGCTCCCGATCGGCGCGACCCGATCGGCGCCAGTTGATTTCGCGTGCGCTGTACGACTGCATCACCGAGCAGGGCTACGCCAACACCACGCTCACCGGGATCGCCGAACGGGCGGGTATGACGCCAAGCCATGTCGGCTACTACTTCGACGACAAGCAGGCGATCCTCGTTCACTACGCCCGCGACCTGTGCAATCGCATCGTGGCGGGCTTTCCGCTGCTCGACGCCGCCCGCGCTCCCGACGAGCTCATCGACGACGTCGTCGCGTTCTGCTTCGGAGAGAGCCTCCCGAACACCGAGTTCCTCGGCGTCGTCCAGGAGCTGTCCGGACTCGCCGTTCACGACGAGGCACTCCGTGAGATCAAGTCGCGACACACACAGCACTGGCAGCGCTTCCTCGAGACGCTTTTCGACCTGATCACCCCCGTCGTGGGACTCGACTCGCGCAATGCCGCGCGCACCACCCCTGCGCTCCTTGCCGGGCTCGACCCCAACTCGGTGGTCGACCCGACGCCCCCGCGCCCGAGTGCACAGCTGCTGTTCCGAGACACCGTGCGAACGCTCGGTGGCCTCGACGCACTCCCGCGCCACGACACATCCGCCACCGACACGAGGTGAACCGCCGATGACGAACACCACCGAAGAGTCCGCCGAGAAGGATGACGAGTTCACACTGAACTTCGACGGGTCCGAGCGCGCCGACCGGCCCCAGCAGCGGTACTACGACGCGATCAAGGCGAAATTCGCCGAAGAACGCGACCTCCGACTCCGATTCCGCCCGCCGGGCACCGACATGTACCGCGATCTCGACGGCGCCATGGCCGATCTGGCGCGCGATCCCTACGCCGACGACTGGGTCGACCGTGAACCGATCATCGATACCGACGACGACCTCGTCGACGTGCTCTTCATCGGAGGTGGGTTCTCCGCGCTGCTCACCTCCGCTCGGCTTCGCGAGAAGGGCGTCGACAGCATTCGCATCGTCGAGCGAGGCGCCGACGTCGGCGGTACCTGGTACTGGAATCGGTACCCCGGCGTCGCGTGCGACGTGGTCTCGTACGACTACCTCCCGCTCTTGGACGAGATGAACTACGTCCCGTCTCGGCACTACGCGGAAGGTCCCGAGATCTTCGCCCACTGTCAGGCCATCGC
>JBGCFW010000205.1:0-12400 GCA_045107155.1 Ilumatobacter sp. | reverse complement strand
CAGAATAACGTCACCGACGCGGCTGGGAATGTTGTTGATCTGCAGCCTGTTTCAACGCAGAGCTTCAGCGTTCCTTTCTGGAATCTGATCTCCGAAATTGACGGCACTTCAAGTCTGGATGAATTCGGCGAATCTGTCGCGATCAACAACGATGGGACTGTGCTTATCATTGGTGCACCAGCGAGCGACACCGCGGGATCATCTACCCCGGCCTCGCGCAGCGCATGTCGGCCGGGCGCGGCATCTGGCACTCGGAGATGAACAACTCCGGGACCGACGACGTGCACTTCGTCCAGATGTGGGTGCTGCCCGACACCGAGTCGATCGACCCGGGATACGAGCAGCTCGACATCAACAGCGAACTCGCACGCGGCGGCCTTGTCCCGATCGCTTCCGGGAAGGGCCACGATGCGGCGATCTCGATCCGCCAGCACGACGCGGTGCTCTATGGCGCCAGGATGGCGCCGGGCGAGTCCGTCACGGTGCCCGATGACCGCCACGTCCACGTGTTCGTGCCCATCGGCACGGCCGAGCTCGCGGCGACCGAGACGACACATCAGCTCGACTCCGGCGACGCAGCACGACTCACGGCGGCCGGCGACCCGACCCTGACCGCAGGGGACGACGGCGCCGAGGTGTTGATCTGGGCGACGGCGTGACAGGCTGATCGGATGAACGACACCGCGACGTTCGATCAGCTCTCCGCCGTGATCCGAGCCCGACGAACGTCGATGTTCGTCGACCAGGATCGTCCGGTTACCGAGTCCGTCGTCAGTTCGCTGTGCGAGCTCGCCTGCTGGGCGCCCAACCACAAGAAGACCTGGCCCTGGAAGTTCGCCATGTTCACCGGTGAAGGACGCCGAACGCTCGGCGAGACCATGGTCGTCGACATGGTTGCGGCCGAGATCGGTGACCAGGCGAAGCGCCTGAAGACCGCCGGCAAGTACGCCCGCACGCCCGCCGTTCTGGTGGTCGCCGCCGAGCCGCACGACAACGCCATGTTGCACGTCGAGAACCGCGATTCGGTCGCAGCAGGAATTCAGAACCTGCTGCTCGGGGCGACGACGCTCGGGCTCGCTTCGTTCTGGTCGACGCCAGCGGTCACCAGCCCGCCGAACGTGCTCGATCTGTGCGGTTTCGGCGCGGAGGACCAGATCGTCGGAATCGTGTACCTCGGCTGGGCATCTTCGCCCGCGCCCGCGACGGAGCGACCCGGCGTGGTCCTCACGCACGTCACGGCCTGATCACCGCGACTTTCGTCTGACACCCGCCGGCTGCGCCAGACTGACGCCGTGGCCGCCGACATCGAACCCACTCAGACCATCGTCACCCTCGACCTCGAGGGAGTCCTGATCCCCGAGGTGTGGATCGCTGTCGCGGAGACCACAGGGATCGACGGCTTGCTGCGCACGACGCGTGACGAACCTGACTACGACGTGTTGATGCGCTACCGGCTCGACCTTCTCGCAGAACACGGCCTCGGGCTCGCGAAGATCCAGGAGGTGATCACCACCCTCGAGCCGATGCCCGGCGCTCGTGCGTTCCTCGACGAACTCCGCTCCCGCACCCAGGTGATCATCCTGTCCGACACGTTCGAACAGTTCGCGACGCCGTTCATGCGTCAGCTCGGCTGGCCCACCATCATGTGCCACCAGCTCGTCGTCGACGGCGACGACATCGTCGGCTACCGACTCCGACAACAGGACCAGAAGCGCAAGGCGGTCGAAGCGTTCCAATCGCTCAACTTCCGCGTGATCGCATCCGGGGACTCCTACAATGACACCACCATGCTCGGCGCCGCATCAGCAGGCTTCTTGTTCCGGTCACCCGACAACGTGATCGCCGAGTTCCCCCAGTTCTCCGCCTTCACCGAGTACGACGACCTCCTCGACGCCCTCACCGCCGAGCTCTGAGGATGGACGCGGCCCCCACGCCCTCCAGGCTCGCCGCACGCCTTCGTCGACCAGCAGCGACACACCGACGAGTGCGATCGCCACGATCCCGTCGAGCCACCAGTGATGCCCGGTCACCATCCCCACCCACATCGTGAGCGGCAGGTGTGCGGCGAACAGCCACTTCCATCGGCTGTTCGAGGACGCGACGATGCCGAACCCGATGACCGCTGCCCAGGCGACGTGGATCGAGGGCATCGCAACGAACTGCCCCGACACACCGGTGCCGACCGGACCGTAGACCGACAGGTCGTGCACTTCGGAGAGGTCCACGTAGCCGAGATCGGTCAGAAACCGTGGTGGCGCGACATGCACGAAGCGGATGAACAGACACCCCGCCGTCGTGAGCGCCAACACGTTGCGCCACCGGGGATACAGGTCGCGATGACGGAAGAACATCCACGCGAGAAACACGAACAGCGACGGCACGTGCATCACGATGTAGTACGCCGCTGCGAGCCACCCGAGCGGATCGCGATCTACCACCCACTGCTGTAGGCCGATCTCGGCAGGCAGACCGATGGCCTCTTGGAATTCGACGATGTCGCGAGCGCGCTCGAGAGCTCCTTCCGACTGCGTGAGCGGCAGCTTCTTGGCCGTGCGCCACAACCCGTAGAGCCCGGTGAGTACGGCGAGTTCTTGCAACGTGGGCAGCGCGAACTCGGTGAATCGACTCGGGCGAACACGTCGAAGCACCACGATCAGCGCCAAGCAGATCCCCGTCGCGACCCACGCCTGCTGCCACGTCGGCCACTTCTGGAAGCCGAGTGCGAGCACGTTCATCGACGGAACCGCCGTCGCTTGCGCGCTGGCGGCGGCGGCGCACCAGCGACTTCGCAGGTCCAGCCTTCATAGCGGCCGCCATGCCGTTCGCCGATCTGGCGCAACGTCCAGGCGTCGGTCGTGATGTCGGTCGGGTCGGCAAGGTGGCTCACGGTGACGGTGCCGGAGGTCGAGTCTGTCTGCACCTGCGCGTCGACGAGGACACTCTTCGCTGCCGTCACGAACCCGGACGCGGCATCGACCGCGAGCGACGCAACCACGTGATCGATTCGCCGCTCGCCGCCGCGGTCACCAGCAGCGTGAAGGCGACGCATCACGCCGAGGTCATACATCGACTGTTCTTCCATCCCCACCGGCCGGACTCGGTCGAAGATCCTCCAGTCCGGGTCGATCGCCGGCTGGACCCAGATCGATGCCGACCGCGGGAGCGGAACCTCGGAGAACTGGCGCGCTCGCTCATCTGACGGCAGATACACCAGCGTCCACAGGTTGGTGGCAGACCGAACGACCCCGGCGAGACGCCCACCGAGCTTTGCGCTGAGCGATTCCAGCGTGCCCTCGGTCTCCGCGAGCACGTCGGGGTGCACCGACGTGTTGGTGACCGACACCTCCACGGCGATCGGGAGCGCGGCAAGCGGCGCGTCAGCGAGCAGGAGGGCGTCGACGCCGATCATCTCCAACCCGTCCGCTCCTTCACGGCGGAACAACTCCCACGCCATCGCAGCAGGCTACGAGACCGAGCGGCGACCCGGCCTGCAGGTCACGGCGTGTACTGGCCGAAGACCGACCGGAGGCTGTCGCTGATCTCGCCGAGCGTGCAGTCGGCGCGCAACGCATCCTTCATCGTGTACAGCAGATTGTCCGAGGACTCAGCCGTCGCCTTCACGGCGGCGAGCGCCGACTCGACGGCCGCGGTGTCGCGGGCGGCCTTGTACGCCTTGGTTCGCTCGCGCTGCTCGACCTCGAGCTGCGGGTCGATCGGGAAGGGCTCGATCGGCTCCTCCTCCTCGACGGTGAACTTGTTCACGCCGACGATCACTCGCTCGTCATCGTCGATCGACTTCGTGTACGAGTAGGCCGCGTCCATGATCTCGTCCTGCTGGAAGCCCTGCTCGATCGCTGCGACCGCGCCGCCCTTTTCGTCAATGGTCTCGATGTACTCCCATGCCAGGCGCTCGACTTCGTCGGTGAGCGTTTCGACGAAGTACGAACCCGCCAGTGGGTCGACGGTGTCGGCCACACCTGATTCGTGACCAATGATCTGCTGCGTTCGCAGCGCGATGCGTGCAGCCGTCTCGGTCGGAAGCGAGAGCGCTTCGTCATAGCCGTTCGTGTGCAACGACTGGGTGCCACCGAGCACGGCGGCCATCGACTGGATGGCGACGCGCACGACGTTGTTGATCGGCTGCTGGGCCGTCAGCGTCGAACCGCCGGTCTGAGTGTGGAAGCGCAGCATCTGCGACTTCGGGTTCTTCGCATCGAACCGCTCGGTCATGATCGTGTGCCACATGCGTCGGCTCGCGCGGAACTTCGCGGCTTCTTCGAAGAAGTTGTTGTGGCCGTTCCAGAAGAAGGACAACCGCGGCGCGAAGTCGTCGACGTCGAGGCCGGCGTCGACTGCGGCCTGAACGTACGCGATCGCGTTGGCGAGCGTGAATGCGATCTCCTGGACGGCCGTCGAGCCCGCCTCACGGATGTGATAGCCGGAGATCGAGATCGTGTTCCATGACGGCACGTGCTTCGAGCAGTACTCGAAGATGTTGGTGATGACCCGCATCGACGGCTTCGGCGGGAAGATGTAGGTACCGCGAGCGATGTATTCCTTGAGCAGGTCGTTCTGGATCGTGCCGGAGATCTGGTCGGCCGACACGCCCTGCTCCTCGGCGACCAGCTCGTACATCAACAGCAAGATCGCCGCGGTCGAGTTGATCGTCATCGACGTCGACACCTTGTCGAGCGGCAGATCGGCCAGCAGCAGCCGCATGTCGGCCATGGTGTCGATGGCGACACCGACTTTTCCGACTTCCCCCTCGGCTCGCCCGGCATCGGAGTCGTAACCCATCTGCGTCGGGAGATCGAACGCGCAGCTCAGTCCGGTCTGGCCGGCATCGAGCAGGAACTTGAAGCGTTCGTTGGTCTGCTCCGCCGAGCCGAAGCCCGAGTATTGGCGCATCGTCCAGAGCCGACCGGTGTACATCGACGGGTACGGTCCGCGAGTGAACGGCGCCTTGCCCGGGACGCCCAGCTTGCTCTCGGCGTTCCAGTCGGCGAGCGCCTCACCGGTGAAGATCTTCTCGATCGGGATGCCCGAGTCGGTCGTGGGGAGTTCGGGTGCGTCGGCCATGTCCCGATCGTAGGGACTCGATCGGGGTCAGACCTCGATCGTGTCCCCGGCGAAGTCATCGGGCCGCGACGATCGCAACTTCCATCTGCCAGGCCGGCTGGGCCAGTTCCGGGACCGTGACCAAGGTGGACGCCGCACGGTGTGTCCCGAGGAAAGCGTCGCGCGCCGCCATCACCGGGCCGAGCGGTTGGCCCGTCACGACGTAGGTCGTCACCGAGACGATGTCGGCGGCGGCCATCTCGGCCTCGTCGAGCATCGCCGAGATGTTCCGCCACACGACGGTGGCCTGCTCACCCACGTCGATCGGTGTCGATCCATCGGGTTCGACCGGCACCACGCCGGAGGTGTGCAACCACCGCGACGGCGCATCGCTCACGACAGCGTGCACGTAGTTGGCCGCGGGCGGCGCGATCGACGGCGGACTGATCGGTCGGTTCACCACCGCATCTTGTCGCATGAGCGGCGACCGGGAGCGTTTGCGCCCGCTTTCTCGCCCGCCATGCGGGCGAGAACGCCAACACAAACCGAGCAGGTTGAGCTGTTTCGGGGCTGGCCGTCGCCGAATCGGGCCGACGGGCCACACTGTCGGGGTGACGACGGTCGATCGCGACGAACCAGCGACCTCGGCGGTCGCACGGCGCCTCGATCGAACGCAGCCGGAGGTCCTCTTCGTGCTGAGCGCCATCGCCCAATACGTCGGCGCCGTGATCGCAGTCGGACTCTTCGACCGCGTCGAACCCCAGACCGTGGCCTGGTTTCGCGTGATGGGCGCGGCGATCGCCCTGCTCGTCGTGTCGAGGCGGTGGTGGACCGGCTGGACCCGTCAGCAGCTGATCGGCGTGGCCCTCTTCGGAGTGGCGACAGCACTGATGAACACGTTCTTCTACCTCGCGATCGATCGCATCGACCTCGGAAAGGGCGTCACCATCGAGTTCGTCGGCCCGATCGCCGTTGCTGCGGCCACGACCCGCTCCGGGCGCAACGCACTGGCGCTGGCCTTTGCCGTGTGTGGCGTGTGCGTACTCGGTGGTGTCGAGGTCGACGCCGGCAACACGGCGGGCCTCGTGTTCATCCTTCTGGCGTCAGCGTTCTGGGCCGGGTACATCGTGATCGGATCACGCGTCGCCCACGTCGACCGAGGCGTCGCCGGCCTCGGCCTCGGCCTGGCGATCGGCACGATCGTGACCACTCCGATCGGTGCGCCGTGGAGCGGCCCGGTCTGGGTCACGCCGAGCCTGCTCGTGTTGTGTCTCGTGGTTGGCGTGTTCTCGAACGCGATCGGCTACGGCATCGATCAGTTCACGATGCGTCGAATCCCGATCCGCCGTTTCTCACTCCTGCTCGCATTGCTGCCGGTCACGGCGGCACTGATGGGCTGGGCGTTCCTCGACCAGCAACCGTCTGCGATCGACGTCATCGGCATCGTGCTCGTACTCATTGGTGTCTCGATCCAGGAACGCGACGAGATCGAACGGGTCGAGACCGTGGTACGCACCGACCCGGCGTGACCGCTCGCTCGGGGCGCCGGTTGACCGGATCACTACGATGGTCACATGGCCAACACGATCGATGACAAGCTCGCCGAACTCGAGAAGGAGGCGACGACCCCGAAGGATGACTTCGCAGCGGAGCGCCTTCACCGCAAGCAGCGCCTCGCCGCCGGTCTCCGCACGATGGGCCGCCTCCACCTCGCCGAGGGCGTCGCAGGCCACGTCACCGTGCGCGACCCGGAGTTCCCCGACCGGTTCTGGGTCAACCCGTTCGGAACGAATTTCAAGCTGATGACGGTGAGCGACCTGATCTGCGTCGACCATTCCGGCGAGATCGTCGAGGGCGACGGCTCGCTGAACCAGGCCGCGTTCGCGATCCACGGTCAACTCCACCAGGCCCGTCCCGACGTGATGGCCGCGGCGCACTCGCACTCGATGTACGGCAAGACCTTCTCGACACTCGGCAAGCCGCTCAAGATGATCACGCAGGACGCCACGATGTTCTACAACGACGTCGCGCTCTGCAACGACGGTTCAGGTGCCGTGGTGCTCGACACCGAGGTCGGCCGGAAGATGGCCGAGGCGCTCGGCGAGAAGAAGGCATTGATCCACCAGAACCACGGTCTCATCACGACGGGCGGATCCGTCGACGCCGCCGTCTGGTGGTTCGTGGCACTCGAGCGCTGCTGCCAGGCACAGCTCCTGGCCGAGTCGGCCGGTGAGCCGATCGAGATCCCGCAAGCATTCTGCGAGGACGGCCACAAGTCGCAGGGCTCCGACATCGCCGGATGGTTCCAGTTCCAGCCGTTCTGGGACGAGCTCGTCGCCCGCGAGCCCGAGTTCCTCAACTGAGTCGGGCCGCGGCCCTCGCCCACTTCAGGCGGCGGCGATGGTCGTGCGATGCAGCAGGCGGTCGTGGCCGTCATAGCCGCCGGTGGCTCGGTGGAGCACTGAACGGTTGTCCCACATGGTCAACATGTCGCGCTCCCATCGATGGCGGTACACGAACTCGTCGCGGGTCTGCCAGGCGTACAACTCGAACAGCAGGTCGCGCGCTGCGTCGTCGGGCATCCCGTCGACGCCGATCATGTACCCGATGCATCCGAACAGGCCCGGGCGTCCGGTCTCGGGGTGCTCGCGGATGATCGGATGGAGCTGTGTGGCCATCGCCTCGTCAGACGGGCGGATCGCCATGCTGCGATCCGTCTCCTGGTCAGCGAACCCGTAGGTTCCGTCGGGGGCGTAACCGCCGCGGGCGGAGTGCACGGCGAGCTTGCCCTCGAGCCGTTCGCGCAGCTCGGTCGGCATCGCGTCGAGTGCTGCATGCTGATCGGCGTAGAGCGTGTCGCCACCCGCTGGCGGGATCGTCACGCCGAACAGGCATGTTCCGGACGGCGGACGCGCCTGAAAGCTCCAGTCGGTGTGCCAGTTCTCCGCGAACAGCGGGGCGGTCTCGTCGGCTCGCCGCTCGACCGCGATGACGTGCTCTCGTCCCTCGATCGGCGCGATGAACGGGTCGTCACCGAAGCCACCGAAAGCGAGCGTGAATCGCTCGAGATCGTCATCGGACATCGCCTGATTCGGAAACGCGAGCACGTGGTGTTCGAGCCAAGCGGCCCGGATCTCGGCGATGTCCGCCGGGTTCAACGGTTCCGTGAGATCGACACCGGTGACGCTCGCGCCACAGACCTGTTCGGACGGTTCGACCGTGATCCCCATGTCTCGACGTTACCGATCGCCACTCCTGTGACGAGCCTCGGAGAGGGCTATGACCAGAACGCCACGACGTCGTCGACGCGCTCACGCCGCTTACCGACCCGCAGCGATGCATCGACGTCACTCGAGCGGTACAGCAACACGGTCGGGAAGACCCGACTGCAGTGCCGCGACCACAGCGAGAACGTGTTCGCTCCCGTGTTGCGGGCGATGAGCCAGTCACCGACCGACGGCGTCGAGCCGCCGACTGCGCGCGCGATCACGTCGCCTTCGAAACACAGCGGACCGACGACATCGAAGCCGGTGTCGCCGGGTCGTACCGGGCCGTGCCCTTCGAACTCGACGCGCCAGTTGTCCGCGTCGTAGACCTCACGAACGAAGGAGTCGGCACCCACGTGCACGACGACGTGACGTCGTTCCTCCGCCTCCGAGACGTACTCGACACGCGAAGCCGTGGCTCCGGCCGCGAGATGATGGAATCGCCCGAACTCGGTGACGACGCGATAGGTGCCGTCGAAGAGCGCTGGAACGCGCTGGGCGAGCAGCTCGGCATATCGCTCGACCGAGAGTTCCTCGTCGGCGCCGAGCGTCGATTTCAGGCCGCCTCCGATGTCGACGGTGTCGATCTGCCCCGACGTCGAACGACGCGCGTTGACCTCGTCGGCGAGCGCGACCGTACGTTCGACCGCCGCGACCATCGGCTCGAGTGACCTCGAGTTCGAGCCGCTGTGTACGTGGATCGCAGTGAGCCGAGGCTCACGTTCGTAGGCATCGACGATCGTTTCACGGTCGGAAATCGCTACGCCGAACTTCGAACCCGACACGCCCGTGGCGAGCGCGTTGATCGTGTCCGGACGCAGTTCCGGATTGACGCGAAGCCCGAGCTTGACATCGCCGGCACCGTAGCGAGCGAGCTCGGAGAGGGAGTCCACGTTGACCAAGCGCGGCGGCTGGATCATGTGCGCTGCGATCTCGAGTTCCGTCTTCGCCGGGGAATCCCACACACACCGATCCCCGAAACCCGCAGCGCGAGCAATCGCGAGTTCCTCGGCCGATGCAGCCTCCGCGAACACGCCCATGTCGGCGAGCTCGCGCAACACGCACACCAGCGGGTTGGTCTTCACGGCGATCGCATGCCATGCAGTCTCAGGAAACGCGGCGCGAACACGGTGGACCTGGCGTTCGAGCACATCGAGGTCGAAGGCGATCACCGCGGTATCGGATTCGTCGATGAGGCCGCGCTCGGCTGCCGCAGCAACCACGCCGGCGACGGTCACGACAGATCCTGTGCGGTGCGTTCGAGCGCTGCCATCAGCGCGAGATCCATCGCCGGGTCGTAGCCAGCTGCGACCGCTCGACGGACGTCTGACGACCCGATCGCCACCCGAAGAAACGAGCCGGACGTGTACGAGACGGGTTGGCCGATCGTGGCCCGACGGAACGGCGCGATCTCCGGTGCCCCATCGATCGCGAGCGAACGGTGCACCGCGGCGAGTGCGGCGCGGTCGAGATGACCGCCGACGGCGTCCCGGATCCGGAACGAGACGATCGAGTCGTTGGTCAGCTCCTGGTCGCGCAGCAACTCCAGCGTCTCGGAGCTGTCAATCCGGTCGACCACCGTGGCGTGCCAAGCTGCGATCGCGGCGGCGGAATCGGCGCGGGGCACCGCGTCGAACGCTTCGATCTCGGCGAGAGCCGCCTCCCACCGAAGGCGGAGTCCGGTGTTGTGGACCACGGGAAACGGCTCCGCGATCCGTTTCAATGAGTCGGGGAAGTCCGCTCGTGCAAAGACGTCGCCGTAGCCGGCCGGAGCAGGCGAGTGCGCTCCTGCGAGGCGATCCATCCATGCCGGCGGCACGAGCATCGCTCCACAGAACGGGGGCGCCTCGTAGAACTTCGAACCGGTGCACAGCAGCATGCAGCCGAGACCGAGCAGCCGTTCGTACAGCGCCGGCCGAGCCCGCATCTGGCAGAGGTCGACGGTCCAGATGATCTCCTCGCCGGCGAAGCGCTCGATCACGCTGACACCGTTCTCGATCCCCGACTTGCTCCCGATCACGAGGTTCACGATGAGTGCATCGGCCGGATCGCGTTCCGCGACGACGCGCTCGATGGCTGCGCCCTGATCGACGATGCCGCCCCACTCGTCACGAGCGGGGAGCAGTACCGTCTCGACATCCAGACCGGTATCGAGCGGTGTGCCGATGGTCAGGCCGCCGCGAACCTGGGTCTGCTCGGCGAAGAGTCGCCCCTCGTGCGCGAGCAGTGATCCGGACCCGAGCTCCTCGCTCGTCGCGACGACGTTGACGATCCGTCGACCCGGTTCGATGACCGAGGAGAACATCGACGGCAGGTAGCAGAGGTCGCTTCCCGACGGCGCGAAGACGACACCCGCTCCGGGCGCATCGGGGACGAACAACGCGAGGAGTCGTTCCCGCTGACGATCGGCGATGGTCGAGTGTGCGACGGCGTTCGACGCGAGAGCATCATGCGTGGCCGCGACGGCGCCCGCGCCGAACGCGTTGAGGGGCGAGCAGGTGCACGACCCTCGGTGAAAGGTCCCGATGGATGACCGAGGGTCGAGGTGATACTTGTTTCGTCCGTCGGCGTCGAGCGTGAGTCGCTCATCGCCGCCCGAGACGATCGCATCCTCGATCGCTTCGACGATCGTGGCTGCCTGCTGGCTTCCATGCACGAGGTCGAACCTATCGAGCCGCGACGCCGGGAGTGCCCCTGGGGCGCTCGCTCGGCTCCTGGGCGATGTCGGAGCTCGACGGCGCCGAAGCACCCGATCACCGGCCCGCGCCTCGGTCCGGCATCGAATTGGGCGGACCTGAAACCCTGTTGCTCGGACATACGGCAATCGAGTCAGATCGGGGCGATGAGCACATCGATTCGGCGAATCCGCCCCGAGGACGCCAGCGAGCTCCGACGAATGCGTCTGGCAGCGCTGACGGACATGCCGAGCGCCTTCGGCTCGACGCTCGAACGCGAACTCGCGTTCAGCGATGCGGACTGGTCGCGGCGAGCGACTCAATCGTCGACCGGTCCGGACAGCGTCATGTTCTTCGCGGAGGCCGACAGCGAGATCGTCGGCCTCGTCGGCGGCTTCCGTACCGAAACGGCGACGGAGCTGGTGTCGATGTGGGTCACGCCGGACGCACGAGATCTCGGCGTGGGGCGCCAGCTCGTCGACGCCGTCACCGAGTGGGCGCAGGAGCAGCCCCCCGAACGCGTCGAGCTCTGGGTGACCCGCGGGAACGCCGCGGCACTCCGCCTCTACGAGACATCGGGATTCCGCGTCACCGGTGACCATCAGCCGCTGCCGTCAGATCCCTGCGTCGACGAGATCCGCATGCGCCGCGAGCTCTGAGGGCCGGCGAACGCCCTCTTTCAGTCGAGGCCGGGGGCGCAGAGGCCCTCGAGTTCCCTGATTTGAATGCGATCGCGATTCTCGTGGGTCACTTCGTTCGACGGGTTCGGCTTGAGATTGAAGACACGGAACTCCATGTCGTTCGTGTCGACGGTCAGGATGCGGCCGATCAACGGATCACCGAGACCGAGGATCACCTTGATCGTCTCGAGCGCCTGGATCGAACCGATGATCCCGGGCAGCACGCCGAGCACACCTGCTTCCGCGCACGACGGCGCGAGTTCGGCGGGAGGCGGCTCGGGCACCATGTCGCGGTAGGTCGGCCCTTCGGTCGGGTGGAAGACGCTGACCATCCCTTCGAACCGGAAGATCGAGCCGTGCACGACCGGAATGCCGAGCTTCACACTTGCGTCATTGAGCAGGTAGCGGCTCGGGAAGTTGTCGGCGCCGTCGACGATGACGTCGTAGCCCTCGATGATGTCCATGATGTTCGACGCATCGAGTCGGGTGTCGTAGGTGACGACGTTGACGTCAGGGTTGAGACCCACCAGTGTCTTCTTCGCAGAGTCGACCTTGCGGTCGCCGATTCGGTCGACGTTGTGCAGGATCTGGCGCTGAAGGTTCGACGAGTCGACGTCGTCCATGTCGACGATGCCGATCGTGCCGACACCCGCCGCCGCGAGGTACAACGCAGCGGGGGAACCGAGTCCGCCAGCGCCGAGCATCAGCACCTTGGCATCGA
>JBGCFW010000204.1:0-4264 GCA_045107155.1 Ilumatobacter sp. | reverse complement strand
CAATGCCAACACCGCCCGACGTCGCACGGCGGGCTTGTCGGTGGTCGCCGCGATGACCGTGCCGATCGCTCGGGGGTCACCGATGGCGCCGAGCGCGGCCACCGCTGACTCGCGAACGAGTGGTTCGTCAGAGCCGGTTGCGAGCGCGATGAGCGCTTCGATGATCTCGTGTCGATTCGATTCGTGCTCGCCGCAGGACCACGCCGCGACTTCGACGACGCGGGTGTCGGCGTCGTGCAGTGCCGAGATCAGATCCACGTCAGGGTGCGTCGCTGCGACTTCGGCAGCTCGCCGCCGTACGGCGAGTTCCGGGTCGGTGAGGGCGGTGACGATGTCGGCATCGTCGAGTTCGCCGAGTCGCTCGAGGGCGCCGAGTGCGGTGGCGCGAACCTCGGGATTGGATGCGGTGAGCCCGGCACGAGCGGTGGTGAGGTCTCCGGTATGGCCGGAGATCGCGACGTCGCGCCGGTTCGGACCATCGACCCCCGGGTCGGTGGCGGTCACGATTTCAACAGGTCCGTCAGCGTGATCACGATGTACGCGGCACCGAACGCCACGATCACCGCGGTGACCGCGCCGATGACCACAGCGATGCCGGCACTTGCCGCAGCAGCCCACAATCGGCGAAGTGGATTGGGTGCCTTGTACAGCGGAACGGTCGTTTCGGCGATGCCGATGGGAACGCGCGGTCGACGAAGTTTCGGCTCAGCGCGTGGTGTTCGTGGCATCGCTCTGGCATTCTTGCGCCAGCCGGCGAACACGAGTGCCGCAATGGCAAGCCCGGCCATCCAACCGGCAGCAGTGGTGAGATCAGTGACCGACACGACAACCCCCATCGTACTCATCGCTCCGCCTCTGCGGTGGTGGGCCTGGATCCCGTCCGTGGCGGCGCTGATCGGTCTCGCGCTGTTCTCGTTGGCGTCTCTGGTTCCGTCGGAAGTCATCGCCACCACGGAGAACCCTCGCTTGGGCGAACAGCAGGGCGCTCCGTATGCCCGCATTCCAGCGAGCGCCGAGTCGGTGAACGACCGCGTCACGTACACCGATCTGCCCGACGAGGTCGAGGTGTTCGAGACCGCCGGCGACTTCTTCTTCGTGACGGTCAGTGCGCCGAACCAGTCCGTGCTGTCTTGGCTCGTGGGTTCACGGGATCCGGTCGTCGACTTGCTCACCGAGGAAGGGCGAAACGGACGCCTCACCGCGACGCAGAATCGTCAGATCAGCTTGCAGCAGATGCGCACGGCCACGCAGGAGGCGCAATTCGTGGCGCTCACCGCTGCGGGCTACGAACCAACCATCGAGTCGGGCGCCGTTGTGGTGCAAGACATTCTGTGCCAGGTGCCCGCCGCTGACGGGTTCGAGTGCGAGACGCAGTTCCCGTCCGACGAGGTGCTCGACCCTGCCGACACGATTCTCGAGGTCAATGGAAATCCGGTCGTCACCCTCGACGACCTCAGCGCCGAGCTCGCGGACGGGCAGCCCGGAGACATCGTCGAGATGACGATCGATCGACCGGGTGACGGCACCATGACCGTCTCCGTCGAGCTCTCCGCTGACCCCACAGACCCTGATCGCACCATCGTCGGCTTTGTGCCGTTCGATACGCGGACCGTGGATCTGCCCTTCGACGTGTCGATCGGAACTGCCGCCGGCGGCCCGTCGGCCGGTTTGGCGTTCACGTTGGCACTGGTCGACGAGCTCACGCCCGGCGACCTCACGGGAGGTCGAGACATCGCAGTCACGGGCACGATCAACCTCGATGGCACGGTCGGAGCGATCGGTGGCCTGGAGCAGAAGGTCAGCGCCGTGCACCAGCACGGCGTCAGCGTGTTCCTCGTGCCGTCGAGTCAGATCGAGTTCAGCGAGCCTGATCCCGACAACCCTGATGACGGCATCTGCCGACTCGACTGCCTGAATGCTGCCGGTGATGGCGAGGTCGTGCTGATCCCCGTGGGCTCGCTCGACGAAGCGCTCGGTGTGCTGGAGTTGCTGGGCGGCGACCCGGTCGTGCCGGTGAACAGTGTTGTCACCGACGACGCCACCGACGCCGACTGAGTCAGCTCGGCCACCCTCCGTCGAACTTTCTGTTCGACCCTCCACCATCTCAGTCGCTGAGATGCGTAACGTTGCGTGATGGCCATGTCCTTCTCTCGCCCTGACCCGGCGTCGCCCGCGCAGGTTGCAGACGCCTCGTTCTCGACGGGTCGCCGCGGTTTCGATCAGGCCGAGGTCCGGGACTTTCTGCGGATGGTCTCTGCCGAGCTCGGCCGGCTGCACGAACGCGAGTTGTTCCTCGAGCGCGAACTCCAAGCGGCCCAGGACAATCCGGACCTCGACAGTGCCCGCCTCGACGACGAGGCGCTCACCCGTCTGCTCGGCGAGGAAACAGCGCGTGTGCTCAATGCCGCTCGTGAATCGGCACACGAAATCCGCGAGAAGGCCGAGCAATCGGCGGCCCGGATGCTGTTGGAAGCGAGCGACGAAGCCAGCCGGATGCGCGAAGAGGCCGAGATCGAGGCCTCCCGGCGTCGCACCGATGCGGCGGGCGATGCCGAAGCCGAGCTGTCGATGGCGAAGCAGCAGGGTCGCGAAATGGTCAACGAAGCCCGTGCGTATCGTGAACGGGTGCTCTCCGAACTCGCTCGGCGCCGCGAACTCGCCCGCGAGCAGATCGAGCAGTTGATCCACGGGCGGGATCGGTTGATGCAGGCGTTCGAACGCGCCCGCCTCGTTGCTGTCGACGTGGTCGCCGAGATGCAGCCGCTCGGGGAGCCTGACGAGTACGTGAACCTGCAGCCGTCGACCGGGCCGGTGCCGGTGATGGTCGCCCGCCAAGACGTCGATGCGCTCGCCGCAGCCGCGTCCGCCGTTGCTGCAGAGGTCGAGGCTCCGGAGGTCGAGGCTCCCGAAACCGCCGAGACCGAAACCGCTGGGACCGCAGTCGTTGAGATCGAGGTCGTTGAGGTCGAGGCCGCTGAGGTCGAGACGGACGCTTCGGAGATCGAGGTGGCCGAGATTCATGACGCTGGCGTCGCTGCTCACGCTGAGCCTCGCGCCGACGGAGATGACGAGGTCGAGGTCGAGGACGGGGTCGACGTCGAGGTTGGCGGTGACGCAGCGATCATCCAGATCCACGACGCCATACGCACCGACGCCGCACTCGATGCCGATGCCGATGCCGATGCCGATGCCGATGCCGGACTTGCCGATGCGCAGCCCGAGGTTGCCGACGCTGACGCAACGGTTGACGCAGCGGACGTGGCGGATGAGCTGGCCGCCAGCGACCGTGACGAAGACCGGCGGGACGAAGACCGACGTGACGACAGCGAGCGTGCCGACAGCCAGCGCGACGACGATGTCGTCGTCGACTTGTTTGCCCGACTTCGTGCGAATGCAACGGTCAACACACAGTTCTCCGATGACACAGAGCTCTCCGACGACGCGCCTGATCATGTCGACCTCACTGCCGCCGACGAGCAGCCTGAACCGGACGGTGGGAACGAGTCGATCATCGCCGAGCCGCTCATCGTGCTGGCCGACCCGCCCGAGCCTCTCGCACACGATGTTGCTGACGACGATGTTGCCGATCACTCACAGGGTGACGATGCGGAGATCACCGTGTTCGAACAGCGTGATGCGGACCTGACCCCGTTGATCGTGTCGAGTGCCCGCAAGCTCAAGCGGGTGCTGGCGGACGAACAGAACGAAGTGCTCGATGCACTTCGGCGCAGCGACCCGGTCCGCAACCTGGACGCCCTGCTCCCGTGGTCATCGCACCACGCCGAGCGCTACGCCTCGGTGATCTCCGATGACTTGCTGCTCGCCGCCAACGCCGGCGCAGCCACCGCCGAGCCCGGACGTGTGGCAAAGCTGCGCAAGGCAGCGGGCGAACGAGCGGTGAACGAGTCCGCCCAGAAGTTGGCGCAATCCTTGGTCGAGCCGCTGCGCGAGCGGTTGTCCCGGTGCATCTCCGACGGCGATGGCGACAACTCGGCCATCGCCAAGAAGGTTCGAGCGGTGTACCGGGAATGCAAGACCCGCCACATCGACGAACAACTCGACGATGTCCTTCGCACCGCCCATGGCCGTGGTGTGCTCGGGGCGTTCGAACTCGATGCGCCGGTCCAGTGGACGCCCGATCCGAACCACGCCGTGTGCGCCGATTGTGATGACAATCGCCTCGCTGGAGTTGTGCCGGCTGGCCAGCAGTTCCCGACCGGGCACGTGTGTACCCCGGCACATCCTGGCTGCCGCTGCATCTTGG